>NZ_CP006821.1:982755-1310340 GCF_000600085.1 Helicobacter pylori oki112
AAGACTTCTATCGTGCTTAAAGTCGTGAAATAACTCACATGGTTTTTAAGCACAGAAGTGCGGATGAGTTTGGCGTCATCTTGAGATTTGTGATCGCTGGTGTTGATAGCCATGCTGATTTCCCCATTCATCATCAAATCCATGATATTGGGGCGGCCTTCAGAGATTTTAAGCACCTTTAAAGACTTTACCCCGGCTTTTTCCAAAGCTTTATGCGTGCCTTCTGTGGCGCACAATTCAAAGCCTAACTGAACCAATCGTTTCATTAAAACGCACGCTTCTTCTTTATCCTTATCTTTAATAGAAACAAAAATAAGCCCCTTGTTTTTAATGGGGTTAAAGCAAGCCGTTTGAGCCTTTAAAAAAGCCAACCCTAAAGATCTAGCAATCCCCATCACTTCGCCGGTGCTTTTCATCTCAGGCCCCAAAATCAAATCCGATCCATAAAGTTTATTAAAAGGGAAAACCGCTTCTTTTAAAGCCACAAAATGGGGCATTTTAGGCTTATAAACGCCTTTAGAATATCCCACGATATTTTTTTTATCATAGAACTTCAAGGCTTCTTTCAAATCTTCTAACACCATAACCCTAGTCGCAACTTTGGCTAAAGGAACGCCTAAAGCCTTGCTTAAAAAAGGCACGGTTCGGCTGGCTCTGGGATTGACTTCAATCAAATAGAGCGTGTTGTCATGCACAGCAAATTGGATATTCAATAGCCCTACCACGCCTAAATGCAGAGCGATTTTCGCGCTCACCCGCTCAATTTCATCTAAAATTTCAGGGCTTAGAGTGGAAGGGATAAAGCACGCCGAATCGCCTGAATGGATTCCGGCTTCTTCAATATGCTGTAAAATGCCGGCAATATAGACCTCTTTTTTATCGCAAATAGCATCCACATCTAATTCCACCGCTTTTTCTAAAAACTTATCAATGAGGAGCGGATTTTTAGGGATAATCTCTAAAGCATGCGTAACGCTTTCTAAATAATGGTGCAGTTCTTCAATATTTTCTAAAATTTGCATGTGCTGGCCGCCCAGCACATAACTAGGGCGCACAATAATAGGGAAACCAATCACATTAGCGATGCTATAAGCTTCATCAATGCTCTTAGCCATGCCGTTTTTGGGCTGCTTAATGTCAAGCTCTTTTAAAAAGAGGGAAAATTTTTCCCTGTCTTCTGCAATATCAATCACCTTAAAAGGCGTGCCAATAATGGGGGCTTGCATCTTCGCTAGATCTTTAGCGAGTTTTAAAGGGGTTTGTCCCCCAAAATGCACGATGATGCCATCCACGCACTCCCTTTGAATGATAGTCTTCACGCACTCAAAATGAATGGGTTCAAAATAGAGCGTATCACTGGTATCATAATCCGTGCTAACAGTTTCTGGATTGCAATTGAGCATGACGCTTTTAATGTTTAAATCTTTCAAAGCAAAGCTCGCATGCACGCAACAATAATCAAATTCAATGCCTTGACCGATGCGATTAGGCCCAGAGCCTATGATTAGGATTTTCTTTTCTTGTTTTTCTTGTTTGTTTTCAATAGGGGGCAAAGGGTTAGGGGCATAGGTGGAATACAAATAAGGCGTGAGCGATAAAAACTCCGCCGCGCAAGTGTCCACTTCTTCAAAATGGGGCGCGATTTGTAAATGCATTCTGGCTAATTCCACTTCAAAAGGACTCACCTCTAAATTTTCATTTTCTTTGATTTTAGCGGCAATCCTAGCATCGCTAAAGCCTAAATTTTTAAGCTCTCTTAATTTCTTGGCGTCCGTTAAAACGCTAGAATTGATGCTTTCTTCTGCTTTGACTAGCTTTTGGATTTGAGATAAAAACCACCTGTCAATCTGGCATAATTCAAACACTTCATCAACACAAACGCCGAGTCTGAACGCATCAGCGATATAGAGCAAGCGTTTGGGATTGGGCCGGCGGATTTCCTTTTTTATCATTTCTAAATCTTTGCTTAACGATTCAAACCCTAGCCAATTGTTTTCCAAAGAGCATAACGCTTTTTGTAGGGCTTCTAAGAAATTCCCCCCTATCGCCATCACTTCGCCAATGCTTTTCATAGAAGTCCCTAAAGTGCTAGAAACACCGGCAAATTTTTCAAACGCAAAGCGAGGGATTTTCACCACGATATAATCCAAACTAGGCTCAAAACTCGCCGGGGTGTTGGTAATATCGTTTTGGATTTCATCTAAGCTAAAACCCACCGCAAGCATGGTAGCGACTTTTGCAATGGGAAATCCGGTCGCTTTTGAAGCTAATGCGGAGCTGCGGCTCACTCGTGGGTTCATTTCAATCACAACCATTCTTAAAGTCTCGGGGTGGATCGCAAATTGCACATTACTCCCGCCCGTATCCACGCCAATTTCTCTCAAAATCGCAAAGCTCGCATCGCGCATGCGTTGGTATTCTTTATCGGTTAAGGTGAGGCTTGGAGCGATGGTGATGCTATCACCGGTATGAACGCCCATGGGGTCAATATTTTCAATGCAACACACAATGATGCAATTATCCTTATTGTCTCGTATGACCTCCATTTCGTATTCTTTCCACCCCAATAAGGACTCTTCAATCAAAATTTCATTAATGGGCGAAGCGTCTAGGGCGTTTTTAGCCAATTCTTGAAACTCTTCAATATTGTAAGCGACCCCACTCCCTCCCCCAGCCAGAGTGAAACTCGCTCTGATAATGGCTGGAAAGCCAATTTCATTGATGGCTTCTAGGGCCTCTAACTCGCTATAAGCGTAACGCCCTTTAGGCAAATCCATCCCGATTTTTAACATCGCTTCTTTGAAAGCCTGCCTGTCTTCGCCTTTTTTGATCGCTTCAATCTTAGCCCCTAAAAGCTCCACGCCTTCTAACATGCCCTTTTGGTGCATTTGCATGACCGCATTCAAAGCGGTTTGCCCGCCCATTGTGGGTAAAATAGCGTCAATCTTTTCTTTTTTGATGATAGCGGCGATATTTTCTCCAGTGATGGGTTGGATATAAGTTTGATGAGAAAATTCAGGGTCAGTCATCACGGTGGCCGGGTTAGAATTGATTAAGATCACTCTATAACCTAAAGATTTTAAGGTTTTACAACTTTGAGTCCCTGAGTAGTCAAACTCACAAGCTTGCCCGATCACAATAGGGCCTGATCCTATCAGTAGAATGTTGGAAATATCGGTGCGTTTAGGCATCACTAATCCTTAAAGAAAGAATGTAAACGAAGCGTTATCAATATTTTAAAGTATTTTTTATTAGGTTTTTGCGTGGTATCCCCCCCTATTTTTTCAAACTATTTGTCTCTGTCTGAAAAAATACCGATGATTTGCAAGATAGAAATAAAGACATTCAAAAAGTCTAAATACAAGCTCACCGCCGCATCAATGGGGCTATCATACATGCCTTTAACGATGTTTTGGGTGTCATAAGCGATGTAAAGACTAAATAATATCGCACTCGCTCCCGCAATGACAACCTGGAACATGGGGCTACCCAAAAACAAGTTAATAAGCGAACACACCACCACCACAATCAAAGCGATAAAGAGCATTTTACCCATATTCGCTAAGTCGTTTTTAGTTTTAAGGGCATACACGCTCATCAAACCAAAAACAATAGTCGTCATGCCCAAAGCTTGCCAAATCGCTCCTAAACCAGCTTTTGCAATCACCATGCCCAACAAAGGCACTAGAGTAACCCCTGATAATGAAGTGAAAGCAAACAGCATGAATAGATTCAACCCAGGTTTGGATTTAGAAAACATCAAACCAAAAAACGCTGCAATTTCAGCGATAAAAAACACCCATTTATACTGCACTACGGCTTGAAAGTTCATTAAACCTAGTAACGCCCCAATAGTCGCTAATAGCAAACTGCCTGCAAAGAACTTGTAAGTCGTTTTAACAAAACCCACCAGCTCGCTTTCATGCAATAAAGAATCTTCTGCATACGCATTATGAGAATTAGCTCTGTCATACAATGCCATGTTTTACTCCTTGAATTTCAACTCAATAAATAATTTTAATTAACCCTATAGCTAGGTCCGATATAATAGCGCAAAATGTAGTAAAATACCAAACAAAACCCCCTAAAATTGAAATTGAAGTCTGAAAATAGGATAATGGTTACGATGAAAATTTTTATCAATGGATTTGGCCGCATTGGGAGATGCGTTTTAAGAGCGATTTTAGAGCGTAGCGATAACCCTCAACTAGAAGTGATAGGCATCAATGACCCTGCTAATTGGGAAATTCTCGCTTATCTTTTAGAGCATGACAGCGCACATGGGCTGCTCAATAAAGAGGCGCGTTACTCTAATTGCAAGCTTATCATCGGCTCGTTAGAAATCCCTGTTTTTAATAGCATCAAAGACTTGAGGGGCGTGGATGTTATCATAGAGTGTTCAGGGAAGTTTTTAGAGCCTAAAACGCTGGAAAATTATCTTTTGCTTGGGGCTAAAAAGGTTCTGTTATCCGCTCCCTTTGTGGGCGAATACGATGAAAAACAATACCCTACTTTGGTGTATGGGGTCAATCATTTCCTCTATCAAAACCAGGCCATTGTTTCTAACGCCTCTTGCACGACTAACGCTATCGCACCCATTTGCGCTATTTTAGATAAAGCTTTTAACATTAAAGAGGGCATGCTAACGACCATTCATAGTTATACAAGCGATCAAAAACTCATTGATTTGGCCCACCCTTTGGACAAACGGCGCTCAAGAGCGGCTGCAAGCAACATTATCCCCACCACCACTAAAGCCGCTCTGGCCTTGCATAAAGTTTTACCCAATCTCAAAAACAAAATGCATGGGCATAGCGTGAGAGTGCCTAGCCTTGATGTGTCCATGATAGATTTGAGTTTGTTTTTAGAAAAAAAGGCCCCTAAAGAGCCCATCAATGATTTGTTGATTGAAGCTTCCAAAGGGGTTTTAAAAGGCGTGTTAGAGATAGATTTAAAAGAAAGGGTGAGTTCTGATTTCATTTCTAACCCTAGTAGCGTCATAATCGCACCTGATTTGACTTTCACGCTAGAGAATATGGTCAAAATCATGGGGTGGTATGATAATGAATGGGGGTATTCTAATCGTTTGGTAGATATGGCACAATTTGTGTATCATTATTAAGTCATTTTGCGAATCTTTTTGAGTTTGTTTAACATCAAGTTGTATAATGTGAGATTTATAAAAACGATTGGAGTTTTAAATGGCGTTTAAAAAGGTTAGATTGATTTCTAAGTTTATTTCTAAGGGATCTTTCAAATTAAACAAGATCTCAAAGAAAATTTTCAAATTGAATCAAATCTTGAAGCGTGAAAAGCCCTTAAAATGCCATAAAAAAACAAAATCCATTAAAAAGCCCTTTAATCAAAACAAATCTTTTTTAAAAGCTTCGGTTTTATTGATAGGAGCGTTGGGGGGATTATCTCACCTAAGGGCTAACGAGTGCCGTTATTGGTCATGGTCGTCTTGGAGTTATCAAGATAATATTGAAAGCGGCCCTAATTCACCCACGCACAACTCCTATTGCCTTTTTAGTAGCGCTCAAGGCTCTGGGACTTATTATTTGAACACCCTTACCACTTATAGTGCTGGTGGGGCTAGTTTCACACAAAAATTCAATGGCGGCACGCTTAATGTGGGAGGGAATATCCGCTTTGGAGGCACGGGTATTAATGGAGGTGATGTAGGGTATATCACAGGCACTTATGACGCTCAAACGATTAATTTTAATTCTAGCCGTATCACAACCGGCAACTCATACGCTGATGGCGGTGGGGCCACTCTCAATTTTAATGCGGCTAACAATATCACTATCAATCAAGCCAGCTTTGATAACAGCGATGCAGGAACACAGCACTCTTACATGAATTTTAAAGGCTCTAACATCAATGTGAGCGGCTCTAGCTTTACAGATGATACCAATGGGGGCTTTAGTTTCAGCGGGAATGGGACTAACAGCACTATCTCCTTTAACAAAACGAAATTCAATCAAGGGACTTACAAATTCACTAACAGCGCTAACTTAAGCTTCAATAACAGCGCTTTCAATCAAGGTACTTACAACTTTACTGACAACGCCAGCTTCAATAACGACACCTTCAATCAAGGCACTTACAACTTTAATACAAGCAAGGTGAGTTTTTCAGGCGCTAACACTTTAAATTCAAGTTCGCCTTTTGCTAGCCTTAAAGGCAGTGTGTCTTTTGGTTCTGGTGCGATTTTTAACCTCAATCAAACCCTTAATAATAATCAAACCTATGACATTCTCACTACAAACGGAGCGATCCAGTATGGGGTTTATCAAAGCTATTTGTGGGATCTAATCAACTATAAGGGCGATAAAGCTATTAGCCATGTTGGAGTGGGTAATAACACTTATGATGTAACCTTTGATATTAATGGGCAAGATGAAACCTTACAAGAAACCTTTAACAAACAATCCATCATTACCCAATTTTTAGGAGACGATTTACAACAACAAGCCCAAAAAACCTACCAACAAGACTTGAGTAACTCCCAAAACGCTTTAAATAACGCTGCTGATGATAGTAAGATCGCAAGCAATGATACAGACTACACCAACAATCAAAACACCGCTATCGCTAAAGACGCTCAAGGTTTAGAAAACACCAACCAACAAATCCAACAAGATGAGCAAGCCTTAGAAAAAGATTTAGCTCAAATCAAACAATTAGCCAACTCCACCACAGGCTTTAACGAACAAGCCTTTAATACTGCGCAAAAACAAGAACAACAAGATGAACAAACCTTACAGAACGAAGAAAAGACTTTTAACGCTGAACAAGAGGGATTAAAGCAAGCGATACAACAAGCTCAAGAACAAAAACAAGAACAAGCTCAAGCCCAAAAAACCTACCAACAAGACTTGAGTAACTCCCAAAACGCTTTAAATAATGTTACTAGCGACAACACGATCGCAAGCAATGATACAAGCTACACTCAAAGCAAAAATGCTACTATCGCTAAAGACGCTCAAGGTTTAGAAAACACTAACCAACAAATCGCTCAAGATGAACAAGCGTTACAAGGAGATTTAGACAAGCTCAAACAATTAGCCAACTCTAAAACAGGCTTTAACGAACAAGCTTTCAATCAAGCGCAAGATAAAGAGCAACAAGATGAACAAACCTTACAAAACGAAGAAAACGCTTTTAATACTGAACAAGAAGAATTGGAACAAGCGATAGCTAACGCTAAGCCTACAAGCCCCACACCCACTCCTACAAAACACACCGCGCCAAACACTCCCCCTAATAAAGTTCCACCCACACCCCCTACTCAAAATTTACCCACAACGAATGTGTGGAATGGGGTCTATAACCTCCAAAATCAAACTTACTCAAAACAAGGCGTTTATTATATTGATCCCAATCTTTCAGGACAGAGCGGTCAAAGCGCTAACACGCTCAGCACTTATACAGCCAATTTGTTTGGAAGAAGTTTTAGCGTCAATATCCAAAATGGCACTTTGATCATAGGGAATAACACAGAGAGCGTGAATGATAACGGCTTGATTTGGATAGGGCATGGAGGCTTTGGCTATATTACGGGAACTTTTAATGCGGCCAACATTTACTTGACCAATAATTTTAAAACCGGTGAAGGCGTTTCAAATTCAGATGGTGGGGGAGCGAACATTACCTTTAAAGCAAGCGATAACATCACTATGGATGGCTTGAATTATAATGACGCTGAAACCGTTACTAAAATGATTCAAACGGGGGCTAGTCAGCATTCCTATGCCGCTTTTGACGCTCTAAATAATATCAGCGTAACCAATTCTAGTTTTAGCGATATGACTTGGGGGAAATTCAGTTTTAGCGCTAAGAATATTTCGTTTTCTAACGCTTCGTTCAGCGGCTTTACAAACCCTGGAGGATCAAGCACTATCAGCGCTAACGCTTCTAATTCTTTAAGCTTTATCAATTCTCGTTTGAATGGTGGAGCAATCTATAATTTGCAGGCTAATAGCCTTATTTTCAATAACACGCAAGCGGTTTTCAATGTCTTGTATTCTAGGGGGACAAGCAATTTTAACGCTACGACACAGCTTTTAGGCAACACGAATTTTATGCTCAGCTCTCAAAGTTTGCTGAACTTTAATGGCGATACAACCTTGCAAAACAACGCTAATATCACGCTTGGCAATAAAAGTCAAGCCGCTTTTAAAAATTCTTTAACGCTTGATAATAATTCTAATTTAAGTTTAGACAATCAAAGCGTTTTGAATGCCAATGGCACAAGCGCTTTTAACAATCAAACGAGTCTCAATATTTATAATGGAAGTCAAGCAACCTTTAGTAGCCTCTTTTTTAATGGCGGGACACTCAGTCTTAACGCTAGTAGCAAGCTCAACGCTTCTAACGCTAGTTTTTCAAACAACACCACTATCAATTTAGACGATAGCGTTTTATCGGCTAGTAACACAAGCTCTTTAAACGCTAATATCAATTTTCAAGGCACAAGCCAGGCTGATTTTGGAGGCAACACGACTATTGATACAGCAAGCTTTAATTTTGACAGCACAAGCTCATTGAGTTTTAATAACCTTACGGCTAATGGGGCGTTGAATTTTAATGGTTATGCACCCTCTTTGACTAAAGCTTTAATGAGCGTTAGCGGGCAGTTTGTTTTAGGGAATAATGGGGATATTAATTTATCTGACATCAATATTTTTGATAATATTACAAAATCTGTAACCTACAACATCCTAAACGCTCAAAAAGGGATTACTGGCATTAGTGGGGCTAATGGCTATGAAAAAATCCTTTTTTATGGCATGAAAATCCAAAACGCTACCTATAGCGATAACAATAACATTCAAACTTGGTCGTTTATAAACCCTCTCAATTCTTCTCAAATCATTCAAGAGAGCATTAAAAATGGGGATTTAACCATAGAAGTTTTTAATAACCCCAACTCGGCTTCTAACACTATTTTTAATATCGCTCCTGAGCTTTATAATTACCAAGCTTCTAAGCAAAATCCTACCGGTTATAACTATGATTATAGCGATAACCAAGCAGGCACTTATTACTTGACAAGCAACATTAAAGGTCTTTTCACCCCTAAAGGCTCTCAAACGCCTCAAACCCCAGGCACTTATAGCCCATTTAACCAGCCTTTGAATAGTTTGAATATCTACAATAAGGGTTTTTCTAATGAAAATTTAAAAACGCTTTTAGGGATCCTTTCTCAAAATTCCGCTACCTTAAAAGAAATGATTGAATCCAATCAATTAGACAATATCACTAACATCAATGAAGTGTTGCAACTCTTAGACAAGATTAAAATCACCCAAACGAAAAAGCAAGCACTCCTAGAAACGATCAACCATTTGGCTGACAACATCAATCAAACCTTTAGTAACGGGAATCTAATTATAGGCGCTACCCAAGATAATGTTACAAACTCTACCAGCTCTATATGGTTTGGGGGCAATGGCTATAGCAGTCCTTGCGTGCTAGATAGCGCCACTTGTTCTTCTTTTAGAAACACTTACTTGGGGCAATTATTAGGCTCAACTTCCCCCTATTTAGGCTACATCAACGCTAATTTTAAAGCTAAAAGCATTTATATCACTGGAACGCTTGGAAGTGCTAACGCCTTTGAAAGCGGAGGGAGTGCGGATGTAACCTTTCAAAGCACTAATAACTTAGTGTTGAATAAAGCTAATATAGAAGCTCAAGCCACAGATAATATCTTTAATCTTTTGGGTCAAGAAGGGATTGATAAAATCTTTAATCAAGGGAATTTAGCGAATGTTCTCAGTCAAGTGGCTATGGAAAAAATCAAGCAAGCCGGCGGTTTAGGGAACTTTGTAGAAAACGCTCTAAGCCCTTTGAGTAAAGAATTACCCACTAGCTTGCAAAGTGAAACCTTAGGCCAACTTATAGGTCAAAATAATTTAGATGATTTATTGAATAATAGTGGGGTCATGAATGCAATCCAAAATATTATCAGTAAAAAACTAAGCATTTTTGGTAATTTTGTTACCCCATCCATCATAGAAAACTACCTTGCTAAGCAGTCTTTAAAAAGCATGCTAGACGATAAAGGGCTTTTGAATTTCATCGGTGGGTATATAGACGCTTCTGAATTAAGCTCTATTTTAAGCGTGGTTTTAAAAGACATTACTAATCCTCCTACAAGCTTGCAAAAAGACATTGGTGTGGTGGCGAACGACTTGTTGAACGAGTTTTTAGGACAAGATGTTGTTAAAACGCTAGAAAATCAAGGCTTAGTGAGCAATATCATTAATAATATTATTTCTCAAGGCGGGTTAAGCGGCATTTATAATCAAGGTTTGGGGAGCGTGTTGCCGCCCTCTTTACAAAACGCGCTCAAAGAAAACGATTTAGGCGCTCTTTTATCGCCTAGAGGCTTGCATGATTTTTGGCAAAAAGGGTATTTTAATTTTTTAAGCAATGGCTATGTTTTTGTCAATAATAGCTCTTTTAGCAACGCTACAGGGGGCAGTTTGAATTTTGTCGCCAACAAGTCTATTATTTTTAATGGCGATAATACGATTGATTTTAGCAAGTATCAAGGCGCATTGATTTTTGCTTCTAATGGTGTTTCTAATATCAATATCACCACCCTAAACGCTACTAATGGCTTAAGCCTTAATGCAGGTTTGAATAATGTGAGCGTTCAAAAAGGGGAAATTTGTGTCAATTTAGCCAATTGCCCCACAACCAAAAACAGCTCTTCTACAAACTCTAGCGTAACCCCCACTAATGAATCTCTAAGCGTGCGCGCTAACAACTTCACTTTCTTAGGCGTCATCGCTTCTAATGGGGCTATTGATTTGTCTCAAGTGAAAAATAATAGCGTTATAGGCACGCTCAATCTCAATGGAAACGCGACCTTGCAAGCCAATAATTTAACGATCACTAACGCTTTTAACAACGCCTCTAACTCTACAGCTAACATTAATGGTGATTTCACCTTAAACCAACAAGCGACCTTAAGCACTAACGCTAGTGGCTTGAATGTCATGGGGAATTTTAATAGCTATGGCGATTTGGTGTTTAACCTCAGCCATTCAGTTAGCCATGCTATTATCAACGCTCAAGGCACAGCGACGATTATAGCTAATAACAATAACCCCTTAATCCAATTCAACACTTCTTCAAAAGAAACAGGTGCTTACACGCTTATTAATAGCACTAAGGCCATTTATTACGGGTATAACAACCAAATCACAGGAGGCAGTAGCCTAGATAATTACCTTAAGCTTTACACGCTCATTGACATTAATGGCAAGCACATGGTGATGACTGACAACGGCTTAACCTATAACGGGCAAGCCGTGAATATTAAAGATGGCGGTTTAATTGTAGGCTTTAAAGATTCTCAAAATCAATACATTTACACTTCCATTCTTTATAATAAAGTGAAAATCGCTGTTTCTAATGATCCTATCAATAACCTACAAGCCCCCACTTTAAAACAATATATCGCTCAAATTCAGGGCATTCAAGGCGTGGATAGCATTGAGCAAGCTGGAGGCACTCAAGCGATTAATTGGCTCAATAAAATCTTTGAAACTAAGGGAAGTCCTTTATTCGCTCCCTATTATTTAGAAAGCCATTCCACAAAAGATTTAACCACAATCGCTGGAGACATCGCTAACACTTTAGAAGTCATCGCTAACCCTGATTTTAAAAATGATGCCACTAATATTTTACAGATCAATACCTACACGCAGCAAATGAGCCGTTTAGCCAAGCTCTCTGACACTTCAACTTTCGCTCGTTCTGATTTCTTAGAACGCTTAGAAGCCCTTAAAAACAAGCGATTCGCTGATGCAATCCCTAACGCTATGGATGTGATTTTAAAATACTCTCAAAGAAACAGAGTCAAAAATAATGTGTGGGCGACAGGAGTTGGAGGGGCTAGTTTTATTAATGGAGGCACTGGGACTTTATATGGTATCAATATAGGGTATGACAGGTTTATTAAGGGCGTGATTGTGGGGGGTTATGCCGCTTATGGGTATAGCGGGTTTCATGCAAACATCACTCAATCAGGCTCTAGCAATGTCAATATGGGTGTTTATAGCCGAGCGTTTATCAAAAGAAGCGAATTAACGATGAGCTTGAATGAAACTTGGGGATACAATAAGACTTTCATCAACTCTTATGACCCCCTACTCTCAATCATCAATCAGTCTTACAGATACGACACTTGGACGACTGACGCTAAAATCAATTACGGCTATGATTTCATGTTTAAAGATAAAAGCGTTATTTTTAAACCTCAAGTAGGCTTAGCCTATTATTACATTGGTTTGTCTGGTTTAAGGGGTATTATGGATGATCCTATTTATAATCAATTCAGAGCCAATGCTGACCCCAATAAAAAATCCGTTCTAACGATTAATTTTGCCCTAGAAAGTCGGCATTATTTCAATAAAAACTCTTATTATTTTGTGATTGCGGATGTGGGCAGAGACTTATTCATTAATTCTATGGGGGATAAAATGGTGCGTTTTATTGGTAATAACACCCTAAGCTATAGAGATGGTGGCAGATACAACACTTTTGCTAGCATTATCACAGGCGGGGAGATAAGGTTATTCAAAACCTTTTATGTGAATGCGGGCATTGGGGCTAGGTTTGGGCTTGATTATAAAGATATTAATATTACCGGAAACATTGGTATACGCTATGCTTTTTAATGGTATCATTAAACTTATTTTTAACAAGCCTAATTCATAGCAGGATCAACCCATGCAAAAAGCCTTATTACATTCATCATTCTTTTTACCTTTATTTTTATCTTATTGTATCGCTGAAGAAAATGGGGCGTATGCGAGCGTGGGTTTTGAATATTCCATTAGTCATGCCGTTGAGCATAATAACCCCTTTTTGAATCAAGAACGCATCCAAATCATTTCTAACGCTCAAAACCAAATCTATAAACTCAATCAAGTTAAAAATGAAATCACAAACATGCAAAACACCTTTAATTACATCAACAACGCTTTAAAAAACCATGCTAAATTAACCCCCACTGAAATGCAAGCCGAACAATACTACCTCCAATCCACCCTTCAAAACATTGAAAAAATCGTCACGCTTAGCGGTGGCGTTGCATCTAACCCTAAACTAGCCCAAGCGTTAGAAAAAATACAAGAACCCACCACTAACCCTTTAGAATTTGAAGAAAACTTAAAAAATTTAGAATTGCAATTTTCTCAATCTCAAAACCGTATGCTTTCTTCTTTATCTTCTCAAATCGCTGCAATTTCAAATTCCCTAAACGCGCTTGATCTTAACTCTTATTCTAAAAACATTTCAAGCATGTATGGGGTAACTTTGAATGTGGGTTATAAGCATTTCTTCACCAAGAAAAAAAATCAAGGGTTTCGCTATTATTTGTTCTATGACTATGGTTACACTAATTTTGGTTTTGTGGGCAACGGCTTTGATGGTTTAGGCAAAATGAATAACCACCTCTATGGGCTTGGGATAGACTATCTTTTCAATTTCATTGATAATTCGCAAAAACATTCTAGCGTGGGTTTTTATGCGGGCTTTGCTTTAGCGGGGAGTTCGTGGGTAGGGAGTGGTTTGAGCATGTGGGTGAATGAAACGGATTTTATCAACAATTACTTGACCAATTATCAAGCTAAAATGCACACGAGTTTTTTCCAGATCCCTTTGAATTTTGGGGTTCGTGTGAATGTCAATAGGCATAACGGCTTTGAAATGGGCTTGAAAATCCCTTTAGCGGTGAATTCCTTTTATGAAACGCATGGTAAAGGGCTAAACACTTCCCTCTTTTTTAAACGCCTTGTGGTGTTTAATGTGAGTTATGTTTATAGTTTTTAGGGGGGTAGAAAATAAGCACCCCCTTACATGTTTTAGCGTATCGCAATCTTTGAATTTCAAAAACTCTTTAGTTTTTTTGCCTCAAATGATGGACGCTCTCGCCCCCAAGACCATAATTATTAGAATCCACCTCATCTATAATGACCACAACAGAAGCCTTATTTTTGTTTAACACCTTAACCATCAAATCTGAAACCCCTTCAATCAATTGCTGTTTTTGCTCGTTTGTTGGCCCTCCATTTTCTGGCACAAGTTTGATATTGATAAACGGCATGTTATTCCTTAAAATTGAGATAGCGTATTATAACACTTTTATCTAAACGCTTCATCAACGCTTTTTCATCTTAAACCCTCTTTTAAAAAACAATAAAATAAAAAACAATAAAAGCCCTTTTAGTGGCTTTCAAGTCAAGTTAAGTTTGATATACTAACAGAATGAATACTTATAAAAACAGCTTGAATCACTTTTTAAATTTAGTGGATTGTTTAGAAAAAATCCCCAATGTGGGTAAAAAGTCCGCCTTTAAAATGGCATATCATTTGGGTTTGGAAAACCCCTATCTGGCGCTCAAAATCACGCACGCTTTAGAGAACGCCCTAGAAAACCTTAAAACATGCGCATCTTGTAACGCGCTCAGCGAGAGTGAGGTTTGTGAGATTTGTTCTGATGAGAGCCGGCAAAATTCTCAGCTTTGCATGGTTTTACACCCAAGAGATGTGTTTATTTTAGAAGACTTAAAGGATTTTTTAGGGCGCTATTATGTGTTAAACTCTATAGAAGAAGTGGATTTTAACGCCCTAGAAAAACGCCTGATTGAAGAAAACATTAAAGAAATCATTTTTGCTTTCCCTCCCACTTTGGCTAATGATTCTTTAATGCTTTATATTGAAGATAAATTACAGCATTTCCACCTCACTTTCACCAAAATCGCTCAAGGCGTGCCTACTGGAGTGAATTTTGAAAACATTGACTCCGTTTCGCTCTCAAGGGCGTTTAATTCAAGGATCAAAGCATGAATTTAAACTTTATGCCCCTATTGCATGCTTATAACCATGCGAGCATTGATTTTCATTTCAATTCTAGTGCTAGGGATTTTTGCGTGCATGAAGTGCCTTTGTATGAATTTAGCAACACAGGCGAACATGCCGTTATTCAAGTGAGAAAAAGCGGTTTAAGCACTTTAGAAATGCTTCAAATTTTTTCTCAAATTTTAGGGGTAAAAATCGCTGAATTGGGTTATGCGGGCTTGAAAGATAAAAACGCACTGACGACTCAATTCATCTCACTCCCTAAAAAATACGCCCCTTTATTAGAAAAAAACACGAGCAACTTTCAAGAAAAAAACCTTAAAATCCTGTCTTTGAACTACCATTATAATAAAATCAAATTAGGGCATTTAAAGGGGAATCGCTTTTTTATGCGTTTTAAAAAAATGACCCCCCTAAACGCTCAAAAAACGGAGCAGGTTTTAGAACAAATCGTGCGGTTTGGCATGCCTAATTATTTTGGATCGCAGCGCTTTGGGAAGTTCAATGACAACCACCAAGAGGGTTTAAAAATCTTACAAAATCAAACGAAATTCGCCCGTCAAAAATTAAACGCTTTTTTAATTTCAAGCTATCAAAGTTATTTGTTTAACGCGCTTTTAAGCAAACGATTAGAAATCAGTAAAATCATTAGCTCTTTTAGCCTAAAAGAAAATTTGGAATTTTTTAAACAAAAAGATTTAAATGTTGATTCAAACACTCTAAAAACCCTTAAAAACCAAGCCCACCCCTTTAAAATCTTAGAAGGCGATGTGATGTGCCATTACCCTTATGGGAAGTTTTTTGACGCTTTAAAATTAGAAAAAGAAAGCGAAAGGTTTTTGAAAAAAGAAGCTGCGCCTACAGGGTTATTAGACGGCAAAAAAGCTCTTTATGCAAAAAATTTGAGTTTAGAAATTGAAAAAGAATTCCAGCATAACCTTTTAAGTAGCCATGCTAAAACGCTAGGCTCTAGGCGGTTTTTTTGGGTGTTTGCAGAAAATGTAACTTCTCAATATATCAAAGAAAAAGCGCAATTTGAATTGGGATTTTACTTGCCTAAAGGGAGTTATGCGAGTGCGTTGCTCAAAGAAATCAAGCATGAGAAAGGAGAAAATAATGACGAATTTTGAAAAGATTATCGCACAAAACAGGCTCAAAACGAACGCGGTTTTAGCGACTTATTGCGTGATTTTTGCTTTTATCGGGTTGTTGGTGGATGCTATTAGAATCAACGCTAATGATTTGGGCATAGCCCTTTTTAAACTCATGACTTTTCAAATTTTTCCTGCAATCACCATGATTATGTTTTTAGTGGCTTTTGTCATTATTGTTGTTTGTATCCAAAATTTTAGCTCCATCATGTTAAGCGGTGATGAATACAAGCTTATTGATCCAAGCAAGGTTTTAAGCTCTAAAGAAAACCAAATCCATCGCCTTTTGTTAGAGCTTTTAGAAGAGGCTAAGCTTCATTTTGAGCCTAAGCTTTATATCATTAAAGCCCCTTACATGAACGCTTTTGCGAGCGGGTGGAATGAATCCAATTCCCTTATCGCTCTTACAAGCGCTTTAATAGAGAGGTTGGATAGAGATGAATTAAAAGCCGTGATCGCTCATGAGCTCAGCCACATCAGGCACAACGACATTCGCTTGACCATGTGCGTGGGGATTTTAAGCAATATCATGCTGTTAGCGGCTAATTTTAGCGTGTATTTTTTCATGGGGAATCGCAAGAATAGCGGGGCGAATTTAGCCCGAATGATTTTATTAGTTTTACAGATCGTTTTGCCTTTTTTAACGCTCCTTTTGCAAATGTATTTGAGCCGCACACGAGAATACATGGCCGATAGCGGGGCGGCGTTTTTAATGCATGACAATAAGCCCATGATTAGAGCCTTACAAAAAATTTCTAACGACTATGCGAACAACGATTACAAGGGCATAGATCAGAACTCCACCCGATCGGCGGCTTATCTTTTTAACGCTGAAATGTTTAGCACCCACCCTAGCATTAAAAATCGTATCCAATCTTTATCAAGGCGTTTTGTTTAAATGGAAAATTTTTTCAACCAGTTTTTTGAAAATATCGGCGAAGATAAAAACAGAGAGGGCTTGAAAGAGACGCCTAAAAGGGTTCAAGAATTATGGAAATTCTTGTATAAAGGCTATAAAGAAGATCCTAAAGTGGCTTTAAAAAGCGCGTATTTCCAAGGCGTTTGCGATGAAATGATAGTGGCTCAAAACATTGATTTTTACTCCACTTGCGAACACCATTTGCTCCCTTTTTTGGGGAATATCAGTTTAGGATACATTCCTAAAGAAAAGATTGTAGGCATCAGCACGATCGCTAAACTCATTGAAATTTATAGCAGACGCTTGCAAATCCAAGAAAGGCTGACCACCCAAATTGCCGAGACCTTTGATGAAATCATAGAGCCAAGGGGCGTGATCGTGGTTTGTGAAGCCAAGCATTTGTGCATGAGCATGCAAGGGGTGCAAAAGCAAAATGCGATCATTAAAACAAGTGCTCTAAGAGGCCTCTTTAAAAAAGACCCTAAAACCAGAGCTGAATTTATGCAACTCTTAAAATCTTAGGTTATAATTCTGTGCATGAATAACCCTAATTTATCCTTTTACTATAATGAATGCGAGCGTTTTGAAAGCTTTTTAAACCACCATCATTTACACCTTGAAAGCTTCCACCCTTATTTGGAAAAAGCCTTTTTTGAAATGGTGCTTAATGGGGGTAAAAGGTTCCGCCCTAAGCTTTTTTTAGCCGTGCTTTGCTCTTTAGTGGGTCAAAAAGATTATTCTAACCAACAAACAGAATATTTTAAAATCGCTTTAAGCATTGAATGCTTGCACACCTATTCGCTCATCCATGACGATTTACCATGCATGGATAACGCCGCTTTAAGGAGAAACCACCCCACTTTACACGCTAAATACGATGAAACCACAGCCGTTTTAATCGGCGATGCGCTCAACACTTACTCTTTTGAATTGCTTTCAAGCTCTTTACTAGAAAGCCATATTATTGTGGAATTGATCAAAATCTTAAGCGTTAATGGGGGGATTAAAGGCATGGTTTTAGGGCAGGCTTTGGATTGCTATTTTGAAAACACGCCCTTAAATTTAGAACAGCTCACTTTCTTACACGAGCATAAAACCGCTAAATTGATTAGCGCGAGCTTGATGATGGGGCTTGTTGCGAGCGGTATTAAAGATGAAGAGCTTTTTAAATGGCTTCAGGCTTTCGGGTTAAAAACGGGTCTTTGTTTTCAAGTGTTAGATGATATTATAGATGTTACGCAAGATGAAGAAGAAAGCGGTAAAACCACTCATTTAGACGGCGTTAAAAACAGCTTTGTGAATTTATTGGGGCTAGAAAAGGCGAATGATTACGCTCAAACTTTAAAAACAGAAGTTTTAAACGATTTAAACCTATTAAAACCCGCTTATCCTTTATTGCAAGAAAATTTGAACGCATTATTGAACACTCTATTTAAAGGCAAGACATGAAAAAAATTTTACTCACCAACGATGATGGCTACCATGCAAAAGGCATTAAAGCTTTAGAACAAGCTTTAGGAGAAATGGCAGAAATTTATGTGGTCGCCCCTAAGCATGAAAAAAGCGCATGCTCGCAATGCATCACCATCACTGCACCTTTAAGAGCGGAGAAAATTAAGGGCAAAGAAGGCAGGCATTATAGGATTGATGATGGCACGCCAAGCGATTGCGTGTATCTAGCGATCAATGAGCTTTTCAAACATGTCTCTTTTGATTTAGTGATTTCAGGGATCAATCTTGGATCTAACATGGGCGAAGACACGATTTATTCGGGAACGGTGGCTGGAGCGATTGAAGGCACCATTCAGGGCGTGCCTTCCATTGCGATTTCTCAAATCCTTTCTAACAAAAACAAAAACACGCCCCTAAGTTTTGATCTGGCTCAAAAGATCATCCAGGATTTAGTCCAAAACATCTTCACCAAAGGCTACCCTTTAAAAGGGCGCAAACTCCTAAATGTGAATGTCCCTAATTGCTCCTTACAAGAATATAAGGGCGAATGCATCACCCCTAAAGGCTATAGGCTGTATAAAAAAGAAGTGCATAAGCGCACAGACCCCAAAAACGAAAGCTATTTTTGGCTAGGGTTACACCCTTTAGAATGGCAAAAGCGCGAAAATGAAGACAGACTCTCTGATTTTGACGCTATTGCTTCAAACCTTGCTTCTATCACGCCTTTAAATTTAGACTTAACCAGTTATGATGATTTGAAAAATTTGGAATCTTGGCATAAGGGAATGTTAAAGTGAGTAAAAATCACCGCTTGGCTTTTTTAGGGCTAATTGTTGGGGTTCTATTCTTCTTTAGCGCATGCCAGCACCGCTTGCACATGGGGTATTATTCAGAAGTTACAGGGGATTATTTGTTCAACTATAATTCCACTATCGTGGTGGCTTATGACAGAAGCGATGCGATGACTTCTTATTATATCAATGTGATTGTTTATGAATTGCAAAAATTAGGCTTTTACAATGTCTTCACGCAAGCGGAATTCCCATTAGATAAAGCAAAAAATGTGATCTATGCGCGCATTGTCCGTAACATCTCGGCTGTGCCATTCTACCAATACAATTACCAACTGATCGATCAAGTCAATAAGCCTTGTTATTTTCTTGGGGGGCAGTTTTATTGCTCTCAAACCCCTACGGATTATTACGCTATCAATGGCTTTAGCGAGCAAATTTTGATGAGTGCTAATTCGCATTTTATTTTGGATTGGTATGATGTGGTGTTGCAAAAACGGGTTTTATATGTGGATGGGAGCGTGAGCGGAAGGACTTGCGGCTATCAAATGCTCTATAGGGATTTGATTAAAAGCACGATCAAGCGCATTGATTTTAACCGCCCTGAACGCTACTACTACAATTTAAGACTGCCCCTTTATCAGCCATGTTATAGGCAATGAGTGATGGTTATCAGGCGATTGTATAAATTTTGCGCTAGCCATGTGGTGCGCAATTGCTCTTCTTTAAAATGCGCTCAAAATATCCATGGGCATAATTATGAAGTGGAGGTTTTTATTGAGACCAACCGCTTAGATAGCGCGAACATGGCGTTAGATTTTGGGCTGATGCAACAAGAAATGCAAGTTTTCATTGAGTCGTTTGATCATGCCCATCATTTTTGGGACAAAGAAAGCGATGAATTCCAGCGTTTTATAGAAAATCATTGCGTTCGTTATGTGAAATGCTCGTTTAATTTGAGCGCGGAGAGTTACGCTCTCATGTTTTTATACTACTTGACAAGGATTTTACAAAAAAGCGTTTTTTCTAATAATGAAGGGGAATTAAAAGTCTCTAGCGTGCGCGTGCATGAGACTAAAAACGGCTACGCTGAAAGCTTTTTAAAAGATTTAGAAAACCCTCATTTTAAATCTTTAGTGCATCCAAATTGCGTCTCTTTCTCGCAAGGCATTCAAAATTTGTGGCACGATAAGGACTTTTTTAATAGAATCATCAGCGATGAAAAACAATGCTTTTTCCACGCTAAACCCTTACACCAGATCCCTTAAAAATGAAACTCCCGGTCGTTGAGAGCTTTTTTTCCTTACAAGGTGAAGGAAAAAGGATAGGCAAGCCCAGTCTTTTTTTACGCTTAGGGGGGTGTAATCTTTCGTGTAAGGGCTTTAATTGTAAAACCATATTGAATGATGAAATTCTAACAGGTTGCGATAGTTTGTATGCGGTGCATCCTAAATTCAAAACATCTTGGGATTATTACAACGATCCTAAACCTTTGATTGAACGATTAGAGAGTTTAGCCCCTAATTATAAACATTTTGATTTCATTCTTACAGGCGGGGAGCCAAGTTTGTATTTTAATAACCCTATTTTAATCAGCGTTTTAGAGCATTTTTATCGCCAAAAAATCCCTTTATGTGTAGAGAGTAACGGCTCTATTTTTTTTGAATTTAGCCCTATTTTAAAAGAATTGCATTTCACTCTAAGCGTCAAACTCTCTTTTTCTTTAGAGGAAGAAAGCAAGCGGATCAACCTTAAAGCCTTGCAAAATATCTTAAATAACGCTAAAAGCACGCATTTTAAATTCGTATTGGAGAGTCAAAACGCCGCTCAATCTATTATAGAAATTCAAAGCCTTTTGAAACAACTCTCCTTAAAAAATAATGAAATCTTTTTAATGCCCTTAGGCACAAATAACAACGAGCTAGACAAAAATCTAAAAACCCTAGCCCCCCTAGCCATAAAGCATGGTTTCAGGCTGAGCGATAGGCTTCATATCCGCTTGTGGGATAATCAAAAAGGGTTTTAAAATCCATCATATCATACAAAGCGTTATTATTTTAAGCTAAAAATTGTTATCATTACATTCATTAAGGGATCATTTTATCTTTGGAAGTTAGGAAATCATGACCATCAAAGTTTTTTCACCCCAATACCTCACTGAATTAGAAGAATTTTATGCCAAGCGTATCGCTGATAACCCTTTAGGGTTTGTCCAACGCTTGGATCTTTTGCCCAGCATTAGCGGGTTCGTTCAAAAATTACGCGAGCATGGCGGAGAATTTTTTGGAATGAGAAAGGATAAAAAGCTCATTGGGATTTGCGGGCTTAATCCTATCAATCAAACAGAAGCAGAGCTGTGCAAATTCCACATAAATAGCGCTTATCAATCCCAAGGGTTGGGTCAAAAACTCTATGAGAGCGTGGAACGATACGCTTTGATTAAAGGCTATACTAAAATCTCTCTGCATGTGAGCAAGAGTCAGATTAAGGCATGCAACCTCTATCAAAAGCTGGGTTTTGTGCAAATCAAAGAAGAGGATTGCGTGGTGGAGTTGGGCGAAGAGACTTTGATTTTCCCCACTCTTTTTATGGAAAAGATTCTGTCTTGATTGGCGCATCCATTTGACACATGCTCAAGCAATAATTTCCCTACCAAACTTTCATTAACACAACCTAATTAATGTTAAATAAACCCTAAAACAAACGCTTGCTGTTAAAATTTTATTTTTCAAGCGCTTCGCAAAGTTTTAGAAGCCCTATTTTAGGGGTTAACGCTAAAATAGGCTATCAAAACTACTTTAATGATTTTATAGGGTTGGCTTATTATGGCATCATCAAATACAATTACGCTAAAGCGAGCAGTGAGAAAGTCCAGCAATTGAGCTATGGCGGTTGGGTGGAATTGTTGGTGGATTTCATCACCACTTACTCCAATAAAAATAGGGGTTAGGGGATTTTAATGAGATTGCAGAGGGGAATATAATATCCCCCCACCCCCTTAAGAGTTTTACAACAAAATGAGATTCAAAACGAAAAAATTTTATCATCACCAAAACCCACCAACGCTATCGGCTAAGTTTTGATTGAATCACTCAAAGGTTTGTGCATCCTTCATGCTGTGGGCGACACTTCGTGTTGGGTATTAGATTTATTGTAAATTGGTGCCATTAAAAGCGATACGATAAAAGCGATTAAAGCAACCACAAAAATATAAAAGCTTAAACCATAACTTTGCAAGCTTTCAGGTGCTGCTATAGCTTTTGCGTTTAACCAGCTTGAAAGTTGAGGGGTAAAGCCAGCGGTTATAGCATAGGCTATATTATAGGCAAAGGAAATCCCGCTAAAACGGATTTTGGCGCTAAACACATCGCTCATAAAAATGGGGCAAAAATTCATAATACCCGCGCAAAAGCAAGCTAAAAAGTATAAAACTATGGTATTTGCTAAACTTGGCGCGTTAGAATAAAATTCTTTGAAGAATAAAAAGCCAAAAAAAGCAAAGGCCACACTAAAAGCCATGCAAACTTTGTGTGGTTTGATTTTATCAGCCAAAAACCCGGTTAAAACAATAGAACTTACAATACCAACAAGTCCTAAAATTTGAAAATAGGTTTTTTCAAAAGGAGTGAAATGAAAATTGGGATGCATGAGGGTAAAATTGGGAACAAAAAGGATAAAAATCAAAATGCAAGCGGTTAAAACCCAAGTGATAAGCATGGAGATTAATATGCCAAAGCGAGAATTTTTAAACACCTCTTTAAGCGGGAACTTAACTAAGGCATTGTCCTGTTTCATTTGCTGAAAAACAGGAGTTTCTTCTAAAAAGCGTCTCAAATAGACAGAAATGATACCAAAAATCCCTCCAAGCCCAAAGGCAACCCTCCAAGCCCAATCTTCAACAACAGGCTTGTCAAAAACCATGTAAATCCCTATATAAACCAAACTCCCAAGCAAAATCCCAGAAACTACGGAAGCGGTTAAAAAACCGATATAAGTGTTTTTTTGGCCTTGCGGAGCATGTTCATGGACAAAAACCCAAGCGCCAGGCAATTCACCACCCACAGCAACGCCTTGACAAATCCTAACAAACACCAAAAAAACAGGAGCTATATAACCAAGATAATGAGCGTTTTTTAGGCTAAGTCCCATGCTATCAACGCCAAAACTCACAAAATGATTAAAAGTTGGCATCAAAGCGAGTGCAAAGGTTGGGATCACCATCAATAAAATAGAGAGCATGAACATGTTTTTACGGCCGAATCTATCCCCAAAGTGGGCCATCACTATGCCGCCAAGCGGGCGCGCCAGATAGCCTGCAGCAAAGATACCATAAGTGTTGATTTCAGACCAAATAGGGCTAAGCGTGTTTGGGAAAAAGTGCTTGGCAATGATACTCGTAAAAAATACAAAGATAATAAAATCATAAAACTCTAAAGTCCCCCCAAGCGAAGATAATCCTAAGATTTTTATCTCTTTTTTACCTAAATGTTTTATTGATTATCCTTTCACTAAGGCTATCGCCCTGTTTTAAATTTGTCATTTTGAAATTAAGATGGATAAGATTGATTTTATATAACTACCTTACACCTTAAGAGCATTTTTTAGATAACAAGCATTAAATGAAATTTGATTAGCGTTCAAAAAGTGGTTTATTCTATCTTTTTTATCATTAAGCATGACTTAAACGATTTTACATTTTGTTACCCATTTTGTCAAAACGCTTTACTTGATTCTATCAGCCAAAAAAAACACTCCTATGAAGACTTAGGCAATAACACTTCTTTTAATGTTTTAATGATAGCTTCTTCTCTTGTTTCACGAAATTCCTTGATATTTTCCCATTCTAATTTTAGGGTAGGGTCAATATAATTTTTTCTTTTATACTCTTCTATGTCTCGCTCATCTTTATATTCTTCTTTGAGCCACACCTCAGGGTCTTTATCCTTTTTGGTGCTGTTTTTATGGCCTTCTAAAAGTTGGAGGTTGTATAAATGATTCTCACACTCATAGAAATCTTTATCCAATTTTTTATTTTTTTTAAACTTGGACTTTGGATAAATATGGTCTATATGAAAAGTGGTGGTTTTGCAGTTTAGGTTTGGGTATAAGATTTGTAAAAAATAGGAAAGACTAAAGCATGGCTACTAGAACACATCATTTCTTCTATCGCATCGTTAGTGATTTTTAAAGGGCTTGTTTGGCGTTTGGCTAAATTGTAGTTGAACGCTTCAAAAGTGCGAGCTTCTTTGATGCTATGAGCGATGATACTTAATTTTGTATCCGTTGATCCACCAAAATAACCCATGATTTGAGCGTTGCGGACAAATTTTAGGGCTTGTTCTTCATCGTTTTTATCCATTTTTTGTTTTAAAAAATAAAAATAGGCTAAACTGGATAGAATATAAGCTGAACCCAGATAGCCGGCATAACCAAAAGTTTTTAATAGTTTTGTAGCGTTATAGATGCTCTCTGTAATTTTTTCCCAATTTTCTTCAATTTTTTTAATGTTTGGTTTATTAAAATTTTTTAATTTAAACTCAGTGTTGCTACCAACTAGAAGCAAGCAGGTTTTTAGCACCTGGTCTTGCCCAACATCCCAACATTTGGAAAACCTTTGTCTTTTAAAGCATCCACTAACTCATTCATTTTTTCTCTAATATCGCTTGAATGGAATTCAAATTGGTAATTGTCTTCTGGATTGTCCATGTTTGGCTGGTGTTTCAAATTCAAATACAAACGCTTCTCTTCATAAGCGTTAGGGTTATCGTTTCTAGCCCTTTTTTTCTTGAGGGTTCTAGTGCCTTTAAGCCCAATATAAAGCGAGGTTAAGCGTTGTTGGCCATCTAGGACAATATACAAATCATTGCGCTTGATTTGTTCAATACAGATTTTTTCATTGTGAGGTTTTCGCTCATCGTAATTCTCAATAAATTTATAGAGTTGGAAATTGAGTTTCTTCTCATCTTGTTCATCGCTCCTGGCTATATCTTCCTTTTGTAATTTCCAAAATAAAAAAGAGCCAATAGGATAGCCCCTAAGAATGGAGTCAAAAAGTTGCTCTATCTTTTTTTCATCGGCTTTTTTGAGCCACACATATTCACGCTGAATGTCAGGCAAAAAATAACGAACATTCAATTCATCCACCACATCTTTAATGCTACTATCCAAAAACACACCCATGAAAATCTCCTTATTTTTATTCAAGCTGTATTATAATCAAATATTAAAGAAACTAGATTAAGCCAACTTAATTTAAGATTTTTTCCACGCGCTTTTGGATCACTTCTAAAATCAAGCAAAAAAGCCAGTAAATCAAAGCGGCTTCCAAATAAATAGGTAAAAAATCATAGCTGGCGTTCGCTTTTTGCTGTGCGATTCTAAAAACCTCTGCGATCGTTACCACCGAAGCTAAAGAAGTTTCTTTAAAAAGGCTGATGAAAGTGTTACTCAGGCTTGGCGTGGCGACTTTGAGCGCTTGAAAAAAGATGACATGCCAAAAGGTTTGCAAGTAATTCAAGCCCAAACTCAAGCTTGAATCCCATTGATCTTTAGGGACAGAAAGAAAGCTCGCCCTCAAAGTCTCTGAAGCGTATGCCCCCACATTAAAAGAAAACGCAATAATGCCTGCTGGGATTGGATCAATATAGACCCCAAGGGCTGGCAAACCATAAAACACCACCACGATTTGGACCAATAAAGGCGTGCCTCTAATGAGCGAAACATAGAAATTCACGCCCGCTAATAAAGCCTTATGAATGAAATGTTTGGGGGGCGCGATTTTAATGAGAGCCACAAAAACCGCAATGAATAAGCCCAAAATGAAAGAAATGATCGCTAAAGGCAAAGAAATGCAAAAAGCGGCTTTTAGCATGGGGTAGAAAGCCTCTAATAATAATTCCAAACGCTCCTTGCTCAAATCTAAAGATTCAAAAAACAAAGACAGATTATGGCTGGCTGACATCTTTTCCAAAAAATTGTTCGCCTAAGCGTTTTAAAACCCCTTTATCTATCAATCTTTGCATCGCCTGGTTGATAAGCTCTAAGGCTTTTTCTTGGTGCTTGTTGATGACGAAGGAAGCGCCCCCATCTTTTTCTTTGGACTCCCATGCGATTTTAAAGGGGTTGTTTTTGTGGGTGCTTAGGTAGTTTAAGATCGCTAAAGAACTATTTAAGGTCAAATCGGCCCGTTTTTGCGCCACCAACAACAAAGCTTGCGCCATAGAATCCACCGAAACGATTTGAGCGTCGTATTTGAAAGCGATTTCCCCATAAGTGGAGCTTAAAGTGTTAGCCGCCCTCAAACCCTTAATATCTTTAATGTCTTTAATGCGGTTTTCATCTTTTCTAACCAGCATGATCGTTCCTGAATAGCTATAGGGCAAGCTTTTATCAAAAGCCGCTTGGCGTTTTTTAGTCGTCAAACTCACTTGGTTAGCGACCATATCAAAACGCCCCGATTTCAAGCCTGTAAGCATAATATCCCATGAAGTTTCGTGGAATTTGATTTTCACGCCAAGCTCTTTAGCCAACTCCCTAGCCACTTCCACATCATAGCCGGTGAGCTTGCCTTCTTTATCATGGTAAGTGAAAGGGGGGTAAATGCCTTCTGTGCCAACGCTGATCGTTTCTTTATTAATAAGCCTTTCATACAAGCTAGAAGCGTTCAAAAAACCCCCAAAAAAGCTTATTACCAATAAAAAGAGAAATAAAACTTTTTTCATTTTATATTTTAATCCTAAATTTTTTCAAGCATTCTAACACAAAATAAAAATTTTGCATGGTTTGATTTTAAATATAAACGCGCTCCAAGCGTTTGGATAGGGTGCTGATGGTTTCATAAGGAATGGTGTTTAAAAGCGTAGCGATTTCGCTTGCGTCGTTAGCCTTAGCGCTTTTATCCCCAAACAAGATAACCTCATCGCCCTCTTTGGCTTGAATATTATTGAGTTTGACAAAGCACTGATCCATGCACACCTTGCCAATAAGGGGGGCTAACTGGTTATTGATCGCTACTTGAATGCGATTGCCTAAAGCGCGTATTAACCCGTCCGCATACCCTAGAGCTAAAACGCCCACTAAAGTCTCTTCATTGGTATAAAAATGCTCGCCATAGCCAATAAATTCGCCTTTTTTAACGCTTCTGATTTGAACGATTTGAGCTTTTAAACTGATAACATTTTTTAAAATGGTTGGGCATGTTTCTTTCATTCCATTAGAAGGGTAAAAACCATAGAGCATGATTCCTGGGCGATAAAGATTTAACAAACGATTTTCATTCCCGTTACACAAAGAAAGGATACCGGCGGAATTGTAGGCATGGCGGTATTGAAACTCTATTTTTTGATTTAAAAGCTGCTCTAAAAAAGCGTTAAAGGCTTTCATTTGGTTTTTAGCATGGGTTTTAATCTTAGCGTCAGCGTTGCCTAAATGCGTGAATATCCCCTCTATTTCCAAGCCCTTCAAAGCGCGGATTTTTTTAATGATTTCTATGCTTTTAAAATTAGGTTCTAATCCCAAGCGGTGCATGCCGGTATCAATTTTGAGATGGATTTTTAAGCGTTTTTTGGCTTTTAAAGCCATTTGAGAAAAAACTTCCGCTTGTTCAAGGCTAAAAACCATAGCGCTCAAATCGTTATCAACTAGCATGGAAGCGTTAGCGTTAGGGCTATAACCTAAGATCAAAATGGGGGTTTTAGGGAAATGAGAACGCAACTCTAAAGCTTCATCTAAGGCCGCTACCCCTAAATAATTAGCCCCTTCTTGTAAAAAAATTTCACTCGCTTTGATCGCCCCTACCCCGTAAGCGTTCGCCTTGACAACCGCCATGATGTGGGCGTCTTTAGGGACAATGCTTTTGACTGCGCTAAAATTATGCCTTAGAGAAACGGTATTCACTTCTACAAAACTCGCCCTTTTTAACATGTCATTTTACTTGTTAGAATGCTTGCTAAAATACCAACGAGTTTCAGAATAAACCACTTTATGCAATAAAATCAAAGCGATCAAATTAGGGATAGCCATAAGCCCGTTAGAAAGATCCGCTAAATTCCACACAAAATCAATTTTAGCCATAGCCCCCACCATCACACTCGCTAAAAAGATCAAGCGGTAATATTTCACTTTTTTTTCACTAAAAGCGTATTCAGTGCATTTTTCCCCATAATAAGCCCAACCAATAATCGTAGAGTAGGCAAAAAAGATCATGGTTGTAAAAATCACCACCGTCCCTAATGAGCCTAGAAAATACTCCGTGCTTTTTAGAGTGAGCAAATTAGCGCTTAATTTTTCCCCATTAGGGAGTAAGGTGTTGTATTCTGGCACCATTAAAATCACGCTCGCTGTTGCCGAACACACTATTAAAGTTACAATAAAAGTTTGGAGCATGGACACTAAGGCTTGACGCACCGGGTGGTGCGTTTGAGCGCTTGCGGCAATAATGGCTGAACTCCCCAACCCCGCTTCATTAGAATACAACCCCCTAGCCACGCCCGTTTTTATCATTGTCGCTACCAACGCGCCGCTCGCTCCGCCCACAACGGGTTTAGGGTTAAAGGCTTCTTCAAAAATGAGTTTGATCGCTTGAATGGCTAAATCAAAATGGCTAACAATAATATAAATGATAGCGATCAAATACAAAAGCACCATAATAGGAGCCAAGTAAGAAGTGAATTTACCAATGGATTTAATCCCCCCTATGACAATAACAGCGGTTAAAATCGTGAGCAATAAGCCTGAAACCCAACTAGGCAAGTTCGCTTGTTCGCTTAAAATGGAAGAAACCGCATTAGATTGCGTCATGTTACCGGTGCCAATGCTTGCAATAATCGTAAAAATCGCAAACGCCATGGCGAGTTTGGGCATGTTAAGGCCGTTTTTGATGTAATACATAGGCCCTCCGTTGTATCCAAACGCCCCTTTTTCCCTGTATTTCACCGCTAAAATCCCCTCAGAATACTTAGTCGCCATGCCAACAAGCCCAGTAACCCACATCCAAAACACCGCACCTGGCCCTGCAATGCTGATAGCGGTCGCTACGCCTACGATACTCCCAATGCCTACAGTCGCCCCTAAAGAGAGCATGAGAGCGGAAAATTGCGAAATGTCGCCCTTGGATTGGGACTCTTTGTCAAAAAGGATTTTGATCGCATAAAAAATCTTACTGAATTGCAAACCCCTAAGATAGAAGGTTAAAAACAAGCCGGTGCCTACTAATAAAATTTGCATGGGAATCCCCCACACAAAATTAGATAAATAACGCACCACCGAATCAATCGTTTCCATAAAAACTCCTTAATAAACTAGGGTTTAAAAAAGAAATTCCTTAATCCCTAAAAAATGCAGAAAAAAGCATAATATCGGCATTTTTTTCATTCGCGCCGTCTTGGCTTAAATTGGCGATGATTTTACCAATGGCCGGGCCAAAAGTGATACCAAGCCACCCCAATCCTGTCGCATGGATTAAGTTTTTATAGCGTTTGTCATAGCCCAAATAAGGAATATCATTAGGGGTTAAGGGCCTGAAACCGCACCACTCTATGGCGTCTTTCATTTCAAAAGGCTGTGTGAAAGCGGCTAAATTCTTTTTCATGTTAGCGATTTGCTCTTTATCAATGAGAGCGTTGTTGGTGTTTAATTCTAATTTAGAAGTGATCCTTACAGTGTCTCTTCGTGGGGTCATTGCCATGAAAATATCCGCAAACAAAGAAGAGGTCTTGGGCTTTAATTCTTCAGGCATTTTAAAGGTGATGCTATAACCTTTAGCCCCCATCATTAAAAAATCGTTCTTGGTTTTTTTAATGAGAGTGGGGTTAGCCCCGGCGGCTAGAATGATTGTTTCTGCTTGGATTTTTTCCTTGTGCGTGATAACGCCCTCAATGAGGTTATTTTTAAACTCAAAATTGATCACTTCTTCATTATAAAGAAACTCCACGCCAACATTTTGTAAATATTCTTGCAAAGAGTGCATCACTTCGCCCGGATCCACATGCGCGTTTTCGGTCAAAAGCACACTCCCACAGATATTGTCATTAACAACGGGCATGTATTCTTTGGTCTCTTTAGCACTAAGGATTTTATAAGCGCCGCTGTCATCGCAAGTTCTAATCTTTTTTTCAAAACTTTCTTCTAGAGTGTAGATCATTAAAAGCCCGTCTTCTTTATACCAAAAGTCCATGCCGTCTTCTAGCATTTGATGATACATATCAACACTCAGCCACCCGTAGCGTTCAAACAACGCCATGGTGCGGTGCGTGGATTTGGCGTTCGCGCTTTTTACAAATTTTAAAATCCATTGATAGAGCTTTAAATTAAGCCCGAAATGGAATTTTAAAGGGGCTTGGTTTTTGAGCATGAGCTTTAGGGTGTCTAACACCACACCAGGGCATGAGAGTGGGGCTTTTTTAAACGCAGAAATGAGCCCGGCATTCCCAAAAGAAGTGCCGTTTGTGCCATCGCTTTTTTCAATCACGCAAACCTTATGCCCTAACTTGTGCATAGAATACGCGCAAGAAAGCCCTACAATCCCACCGCCTATGATCACGACTTCTTTTTTCATGCTGATAGTCCCTTAAATAGAATTACTTAACGGCTATCGCTTCAATTTCTACTAAAGCGTCTTTAGGCAGTTTAGCCACTTGAAAGGTCGCTCTGGCCGGATAAGGCTCTTTAAAATAACTCCCATAGATTCCATTCACCACAGCAAAATCGTCTAAACTTTTCAATAAAATAGTCGTTTTAACCACGCTATCCATGCCTAACCCTGCTTCTTTTAAAATCGCTTTGATATTTTCCATTGACTGCGTGGTTTGAGAATGAATGTCCGCGCCTTTAAATTCGCCGGTGCTCGCATCAATGCCTAATTGCCCAGAGACAAAAACAAGATCGTTAGTAGCGATAGCTTGAGAATAAGGGCCTATCGCTTTTGGGGCTAGTGTTGAATGGATGACTTCTTTCATGATTGAAACTCCTATATGATGTGTTATGTCAGCTATTATTATGCAATCAAATTAGAAAGAAATAAAAAACGAGCGCAAAACGCCATGAATTTTCATCTTATTATAAGGTATTGTATATTTTTTACCCACATTTAGAAATTCTTAAACGGGTTTTGTTTGAATGGAAACTCAAAACATTATTGTTCATTTTTTAAATAAAAGGGGTTTTGGCTGTTTTGATTGGTTTTAAAATCAGTTTTGAAATTTTTCATAAGCCCTTGACTTTTATTATTGAGTTTAGATACAATAACAATCGTCTTTTTGAATAAAGAGTGCGGGAATAGCTCAGTGGTAGAGCACGACCTTGCCAAGGTCGGGGCCGCGGGTTCGATCCCCGTTTCCCGCTCCATATTTTGATTTAACTTCTAGAGCATGGTTTCTATTTAGTTTGCCCAGGTGGTGGAATTGGTAGACACAAGGGACTTAAAATCCCTCGGTAGCAATACCGTGCCGGTTCAAGTCCGGCTTTGGGCACCATCGTTGCAAATTAAACCAAATTAAACATGGTTTGATTTTGTTATCTCAATAGATGTGCTATTGTTAAATTTAAGGCGACATAGCCAAGTGGTAAGGCATGGGTCTGCAAAACCTTGATTCCCCGGTTCGAATCCGGGTGTCGCCTCCATTTATTGTAGTCATTTAGGGACTTTTGTAAGGGACTTTTATGAAAATAGCGGGAGATGGCTGAGTGGTTGAAAGCGGCGGTCTTGAAAACCGTTGAGGGTCATACCTCCGGGGGTTCGAATCCCTCTCTCCCGGCCACTTGATTAAAATCTTTTAAGCGATTTGTTTTGGCAAATTCATCTCTTCTTTTAATTAACAAAGAATTTTGTGAATATTGATTGTCTCTTTTAATTGAAATTTAAAGATTAGTTTAAAGGATTTTATTCGGTGGGATTGTCAGCATCAAGCCTTATTGTTCCTCTTAGCGTTATTTTAATGGTGGTTTTTACTAAAAGAGTCGCGCTCTCGTTGTTTGTGGGCATTTTAGTGAGCGCTGTTTTAATGCATTCGTTACACCTTTCTTACATCGTAGAATATGCCTATATCAAAATCACTTCCGTTTTTTACACTTACGAGCCAGAAAAAGGGCTTCATTTCAATCTTTCCAACCTTTATGTTTTTGGGTTTTTAATCTTTTTAGGCGTCTTAAGCCAAGTGATTTTAAAATCCGGTAGCGTGCAAAACTTTGTCAAAAAAGCTAAAAAATACTCAAAAAACGCCAAAACCCCCGAATTTATCGCCTTTTTTTCAGGCATTATTATTTTTGTAGATGATTATTTTAACGCTTTAACCGTGGGGCAAATCTCAAAGTCTTTAAACGACGCTCATAACTCCACACGAGAGCGCTTGGCTTATATTATAGACTCCACTTCAGCGCCGGTGTGCTTATTAGTCCCTATTTCTAGCTGGGGGGCATATATCATGGGGATCATGAATAACGACAGCTCGCCCTTATTAAAAGATAGTTTTTCGGTGCTTGTGCAAAGCTTGAGCAGTAATTATTATGCGATTTTTGCGCTCATTGCAGTCTTTCTCACCATTTTATGGCAAATCAACCTCCCTAGCATGAGGAAGTATCAAAACATAGGCGTGAAGGATTTTTATAGCGAACAAGAAGAAAGCTCTTCAAAACTAGCCCCCTTAAGCCTGTTACCCCTTTCTATTTTATTATTGATCGTGTCCATTTCATCATTGATTTTTTATACAGGAGTGATCTTAAAAAACACTGATGCGAGCTTTTCGCTCTTTTATGGGGGGCTGTTTTCGCTCATTGTTACCTATCTTTTAGCTTATAAGTTTTTAGAAAAAGGGAGCTTTTTTAAACTCATGTTGGATGGCTTTAAGAGTGTGGGGCCGGCGATGCTAGTCTTAACGCTCGCTTGGGCTATCGGGCCTGTGATTAGGGACGACGCTCAAACGGGGATTTACTTGGCCCACATCAGCAAGGGGTTTTTAAATAGCGGGGGAGGTGCGTATATGCCTTTAATCTTTTTTTTAATTTCTGGGTTTATCGCTTTTTCTACCGGCACAAGCTGGGGGGCGTTTGCGATCATGCTACCCATTGGAGCGGGCATGGCCAATGAAAGCGATATTATTTTGATTGTTTCAGCGATCCTCTCAGGCGCGGTTTATGGCGATCACACAAGCCCCATTTCTGACACGACTATACTATCGGCTGCAGGGGCAGGGTGTTCGGTGCAAAGCCATTTCATCACGCAACTCCCTTATGCGACTATTGCGATGCTTTGCAGCGCGGTGAGTTTGGGGGTGGCAAGTTTTATGCATTCACGCTCGCTCGCTCTTGTCATCGGTGTAGCTTTGCTTGTGGGGGTGTTTTATCTTTTAAAAAGGTTGTATGGTGAAAATCTAAAAACTTAAATTGGGCATTGACCTAAAAATTTAAAAATCCCATTTTTTAAAATTAAAATAAGGTTTTAGCGATCCTTACTGGATTAAAAAAGAGTCTTATCTCATTATCAATCAATTTAAAAAAATTATTCAAAAATAACCATCAATTATAAAAATCTTCACAAACCTCTTAAATCATAACGCTTTTTTAAAAAATACATTTTTTTTAATTTTTTAATCAACCATTAAGGTGTTTTAGGTTAAATTTCCTTATCTGTTAAACATACGGATAATATTATATCTTAAGGAAAGAAAATGGGGTTGGGACACTAATAAGTTTAGGAATTTTGTTAAGCGTTTTGAGTGGCGATGATCTGAAGTTGTATTCAAAACCTTCAGTCTATTCGGCTGGAAGTGGGATTATTGGGATTGATATTGACAAACGGACATTTTATAAACGAGCGTTCGCTTTCACAATGAAATCGTTGTTCGGTGAAAACTTGCTTTTGTTTGTCAAATTAAAGCATTCTGCGTTGACGAGCAAACACATGAAAGGGCCTTTAGAAAACCGCCATCATCATTCTTTCACTAAAAATTATGAAAAAGCGATCAATGGTTGTCAAAAGTATTTCCATATCAAATTGCCCGAAGGTGCTCCTAGCAACTTCAAATCAGGTTCATACATGGCCACTATAGTGGTGCGTTTTTAAAGCGTTATTTGGGGTATTCTTTAATACCCTTATCATCTTTTAAAATATCATCTTTCAAAAGCACAAATTTATTTTTTAGCCCTTTTTTAAATCTTCTTAAAACTCTTTTTGTTGTATTGATTGAGCAAAGTATTTTTAAAATACGGATAAAATTCATAAAAAATTTAAAAAATAAAAAAGCTCTGTTTTCATCAAATACGGGTTACTAAAACTTTTTATGGTGGGTTAAAGCGTATTTTTGGCTTTAATTGTTTCTTTTAGGGTTAGTTTCATCAAGGTTTAAAGCATTAGCGTCTTTCCTCTTATCATTTGGCGCTAAAAACGACTCCATTAGCCCATTTCTTGAATTTTTTGCAACCATCTATTTTTATCTGCCCTAAAAACATGAAGCCAAACAAACCCCCTACAAAAACGCTTCTAACTTATAGGCTTTTTTATGCTCTTGTTTCAAATCCATGTAAGCGTTTAAAAGCATGTATTCTTCAAAGGATAAAACCGCTAAATGCTCCTTAGCGAGATCGTTCATTTCTAATTCTAACAGCACGAATAAAAAGGCTTTTTGCGCCTTATCGTCTTCTTGGCTTAAAATCTCAAAAAATTGGAACCATTGATCGGGGACAAGAAATTTTTGCGCTTTTTGCGCAAGCTTTAAATAATCATTCTTGTCATAACCCACCTTTTTGCAAAGCTCTGAAATCTTTAAAGTGTCTGTGTTTAAAGATTTTTCAAAAAAGGCTTTTAAAAAAGACTTCACGCACTCTTTGTCCAAGTTCTCTTGCATCGCGTTCAAAGCCTTTAAAATCTCTTTTTTGCTGCCTTTTTGGGCGATTTCTATAAAAGCGTAGCGGCGTAATTCCAAAGGGATTTGTGCGTTTGTTAAAACTTCAAAGGCGTTTTTCAAATCGTTATGGATGAAAGCTTTCAAGCGTTTAGAAAAATAAGCATGCTCATAAGCTAACGAATGCTTAGCGTGATCTTTAGGCTCAAGGGTGTTATTTTCTATATTGTGGTAATGTTTAAAAAGGTTATCCACTTTTTCGCACCCGCTATTTGGCGTGTTTAAATCAGCCTTTAAATCATAGCGGGCTAAGATTTGAGAGAGGTTTTTAGCGAGATCGCTTTTAAATTTCGTTTTTAAAAAAGTCTTTTGGGTGTCTTGAGACAGGATTTGTTTGAGCAATTTGTCAAAATCCCTTTTTTCATGGTATAAGCGGATTTTATGGCTGAGATTGTGCTTGAATAAAAAAACCCATGAAAAAAAAGCGAACATGCCCAAAACGCCCATAAGCCATACCGCAATGGGAAGATTAAAGCTGTAGCTCCCTAAATTGAAGGCGTAAGCTTGCGGATCAATACTATAAACAAACACACCAAAACCCACAATAAACAAAAATGTAAAGATAATGTAAAAACGCATGTGCACCTCCTATTTATGGTATGGATGCTTAAAAATAATGCTTAAAGCCCTATAGATTTGCTCGCATAGGACAATTTTAGCCACTTCATGGCTAAAAGTCATCTCGCTCAAACTCCAAGCTTGACAATCCTTTAAAAAATTTTCTTCAAACCCATACGCTCCAGCGATAAAAAAATTAATATTAAGATGATTTTCTAACATTTTACTAAACGCAAAGCTATCGCCCCTTTGAGCTTTAGGGTGTAAGGCAATATTTTTTGCCTTAGGGTTTAAATACGGCTCAAAGGCTAGAGAGTAGCTTTTTTGAGCGAGTTCTTTAGAGATTTTTTGAGCGTTGGCGGTATTTTTAGGGAATAAATCCACCAATTCCAGCTCGCAATCAAATTGCCTGCATTGCTTTTGATAGATTTTCACTAACTCTAAAGGCGAACTTTTAGCGATAGAATACACCACGCAACGCATCAATGTTAAAACTTTAAAAAATCTTTGAAGTCTTATGCGTCATCATAGCGATGAGATCGCTTAAAGTTTTTTTCAAATCCTTTCTGTGCACAATCATATCAATCAAGCCATGCTCTAATAAAAATTCCGCTGTTTGAAAGCCCTCAGGCAAATCCGCCCCTATGGTTTGTTTAATCACCCTAGGCCCTGCAAAGCCTATCATCGCCCCAGGCTCTGCGATGATGAGATCCCCTAAAAAAGCAAAAGACGCGCTAACGCCCCCATAAGTGGGATCGCTTAAGAGCGAAATGAAAGGGAGTTTGGCCTCACTCAATCGGTTCAAAGCCGCGCTCGTTTTAGCCATTTGCATGAGCGAATAAGTGGATTCTTGCATCCTAGCCCCCCCACTCGCTGAAACAATCAATAACGCTTCTCTTTTGGCGACCGCGCGATTGATCGCTCTTACGATCTTTTCGCCTTCCACAGAGCCTAAACTCCCCCCCATAAAGCTAAAATCAAACACCACGATCTGCAAAGGCATGCGGTTGATTTTAGCCTCACCGCTGATCACGGAGCTTGGGCGGTTAGTCCTTTTTTCGTATTTTTTAATGCGTTGTTTATAACTCTCTTTATCCACGAAATTTAAAGGATCATTAGGCCGTAAATGCTTATCAAGCTCTTCAAAACTCCCCACATCGCATAAAAATTCAATCCTTTCAGTTGCGTTCATGCGGAAATGGTAATGGCATTTCAAACACACGCTGTATTTACCAAACACTTCTTTATGATACATTAACGCATAACATTTAGGGCATTTCACCCAATGGCTTGGCTGTTCTTCCTTACTTGGTGCTGTCCGCAATTTATTGATCTTAAAATTTTTAAAGAAATCTGCAAATCCCATGTTTTTCCTTAATTTTGCAGTTTTATTAGGATTGTATCCAAGTTTTGCTTATAATAAACAAAATTAGCTTAAGAGTAGTGATGCAAGGGTTTCTTTTACAAACACAAAGCATAAGAGATGAAGATTTGATCGTGCGCGTTTTAACCAAAAACCAGCTCAAAACCCTCTATCGTTTCTATGGCAAACGCCACAGCGTGCTGAATGTGGGGCGTAAAATTGATTTTGAAGAAGAAAACGATGATAAATTTTTACCCAAGTTAAGGAATATTTTGCATTTAGGCTATATTTGGGAAAGAGAAATGGAGTGCTTGTTTTTTTGGCAACGCTTTTGCGCTCTCTTGTTTAGGCATTTAGAAGGCGTGCATTCTTTGGATAGTGTCTATTTTGACACTTTAGATGATGGGGCTAACAAACTCTCCAAACAGCACCCCTTAAGAGTGATTTTAGAAATGTATGCCACGCTTTTGAATTTTGAAGGGCGCTTGCAAAATTACAATTCTTGTTTTTTATGCGATGCAAAATTAGAGCGTTCTGTCGCTTTAGCGCAAGGGTTTATTCTAGCGCACCCCTCTTGTTTGAAAACTAAAAGCCTGGATTTAGAAAAAATCCAAGCTTTTTTTCGCACTCAAAGCACGATTGATTTAGAAATAGAAGAAGTGGAAGAATTATGGCGCACGCTGAATTTAGGGTTTTGAAAGGTTAAAAATGAAATTTAAATTTTTGAATATGGATAATGAGAGCGGTTTTATTTTGATTGAAAAAGAATTGAAACGATTGGACATTCTCGCTCAAGTCAAAGAAGATTGCATTGAATTAAAAGGCGAGAATATCAAACAAGCGAGAATTTATCTTAAAACGCTTTTTAACTCCAATATTGTGGAATTAGACGATAACAAAAAAAGTGCAAACGCTTTAATAGAGCGCTTGAAATCTTTAGATTTAAAAATTGCGGTGGCTGAAAGTTGCTCTGGGGGGTTATTATCGCATGCATTCACTTCCATTAGCGGGGCTTCAGCGGTTTTTATGGGGGGTATTGTGTGTTACAATGAAGAGGTGAAGCGCGAATTATTGAAAGTCAATGCCACGACTTTAAAAGTCTTTGGGGTTTATAGCGAAGAATGCGTGAAAGAAATGCTACTAGGCGTGTTTTTGAATTTTAAAGTGGATTTAGCGCTTGCGATCAGTGGGGTGGCTGGCCCTAATGGGGGGAACAAGGCCAATCCTGTAGGCACGATTTATATTGGTGCACAAAAACTAGGATCTCAAGCTTTAATCGATCGCTGTTTTTTTGAAGGGAGCAGAGAAAGCATTCAAAATAAAAGCGTAGAGCATGCCCTAAACATGCTCGCTAGAATGCTATAAACTACCTTAAAGCGCAAACGCTACCAAATTCTTTTTGAGCGACCTTAGCGATGTAGGCGATTTCATTATCGTTAAGCTCTTCAACGCTCGCTTTTAAATACCTTTTGATTTGCTCAATCTGGCAACCCACTAGCTTGATTTTCACCACAGCCACCTCCGATTTTAAATTCGTGTAAGTGTAGGCTACTTGGATCTTAGTCGCTAGGTAATTATAGATAGCGTAGCTGATATTCGTAGCCGTTTGCTCAGACTCATGGAATTGCTCCATGAAGCGTTTTTTATACTTCAACATGATTTCATGAAAAACCACGATCAAGCTCAATTTAGCGTTTAAAGTCGCTTGCTCAATCCCTAAATATTTATTATTAACAGGGATATACGCCACGCCCATTTCTTCATAGGGGACTTTAGGGTCTTCAAAAACCCAAGCAGGAGCATCAGATAATTCTGATTTCATGCTCTTTAAATCAGAAACCAAAATCTCATCATCTCTTAAAAGACTCTTAGCGCTTAATGAAACGCTTGAAAACACCCCTAAAAGAGCGATTAAAACCATTCTTTTAAACAAAATGCCACTCCTTAAACTTTAATTTGAGTTTGATTATAGTTAAAAAGTTTTTGATTTTGTTTAATCACAACCAAGTAATTGCAGCAACTTTTGATTTTCGTGATTTTTGGCTCGCTTCTGCCACCCTCTTACCCAATGCGATCAAACATGCGATTTTAGGCTTATTGATACGCTCTTCTAAAATCTCGCCCACTTTTAAAGGATCAAAGCCTCCAATAATGCAACTATCCAATCCCATCAAGCTCACGCCCATGCAAATTTGCCCCACAGCGATATAGCATTGCTCTAAAATATAGCTTTCCAATTTTTGCATGCTGTGGTTGAATCTCACGCCAAGCATTTGAGCAAAAGACGGGATCACTCTAACCTTATAAGACTCCGGATAGAGATTTTGCATGTAGTGGCTGTGTGGTAACAACTCGCTGGGTCTTAAAGGGCATACCACCATTAACGCTGAAGCACTTTTAATCATTTCTTCATTAAAATAGCTGTGTGCTGCAATTTGTTTTTTTACATCCTTATTAGTAACCATCACAAAATGCCATGGCTGCGTGTTGTAAGAGCTTGGCGATAGTCTGGCGATTTCAGCGATTTCTTCTAATTCTTCGCTAGAAAACTCATAATGGCTATCAAACATCTTGCAAGAATGGCGCTCGTTTAGTAATTGTCTTCTTTTTTCTTGATCCAAAAATTTCATTGATTTTCCTTTATTTTTTTAGAATTTTTCGTAGCATACAATAAAATCCCTAACGAAACAATTACCATAAGCAAGCTTAAAATCTGCCCCATGCTCAAATTTAAAAAATAAACCCCCATTTGGCTATCCGGCTCTCTGTAAAATTCCGCAATAAAGCGCATCAAGGAATACCCCAAGCCATAAACCACAATCAGCAACCCATGCGTTTTGGTGTGTTTTTTAGCCCACATTACCATTAAAAACACGACAACCCCCTCTAAAAACGCTTCAATCAATTGGCTGGGATAACGCAACTCGTTATCCACCATAATGCCTATGATTTGCCCTAAATGGCTGTCTTTGGGGACAACCCTCCCCACCAGCTCCTGATTTAAAAAATTCCCAATCCTCCCAAAAACATACCCTAAAGGCAGGCTAATCGCAATCAAATCCAAATAAATCAAAAGCTTTTTCAAATCCTTACGGCTATAAAGATACGAAGCGATCAAAAACCCCACCAACCCCCCATGATAGCTCATCCCACGAATGCCTACAAAATCCCCATTGCTATCAAAAGGGTTAAAGATTTGCCAAAAATGCGTCAAATAATAGCTGGAATTAGGCTCATAAATGAGAATGTATCCTACCCTTGCCCCTAGCACGATGCCAAGCTCCGCCCATAGAAAATAACTCTCAAATTCCTTCCTTTCAATGGGGAATCGCTTGGGGTCTTTTTGGATCATTCTTAACGCCATATAAAAAGCGGTAACAATCGCGCACGCATACGCCAAACCATACCAATGCACTTCAATGCTGCCAAGACTAAAAGCGATGGGGTTAAATTGATCATAAATCGTATTCCAAGCGTTCATGATCAATCCTTAAAATTCAAATTCTTTAGGGGGGATCGCTTCAAATTCATACCCCAATAACGAGATTTTATGCGCATGGAGCATCAAGCGTTTGGCTGAACCTGGCTCATTATTATAAAGCGTATCGCCTATAATGGGGTGGTTGATATGCTTTAAATGGACTCTGATTTGATGCGTTCTTCCGGTTTTGATTCCCACTTTTAAAAGGGTTTTTTTGTTGATGATTTTTAAGGGCGTGATGATTGTAACCGCTTCTTGCCCTTTTTTAGAGATCTTGCTAAACGCTTTAGTGGTTTTAATCGTGAGAATGGGGGCGTTGATTTCTCGCTCTTCTTCTATAATCCCTTGAACGAGCGCTAAATACTCCTTTTTAACCGCCCTGTCTTTAAAAGCCTTTTTAGCTTTTGAGTGGAATTCTGAATTTTCTTTCACCAATAAAATCACCCCGCTTGTTTCTCTATCCAAGCGGTGCAACAGTGCCCAATCCTTGAAAAAAGAGGCTAGATCATAGCTCTCTATGAAAGGGGGTTTAAAAAGGGCTAGAACATTTTCATCTTCAAAAATCACGCTGGGTTTTTCAATTTTTTGGACGCTAAAGCGCGTGTTTTTGGGCAATTCTTTTCTGGCGACCATCAATTTCTGCCCCCCTATACTCACTAACCCTGAATCGATCAAAGCTTTAGCTTTTTTATGCGAAACGTTTTCTTGAACGCTCAATATTTTATAAGCTTTTTCCATGTTTATCCTTTTTAATGTTTAATGAATGCGAGCAATTCGTTTAAATCATGCCCGTTTTCTAAAAAACGCGCCACGCCTAAATTTTTGTAATCTAAAAGAGCGTCCAACAGATCCTCTTTTGGAACGATTTTATAAGGCTTGACTAATTCAAACAACGCTACTTGGTTGAAAAGATGCTCCCCTGTGATTAGGCGCACATTAAAAAACGCCGGCTCTAAAGGGTTATGCCCCCCCATTTTGACAAACGAACCCCCTAAAATGACAATATCTGCGATTTGGTAGAAATTATTCAATTCCCCCAAACGATCCACTAACAAAATATCGCATTCCACAAAACCTTTTGAAGAAAAACACTCTAAACTAAAACGAGTCGCTTTTAAAGCATCTTGCAATAAATTCTGCACGCTTTTAAAACGCTCAGGATGGCGCGGCACAACAATCAGTCTTGCGTTCTTATGCATCTTTTTGAACTCCAAAAACGCTTTTAACCCTAATTCCTCCTCGCCCTCATGCGTGCTGGCTAAAACAATGTTTAAAGCGCTTGGGTTTTTAGGGTAAAACGAAGCGATCACAGGCTTTGAAAAACGCTTGATATTTAAAAAATCCACCACTTTTTTTGCCCCTAGATTCAACAAGCGCTTTTTATCGTCCTTGCTTTGCGCTAAAATCAAATCAATGCGTTTGAATAAAAGTGCATAAAAAAAAGAAAAACGCTGATACTTAGGGTAAGAGCGAACGCTGATCCTAGCGTTAATGAGCATGGTTTTTGCCCCTAATTTTTGAGCCGTATCAAACACATTAAACCACAATTCCGCTTCTGTAACCACCAAAGTTTTCAAGCGTTTTAAGTTTTTTTTCCATGCAAATAATAGGGTTTCAAAAGGCAGGTAACGCACTTCTATATGCTTAGAATGCTGATAAGTTTGAGTGGCTAATTCAAAACCGGTATTAGTGGTAACGCTGATTAAAATCGGCTCTTTTAAGGCTTGAATGATCGGCTCTAAGGATTTGACCTCCCCATAAGAACATGCATGAAACCAAAAAACCGGCTCGCTTTTTAAAAGATTGTCTTTGAGAAAAAAACGAGCCTTTAAAGAATGGCGGTATTTTTCCTTAAAACTCCAAAAAAAGATGAAAGGTGCACTAATAAGATGCCCCGAAGTTAAAAATAAAAGGTAGAAAAACTTAAACAATCAAACTAATTCTTGGCTTTCTTCTTGGCTTTCTTTTGGAGGTTGAGTGCTGTTTTCATACGCACCCTCAGCGTATAAAATACGCCCGCAATACGGGCAAGTGATCATATCCCCACTCGTTAGCACTTCAGTATAAATCTTATCGTTCAATCTAATAAAACAACCCCCACAAGCCTGTTTTTTGATCGTTACAATGCTCGTGTTTTTCGCCCATCTTCTGATCCTTTCATAAAAGCTATAGATTTTAGGCTCGGTTTTTTCCACGAGTTCTTCTTTCTTTTTGAAGATGATTTGTTGGGTTTCTTTGATGTTTTTGACTTCGTTTTCCACTAAGCTTTCCAATTCCAGTGCTAATTTTTCAAGCTCTAGCATTTCTTTTTTCAAATCCTCTTGTTTTTCGCTTTTGTGCTTGATTTCATTTTGCAGGTTTTCAATTTCTCTGTTGGCTTGGTTGGAGCGTTCTTTAGCAATATCTTCTTCAATGTTTAAAGAGCGCAATTCCCTTTCAGATTTGATCTCGCTCATTTTCTTTTGGATACTGGCGATTTTAGCGTTCGTGTCTTGTAGGGTTTGCTCGTTTTTAGAAACCTGTAATTTTAGGGCTAATTTTTCCTCTTCTAAATTCAAAATCGCTTTATTTTTAGCTTCTTTATCATTCAAGGCTTTATCCAAGTCTTCTCGTTTTTCTCTGATCAACGGCTCTAAGGAGTCAATTTCTTTATCCAAATGCGAAATTTCAATCAATTGTTTGAGGTGGGTGTTCATCGCTTTCCTTTAAATGATTTGCAAGGGGTTTTTAAAATTCTCTATTGTAACCAAATAATTGAAAGAATGCAAAATTTCAGCCACAATCAGTGCAAAACCCCTTTCGCTATAATAATGCGTGGCGTCAATCAAGCTTATCCCTAAAGATTGAGCGATCATAGCGTCATGGTATTTCACATCGCCTGTAATCAAGCAGCTTTGTGCTTTTAAAGAAGAGAACATGGACGCTCCCGATCCGCACACAAACGCTAAATCTTTAATGATTGGAGAGCTTTTGACACACGCTAAGGATCCCACCCCTAAAGAAGATTTGATTTTTTTCACCAACGCATCAAATTCCATATTAGCGTTTTCTTTCACCAACATAAGGCCTTTTTCCATCAAGCCATCAAACCCTAAAAGCGCACTAGCGAAATGCTTGTTTAAATGCGTTTTGTCAAAATTCGTGTGCATGCTGATGACTGAAATGTTTTTTTGGATTAAGATTTTTAAAATATTGCCCGGATAAGCCTCATCGTTAAGCGTTTTTAAGGGCTTGAAAATTAAAGGGTGGTGCGTGATGATTAGGGCGTTTTGTGGTGCGTTTAGAGCGATTTGAAGCGTGATTTCTAAACATGCGACAATCTCGCTAAACTCATGGTTTTCACTCCCCACATTCAACCCGCTATTATCCCACAATTCTTGGAGTTCAAAAGGCGAAAGGCGATTCAAAACTCCCAACACTTCCTTAACTAACGCCATTTTAAACCTTTGTTAAAGCGTTTTTTAAGCGCTCTTCCCTCTCTTCTTCTTGCTCTTTATAAAGAAGTGCACACCCTTTGGCTAAATCCCTGATTTGTAAAATATAATTTTGCCTTTCAGCCACCGAAATCGCTTTTCTGGCGTCTAAAATATTGAAAAAAATGCGAGCATAGCATCACGAAATCATAAGCCGGCAAGGGGAGCTTGTTTTTTAAGCAATGCAAGGCTTCGGCTTGAGCGTTTTTAAACATTTCTAATAGCCTTTCCACGCTCGCTATTTCAAAATGATACTTGCTGAATTCGTATTCGCTTTCTAAATGCACTTGCATATAACGCACGCTTTCATTATCCTTTTTAGCCCATTCAATCTCTAGGATATTTTCCACTTTTTGGACATACATCGCCAATCTTTCTAAGCCGTAAGTGATTTCCACAGGGATAGGGCTGCAAGCAATGCCCCCCACTTGCTGGAAATAAGTGAATTGCGTAACCTCCATGCCATCAAGCCACACTTCCCAGCCAAGCCCCCATGCCCCTAAAGTCGGACTCTCCCAATTGTCTTCTACAAATCGTATATCATGCTCATTAAGGTTTATCCCTAACACTTCTAAGCTTTTTAAATACATTTCTTGGATATTAGAAGGGCTTGGCTTGATGACTACTTGGAATTGGTAATAACTCCCCAAGCGGTTAGGGTTTTCCCCATAGCGCCCGTCCGCTGGCCTTCTAGAGGGTGCGACATACGCCACATTCCACGGCTTTTTATCCAAACTCCTTAAAAGCGTGGCCGGGTGGAATGTCCCAGCTCCTGCAGGAATATCATAAGGCTGGATCACCAAACAGCCTTGATTCTTCCAATACTCTTGTAATTTTAATAATAAACTTGAAAAATCTTGCATGCTCTCTTTCCTTTTAAGCGCGTCTGATCAAATCGTTCATGCTCTCTAGCACACTCTTACCCTTTAAAAGCAAGGCTAATTCGCTCGCAATGGGCGTATAAATGCCGTATTTTCTAGCGATTTCCACAATGGCGTTGGTCGTTTTCACCCCTTCAGCCACTTCGCCCAATTCTTCTAAAACCACCTCTAAAGGCTTGTTTTGAGCTAGCCCCAAACCCACACGATAATTCCTAGATAAAATAGAATTAGCGGTTAAAAACAAATCCCCAGCCCCAGAAAGCCCTAAAAAAGTCTCTGTCTTGCCCCCAAAGAACGCCCCAAAGCGTTGCATTTCCACTAAACCACGAGATAATAAACTCGCTTTAGCGCTATTGCCTAATTTCAGGCCATCACAAACCCCCCCAGCAATGGCTATCACATTTTTATACGCGCCAGCGATTTCACCCCCTATGATGTCTTGTTGGGCGTAGGCTCTGATAAAAGAGGGGGTTTTATTGGCAAATTCTAGCGCTAAAGCCTGATTATTAGAATGAATGACTAACGCGCAAGGCAAGCCCTGAATGATTTCAGCCGCAAAACTAGGACCCGCTAAAAAACACAAAGCGTTAGGATCGATAAAATCCTTTGCGATCTCGCTCACAAACGCCCTGTTTAAAACCTCTATCCCTTTAGAAGCGATTAAAACCTTAGCGTTTTTGGGTAAAGAAGCGTTTTGAAACCATTCCCTTAGATGCTGCACGCTAATAGCGATGACATAGAGCGCTGCTTTTAAGCCTCTTTGTAAATCCACTTGCTCTATGGGGGCAGAACCTTTAGAAATCAAAGCGTCATTGAGCTTTTTTAACGGCTCGTTTAAATCGCGCCTTGAAATGATTTTGACTTCATTCTTTTCTCCAAAAGCAAAGGCTAAAGCCCTCCCCCACGCCCCGCCACCAAATACTGCAATTTCCATTAAATTCCTAATCTCATTGATTGTAAAACTCACCATTTTACAATAATAAGTTTAAAATAGCCCTTACAATCAAAACGCTGTCTTTGATTAAAAATAGGGTAGTTTAAATCAGAAATCTCTTTCACGCTTTAATCTAGATCACCGCCGTTTTGTTCTCCTCCACTCCCGCAAATCGTTTTGAAGATCTTCATCGTTTAAAGACTCTTGATAAACTTTCTCATTTGTTTCTTTATACCATTTAAGTATTGACAAATTTTTTAAAGAATAGTCTAATTGGAGCAGTCTATTATCATTATCCATCGCATCTCTAAATTCTTGGATTTTTTCTTGGCTCAAATCATACCAATCTAAATAAAACATGGACCAATCCCTAAAATACAGCACCATTTTTTTGATTTCTTCAAACTCTCGGCGGTTTATTTCTTCCGGTGTGTTTTTTAAATCCCTCCACTCCCGCAAATTATTTTGAAGCTCCTCATCGTTTAAAGACTCTTGATAAACTTTCTCATTTGTTTCTTTAAATTCCCTAAGCGTTTGCAAATTTTCTAAAGAGTAGTGCAGTTGAAGAAAATCATTAAAATAATCTGTTCTCTCTTTTTCTCTTTGGATCTCTTCTTCACTCCATTCATACCAATCCAAATAAAACAAATTGAGATCCCTAAAATACAGTGCCATTTCTTTGATTTCTTCAAACTCTCTGTAGTTTGCTTCATCGTTCTCTTCGTCGTCGTTTTGTTCTTTGTATTTTTCCCAAGTGAAAGCGCTCACACGATCAAAAACCTTATCAATGCTATCTTTAAACGAGTTGATCACTCCGTTCAATCTCTCTAAACCCTCTCTTTTGGATCGCTCTTGCTCGGCAAATTCTTTGTTGAGCGAATAAATTTTATTAAAGGTAGCATCGCTGAAGTCATCAAAGCCCTTTTGCATTAAATCCAATCCAACAGAACGCAATTCTCTTTGGTAGCGTTTGAATTGGTTAGCGTCTTGCTTAATAGCCTTTTCATACATCCGATGCACCTCGTATAAATATCCTAAAATTTCGTTTTGTTTCTCGCTCCTTTGATTTAACTTCATTAGAAATTTCTCAAGCGAGTCAAAAACATGGCTTTTTTCGCTGAACTCTTTAATTTCTTGATACCTTGTAGCGCTATAAGCGCCAATCCCTAAAAATTCAATGCCATTATCTTTTAAAGTCTCTCTAATTTTCTTAGCGACTACTTCTAACTGGCTTTTGGTGCGCCTATCAGCCCTACTCAATACGATAAAAACCTGCTTGCCCTCTTCTTCATATAATTCTTGCAAAAACTCTAAATCATCTTTATGAAGATCCCCACACTCGCAACTAACGAGCCATAAAATGTGTTTAGCGTGTTTTAGGGATTCTTTAGAGGCTTCTTTATCCCCACCCGTATAGCCTTGATTGCCGGGGTTATAGCCAGGCGTGTCTATGAAGCATAAAAATTCAAAAGGCACGCTAGGAGCGCTTAAGAGCATGAAAGGCATGATTTCTTTTAAATTAAAGCCAAGGGATTCTAAAAACTGATGGTCAAAAGTGAGATGGGGCAATTCCACCATGCCCCCATTTTGAGAAAACCCCATTAAAACCTCTTTTTTACCCTTCAAGCAATAAGTGGGGATAGCTGTGGTGGGATCTATGTCTTCAGGGAGTTTTAATTTCAAGCCCAACAAGTTGTTTAAAAAAGTGGATTTGCCCGCGCTAAACCCTCCCCCCACCGCAACGATGGTTTTTTGGAACAAACTAGGGTAGCTCGCCACCAATTGCAATTCTTTTTGGATTTCTTGAAGCGTCAGTAACGCTATTTCCTTTTCTTTGAGCGAATCCACGCCGCTAGCGAACTCTAAAAACTCGTTGTCTAAAATCTGCTGGTATTCTTCTAGCCCTTCATTATTTGTTTTGGCGTTTAAAATACGAGCGATTAGATCGTAGCGTTCTTTTAACCCCTCTGTATTGTGGTGGTTTTCAGCCCTGCTATTGTTATTAAAAATACCATTAAAAAAATTAATACTCATTGAATCCCCATTAAAGCCTTGATTTGAGCGTCTAATTGAGCGATGGATTGTTCTTTGTTTTGCACTTGATTGTGCAAATTTTGCATGTCTTTTTGGAGTTTTTTAAGCGTATCGCTGGCAAAGTTTTGCCTTTCTAAAGTCTCTCTTAAACCTTGGATATAGCCTTTCACATCTTTTTTAGCCTCAGATTCAAAATTCCTCACATAATTCCCCACGCTTTGTATGAAAGCATTAGCTTCATCGCCTTTTAAAAAGCCCGTTTTCCCCCTTATCTCGCTAGGAAGCTTATCAGTATAATCAAACTCTTTAAATTCAATGGAATCTAAAACAGCTATCACGCTTTTTTGGAAAGCCACCTCATCAATCAAATCATCAGAGATGATTTCACGCAATTGTTTAAAGACTTTAGCGTAGAGTTCTTTTTTGAAAACGACTTTAAAAGAATTAGCGCTGTCATTCAAAGCACTTTCGCAGCGTTCATGCATATCTGTTAAATAATCAAGCACCGCTCCGGCTTTAATGACTGCTCTTGTGCGTTCTACTTCATTATAGCCCCAATCTTTTTCACCAAAAACGCTACCAAAAAATCTTGCACAACATCCCAAACCGCCTTGCTCCACTCTCTCAATATAATGCTCTTCTTCCTCTTCTTCTCTAGAGCGCGTTTTAGCCGTTCGGATAGCTTTCATTAAGGTTTCATTCAAGCCATCTCTAGTGTTTTTGATGAAATGAAAGATAAATTCTTCATACGCTTCCCTAAACTTCATTTCAATGTTACCAGAAAGGTTTTGATAAGCCTTTATTTGCTCTTTGATAGCGCTAATGTCAGCGTTTTTAACCCTCTTTTTTTCATCTTCTAGGTCTTGCAACAACTGCACAATCAAATTATGGAGGTTGTTGGCTTGGCTCTGTGCATAGTCTTGCAATTTTTGAGAAATGATTTTTTCTTTCTCTTTTGCGACTTTTTTAAACGCTCTTCAATCGCGCCCATATTGCTTAAAAACAATAAGCTTTCCTTAGACTTATCATCGCTACTAAAAGCGTCAGGGTAAAAATCTTTTAAATTCCGTAAGGCATTGTGATACTCTTCTGTTTTTTGGTTTCTTTCCCAAGAAGCTTGGTTTTCAAAATCTTTATATATGCTAAAGCAAACTCCTGAAGCCAAAATGACCCCATTTTTGATCGCTTTTTCAAAAACCTCTCGTTGGTTAGGGTAGTTTTCAATCAACGCTCCCATGATATTATTTAATTGAGATGAAAGGGATTTTTGCGCGTTTTCAAAGGCTGTAGGGAGATGTTGGCGAGATTTTTCTACCTCACTCATAGAAAGAACAGCACTGTCGGCTTGGCTTGCCACAAAATAAATTTCTTGAAGGCCTTCTTTATTAGAAACCCTGTCAAACAAATCCATATCGCTATCCGTTAAAAACTGACCAGAAGGGCTTACAATAAACACCACATCGCAATCTTTCAATAAGGCTTTGGTGCGCTCTTCCCTGGAAGCGATCGGATCGTTCACTCCTGGGGTGTCAATCACTTCCAAATCTTTAAGGTTGGGGTTATTCAAAGAAATCTGCACCGCTTTAGTGTAGGGCATGAACTTCCCGTTCGCGCCCACGAATTGGAGCAATTTTTGATTCAGCTCTTCTAAGCTATTGGCTTGAATGCGTGGATCCAATTTTTCCGTGTTGAGCAATCCGCTTTTTTTCATTTTTTCGTATTGATCGTGCGATGAAACGAGTCTCGCATCCTTTTCTAACTCGTTTTTAGCGATCCTTTCAGCCCTTTCGTTGATTTCTTTATCGCTTAAAATCCTCTCTTTGGGCGCTTCTTTATCGCTTTTGTTTCCGCTAAACTTGTTGTTAAGATTCTTAAGTCCCTCTTTAGCCCTATTTAACAAACTCTGTTTTTCTTTTTTGACTTATTCACCAACCATTCTTTGAAATTCCCTTTCATACCTTGCATGTTCGTTTTTAAGCTCTAAAATATCCTTTTGGCTATAAAACTCCACTTCAGCGCTCAGATTTTGAGCGTATTTTAAAACAGTGAGGCTAGCGGTCATGGGGGGCGTTGCCACTTTGGGTAAAACCTCTACACCCTCAAAAATCAAAGCGTTTAAGAGCGAGCTTTTACCCGCTTTCACGCGCCCGATGATGCCAACTTTAAGATTCCTATCTTTGGCCTGCATCTCTTTTAGCGTTTTCTCTAACTCTTCGGTTTTAATCACAGCGTTATCGCTGATAAAAGGTGCAGCTCTTTCTTGCAAGCCTTGTTCTTTTAGCGTTTTTTCAATTAAGGTGCTTTTTTTAATGAGTTCTTGCGCGTTCATTTTAATCCTTTAAATATTGTTGTTCTAAATTGCTTAAAGCGTTGATCTTGTTTTCTAAGATTTGTTTTTGATCTTCTAAATCGTTTAAGTGTTTTTCTTTTTCCTTTTGAGCGAGTGCGATTTCTTGTTTTTTATGCGTGATTTCTAATTCGCACCGATCTTTTAAACCTTTTAGGGAATTTTCCAAGCATTCATTAAACAAGCCCGGTAAAACTTTTTTAAGCTTGTATTGAACCTCTGGTATCACTTTAACTTCAATCAGATTTTCTAATTTCGCCCGCTCTTTTTCCTCGTTTCTAAAGAATGAAGCGATGATATTAGGCAGTAAGATCAATAATTCTTTTAAAAGAGGTTTTAACCCTTGCAAAATCAGCGCGAATGGTCTTGTAGCCCGGTTTTTAGATAGAAACAAGCTTAAAGCGTTGATCCCTAATTCAAGGCTATGCTCTAAATTCACAAACAAATCGCTAGAAAGCTGCGTGTTGTTCAGGCTTTCAAATTCCGCGCAAAAATCTTTTGAAAAAGAAAGGTTGATCTTTTCAATCTCTAATTTAGTGTTTTTGATCAAGCTTTGTTGCATGACGCTTTCTATTTCGCTACTAATCTTTTTAGTCAAGTTGCCAGGCCATTTGATTATTAAAGTGGCTAAATAAGATTTTTGCTCCCTGACCTCTCCTACTACTTTTTTAACCACCGATCCCACAGCCACGCTAGAATATTCTTCTTCTAAATTAGCCCTTAATTTTTCATAGGTTTTTTCAATGTCTTTAACGCTCAAATCCAACGCTTGTATTTCTTCTAAAGCCTTTTCTTTAGAATAATCAAAGCTTTTAATCACGCTTTTTAGGCTGTTTTGTAACTGGGAATTTAAAAACTTCAATCGTTTCAAATACAAAGCGCTAAAAAGCTTTTCAGCGTCTATTTTATCCGCTACCTCTAAAAGAGCGTTATTGTCTTTATTGGAATGGATGAGGCGCGTTGTCAAATCAAGGTGATCTTGGATTTGCTCTTGAATGTAGCGAGAAATTTCTCCCACTTGCGAAGGCGTTCTTAAATTCGTTTTACTCAAAATAAAGCTAAGGCCTTTGTCAAACTCTAAAAGGTTTTTTAACTCCCTAACCATGCGTTTGGTGAGATTGCCCTCTTCTACGCTTGTGAGAATGACAAAATGCACGCCCCTTTCCAAATATTCCAAAATGGCATGGGTGTGGCTTGAAATGGGGCTATCAAAGCCTGGCATATCCACAAACACTAAAGGTGCGCTATCTTTTAGGGCTTCATTATTCAAATAGACCTTAAGGTAGGAATACTTCGTGGCATTGTCTTTAATCACTTCAAAACTTTGCTCATTCAGTTCAAAACTTTCCGCTTTTTCATCATTGTTTGAAAAAGCTTCTATGCGTTCATTAGCGCTATAGTGCAACTCAGTGGCTAAAGAAGTTTCTGGCGTGATACCGGTAGGCAAAACGCTCTTTTCTAAAAAGCGGTTTAAAAGCGTGCTTTTCCCTGCGCTAAAATTCCCCACAACGGGTATGACAAGCTGTTGTTTTTGAATGCTTTCTAAAAGCGTGGAACATTCTGTTTTATCAATCTCCACTCCTTTTAAAACTTCTAAAACCTGTTCTAAAACTCCACAAAATTCGTCTGTGTGCGTAAAATCATCATCAATCCTTTAAAATTAAAAACTAAAATCTAAACAAGACGCAAAAATCCCCAAAAAATCCCTAAAAAGGGTTTATATGGGTTTATATGGGGGTGAAAAGATAAAGCGACTAACTAGAGAGAGAGAGAAAGCGAATTTTTAAGAATAACAACCATTACAAACTCCTAGCACCATTTAATGGCTCTCATTATACTCAATTTCATAAAACAATCTTGATAGCCGGCATTAAATCGTTGTTTTCTTCTATTTTTAACATTCTGACATCTTTAACGCAGATCGCAAAACTTGGTATTTGCTTGGCTAAAATTTGCACCGTAGCGACGCAAGTAACAGCGTTGATGGTCTCATCGCCAAAATACACGCTGCCTTGTTGCCATTTAAAGCCATGTTGTTCCATGAATTTAGCAATATCCAAATAAACTTTTGAGAAATTCATTGCGTTTTCATTCAAGCAATTGGTGTCAAGGTCAAAGGTTACAGCATACATCTTAATTCCTTTATTGGTTTGTGTTATAGCATGTTTTTACTTAGAATTTCGTTTGATAACCCATGCGTTTTACAACCCATGCGTTTGAGAATAAAACAATTTCATTTCTTTAGAAGCGAACTGATTTTTTAAGGCTTGAGCTAGAGATAAAGCGATCTCATCGCTTAAAAAAAGCTTGAATTTAGCGTAGTCTTTACGCCCGCTCACCTGCTCTTTTTGGCTTAAAAGCAGCGAAGAAGCGGCGTATTTATAGCATTCCACATAAAAAAAATCATCAAAGCCTTTTTCAAATAAATAATCTATTAAAGCGTCTTTCAAGCAAATATCAATATAAATTTCTAAAGCGAGCATGTAAAATCCCTTAATTGATTTTAATCTTTTTAGCAATGAGCATGAACATGGGCGGTAGTAAGAGTAAGGTTAGAGCGCTTGAGGTGACTAAGCCTCCAAGCACCACAATCGCTAAAGGTTTTTGGACTTCTGATCCCACGCTGTGAGAAAACAATAAAGGTATCAAACCCAAACCGGCAATGCAAGCAGTCATTAAAACCGGCCTTAAACGCCTTTTAGCGCCCAATAAAACGCATTCTTCTACGCTTTTTCCTTGCAAGAGAAGTTCTTTAAAATAGCCTATCATCACCACGCCGTTTAAAACCGCAATCCCAAAAAGAGCGATAAAGCCCACGCTCGCTGGCACTGAAATATACTCCCCGACCGCAAACAACGCAATAAGGCCTCCGGTAACCGCAAAAGGGATATTCAAAAGAATGAGCAAGGCTAAAGGAATGCTTTTAAAAGTGAAAAAAAGAATGAAAAAGATCGCTAAGATGCTTAAAGGGATAACGGTAGAAAGCCTTTTATTGGCCCGTTGCTGGTTTTCAAACTGCCCCCCATAAGTGATATAGTAACTGGGAGGGAGTTTGATGTTTTGAGCGATCACTTTTTTAGCCTCTTCTACAAAAGAGTTCAAATCGCGCCCCACCACATTGCTGCGAACCACGCTCATGCGCATTGAATTTTCACGCACAATAGAAACAGGGCCATCCACTTCTTCAATTTTAGCGATAGAAGTGATAGGCACTAAAACGCCATATTTTGAAGTCAAGGCTAAACTTTTGATTTTAGTGATAGAGCTTGCAAAATCGCTCTCTTGGCGGATCATCACTGGGGTTCGTGAAATCCCTGTGGGGATCACATCCACAATCAAGCCCTCTAAAGCGGATTTTAAAAACTTGGAAAATTCATCGCTAGTGATCCCCACATCCGCCATCGCTTCTTTATTAGGGGTTACATACAAATAATTCACGCCCTCATTGAGCGTGGTTAAAACTTCACTAGATCCCTTAATCCCTTTTAGAGCTTGCGCGATTTGAAAACTCAATTGGTTCAATTCGCTAATATCATCTCCAAAAATCTTAACCGCTAAATCCCCTCTAACCCCTGTAAGCATTTCAGAAATCCTCATTTCAATGGGTTGGGTGAAAGAAAAGTTAATCCCCTTAAAGTCTTTTAAAGAATCCATGATTTTTTCTAATAATTCATCTTTGGTTTTAACGCTCCATTCTTTTTTAGGGATGAAAGAAATAAAAGTATCGGTTTGATTCAAGCCCCCTAAATCCAACCCCAGTTCATCGCTCCCTGTGCGCGCGACAATGCTTTTGACTTCCTTGACATGCTTTTTAATCGTGCTCTCAATGTTTAACATGAGATCCCTAGATTGATCTAAAGAAATAGAAGGGGTGGTTTCCACACTCAAAACCACATCGCCCTCATCTAAAGCGGGCATGAAATTCTTCCCCACAAAAGGGAATAAAGAAAGGCTCGCGATTAAAAAAACAAACGCTCCTAAAATCACTTTTTTAGGGTTACGCACAAAAAATTCCAATAAAGGGGCGTAGATTCTGTTTAAAAACCTCGTTAAAAAGGTTTCGCTATGGGGCGTGGCTTTTAAGACAAGAGAGCTCACTACAGGAATGATAGTGATGGATAAAACTAAAGTGCCTAAAAGCGCATACACAATGCTTTGCGCTAAAGGCCTAAACATCTTGCCCTCTAACCCCTGTAAGGTTAGAATCGGCACAAAAAACACAATAATAATCACCACCCCGCTCACCACCGAAACAGCGATTTCTTTGCATGAACGATAGATTGCATGGAGTTTAGTGGTTTTAGTGTTAGCGCTCAATTTTTCAAAAGCGTTTTCCACCACCACCACGGCTGAGTCAATGAGCATGCCTATAGCGATAACCAACCCCCCTAAACTCATCAAGTTTAAAGTCAAATCGCTCAGTTTGATAAAAATAAACGCCACGGACAAGCTTAAGGGTAAAATCACCCCCACAGCCACGCTCGCCCTCAAATTCCCTAAAAATAAAAAAAGCGTGATGATGATTAAAACAACGGCTTCAATGAGCGTTTTAGAAACGGTGGCAATGGCTTTTTGCGTGAATTCTGAACGATCATAAAAAACATTAATGGACACACCGCTCGGTAAAAAGGGTTTTAATTCCTCTAGTTTTTGATACACTTGAGTGATGATTTCTTTGGTGTTAGCGTCTTTTAAAGAAAGCACCAAGCCCTCTGTGGTCTCGCCCACGCCATCTTTAGTGACAAACCCCAAACGGGTGCGAGACTGGCTGATGACTTTTGCAAAATCCTTAATGTGCAAATGCCCTAAATTCGTGGAAACGGTGATTTTTCCAATGTCTTCTAAACTCAAAGAAGCGGTTTGGATTTTGACTAAAAAGGTTTCGCCATCTCTATCCACGCGCCCCGCTCCGCTGTTTCTTAAATTCACTCTCACAGCCGATTCTAAATCAGAAATACTCACCCCAAGCCTTGCCATGTCATTAAAATCCGGCACGATCACAAACGCTCTGCTAAAGCCTCCAATAGAATTGACATCCGCCACGCCACTAATCATTCTTAACTGCGGACGGATCACAAAGTCTAAAAGCTGTCGTTTTTCTATTTCGGTGATATTGCCATCAATGGTGAACATAAAGATGTCTGACAACGGCGTAACAATGGGCGCCATGCCCCCCTCAACCCCCACGGGTAAATCTTTCATCACGCTGCTCAAGCGTTCATTAACAATGTTTCTCGCTAAATAAATATCCACGCTGTCATCAAAATCTATCGTAATGTCTGAAATAGAATATTTTGAAATACTTCTTAAAGATTTTTGCCCTTTTAGCCCTAAAAGCTCCAATTCTAAAGGGCGCACGATGTTGTTTTCCATTTCTTCAGGGCTAGAGCCAGGGAGTTTTAAAATGATTTTAACTTGAGTGGGCGAAATATCCGGGAAAGCATCTACTGGAGTATTAATAAAACTATAAGTCCCAAAAAACAAAACAAGAATCGCGCAAACAATCACGATTATTCGCTGGCGTAAGGAAAATTCAATAATGGAAGCGAGCATTATTCTTCCCCTAAATTGTTGATCATGCCTTTTAACCCTATCAATGACCCCACTGCCACGCTGTCATTAGGGTGTAAATTTTGAGCGTTCACGATAAAAATCTTGCTGCGCTCTTCTAAAACTTGAACCACCACAGGCCTAAAACCTTTAGGCGTCCTAACAAACACTAAGTAATCTTTCCCGTTTCTGATTAAAGCGTTTGAAGGGATTAAAACCGAGTCTTTGGGTTGAGAGCCTTGAATATACATTTCTACCATTTCCCCCACATGGTAATTGCCCTCATCTAATAAAGCGGTGGCTAAAATCGTGTTAGAGCCTTTGTCTAACACCACCGAAACGCTTTGGATTTTCCCGATTTTTTCCCCCTCTTCATTATAGACCGGCGAATCCCTTTTAATGGATTTAGAAACGCCTACAGGCAATTTGATTTGAGCGATCAAATCATCGCTTTTTGAAATACGCACATAGCTAGTGAAAGCCAAAATCTTTTCGCCCACATTTTTAGGCGCTAACGCTAAAAGACCGCCATCTCTAGCCACAATCCTAAAACCATACTGCCCCTTAGGGTTTTTGGGATCCACGCCAAAGCTTTTAAAAGTGGATTCTAGTTGATTGACTTTTAAGCCCATTTCTTCACTGGCTAGAAAGCTCGTTTGATACTCCCTTTTAGGGATCACCCCCGCCCTATAAAGCTCTAAATCTTTTTTAGTAATATCTTTAGCGATTTTTAATTTATTTTGGTTGTTTTGCAATTCAAAATACAGATTGCTCAAATCAATGGAGCTCACTTCACAGATCGCATCTCCAGCCTTCACCTGCTCGCCCTCTCTTTTATAAACAGCGACCACAGACGCATCAAAACTCAAGCTCTGCACCACAGAACTTTTGCTATCAAAATCAATATAAGCGTTAAAAGGAAGCCCTTTACTAAAAATTTCTTTATCTAATTTAATCACCTTTAACCCCATGGGTTGCAAGTTTTTTTCTTCTAAAACAATTTCTGGATACTCTTTAGCCTCCAAAGAAACACCCAAAACGCCCATTAACATAAGCCACCATAACGCCCGCTTCAATGCAATTCTCCTAATCTGGTCAAACTCTCCCCTAAAGTCTCTTCTAAAAGCGCGCTAATATCAATGTATTCAATCTTGGCTTCCGCTAGAGTGATGAGGGCGTCCATGTAAGAATTTTGATAAATCAAGTATTCAAAAAGCCCGATTTTTTGGGCTTCATAAGCGATGCGCCCCATTTCCATCAAACGCTTCTTATTGGCAATGGCTTCTTTTTGGGTTTCAATGTATGCTTCTTTGGTTTTGAGCTGGTTTAAGTAGGAGTTAGCGTTGATTCTAATGTTTCGTTTCATCACTTCATTTTGCGCGAGCGTCCCGCTTTGCAAATCCAAGAATTTACGCTTTTGATAGATATTTTTAGGCGTTACCGGTAAAGGGATACGCACTTCTATAGAAAGGTTAGTGGAAGAGTTATAGCTTTCAGAGCCAATCCCAAACTCAAATTCATTAAACACATCTCTATTAGCCAATTTCGCATTCACCTGATAATCTTTAGCTGTCAAATCCAAAATATCCACATACAACGAGCGATCCAATTTAAACTTTAAAGCTTCAGGTTCTAATCGCACGTATTCAAAATCCAAACCGATCACCTTGACATCATGCAAATGATCTAAATAAGTGTCAAAATGCGCCCCCTCTTTGACCGGCTCCACAATCGCAAGCATCGTGTCTAGCATCTTTTCTAAATCTATGAGTTTGGTTTCCACATTGGTTTTAGCGAGTTTGGATTCCAAATAAGAATTATTGAAGTTGATATAATCTTTTTCGCTCATGCTGCCGGCTTTGACTTTTTCTTTAGCGATTTTGAGCTGCGAATAAAAGTTCGCTTCTCGTTGCGCATACACCTGATACTTTTCTTTAGTCATCACATAAGTCAAATAAAGGCGTTTAGCGCCAATAAAAGCGAGATTTTTATTCAATTGATAGCTTTTATCGTATTGAATGGTTTTAATAGAAAGGCTTTTGGATAAAAGCGAACTCACCCATGGGAGCTTGGGCCTTACCATTAAAAGGGTTCTGGGCTGCGCTTCTACAATGCCTTGGAAGTTTTTCACCATAGAAGTTTCATTATAAATATAGGGGAAATCCCAAGCGTTTACGGAGCGTTGCTCATTCAAACGGCTTTTAAAATCGGCTTTTTTGCCGATCAACTCCATTGAATTAATTTCTACTTCTTTAAAAAACTCTTGTAGGGTAAAGATTTTAGCGCTAAGCATGCCTGCGCCAAACATGCTTATTAAAAAAGTTACCCCCAAAAAACGCCGGACTTTGCGTTTGACAGCATTAAATCGCAATTTCTTTAATATCCCCAATTTCTAAGAAACTTTGATACACGCCCCATAAGAAATTTTTACGATTTTTTTGGATTTCTATATCTTTATCCATGACTAGCACGCTTTTAAAATACTCTTCTAAAGGTGCATGCAAACCAAAATAAGCCTCTATTTTGCTATCCAAACTCTCAAAAGCGCTCATTTTGATCGCATTGAACGCTTCAAAAAGGGCATGCTCTTTTGGCTCTTTAAAAAGATGGGTAGAAAACTCGCTTGACTCGTTAAGGTTTCTGTCTTTATTGATATTGGCTAAGCGTTTGAAAGCGCTAAAAAGCAACTCTTTTTTTTGAGCGTTCTTAGGATCGTCTAAAAAGCGTTTTAAGGCTTTGACTTTTTGAATGATTTTAACAATATCTCGCTCATTGGTGTTTAACACGCTTCTTATAATAGAGGGGTTACAATCTATTAAATTATTAAAGCGTTCCAGTAAAAACTTTTCTAAAATCTCTAAATCAAAGCTTTGATAAACGCCCACTTTTTCAAAGAGGTTTTTTAAATCCGCTTTTAAATCAAATTCTAACCCGTAATGCGCGATGATTTTCAATAACCCAAAACTCAAGCGCCTTAAAGCAAAAGGATCTTTAGATCCGCTAGGGATTTTACCCGCACTAAAAAGAGAAAACAGGCTGTCTAATTTCAAGCTCAAAGCCACGATCGTGCTAAAAACACTAGAGGGCAAGGGAGCGTTTTCGCTTGCGGGCAAATACTGCTCTTTCACACTCAAGGCGACTAACTCGTTTTCGTTTTGTTTTAAAGCGTAGTAATAGCCCATGATCCCTTGAAGCTCGCTAAATTCATACACCACTTCACTGAGTAAATCCGCCTTAGCGATTTGAACGGCTCTTTTAACCAACTCAAGGGCTTTTTCTAAAGGCATGTTTAAAGATGAAAGATATTTTTGCGTCAAGTATTGGGCGATGATTGATTCGCGCTCCATTTTATCCTTTAAAGTCCCTAAACCTTGCACAAAAACCACGCTCTCTAAAGGAGCGTTATCTAAAGGCTTTTTGAGATCGTTTTCATAAAAGAAAACCGCATCGCTCAAACGGGCTTTTAAAACCTTTTGATTGCCTGCAATGATTTTTTGCTTGTCTTTATTGATAGCGTTACTCACCACAATAAAGCCGTTGTGTAATGTTGGGCTTTCTTCTTGGCTTTTTTGACTAAAGGTTGCAAAATAGCGCTGGTTTTCTTTCATGGAAGTAATGATGATTTCACTGGGTAATTTTAAAAACGCCTTGTCAAACTCCCCTAAAAGCACACTAGGGTATTCAGTAATCGCTACAACCTCATCTAATAAATCCCTATCTATTTCTACGATGATGTGGTGCTTTGTTTCTAGCTCTTTAATTTCTTGTAAGATTTTAGCTTCGCGCTTTTTAGGGTCTAAAATGACATGGTTTTTTTCTAAAACTTTAAAATAGGCTTTAGGGCTATCCACCTGGATAAAATCAAAACCCTCTTGTCGGTGCGCTTTCGTGGCTTGCTTGGTTTTAAAGCCATATTCTTTAACTTCAATACCGTTAAAATTTTCCCCATTAAACAACACGCAAATATTATGAATGGGTCTGATAAAGCTTTTTTCCACATTGCCCCAACGCATAGACTTCCCAAAATTCAAACCCTCTAAAAACTCTAACACAATGGGCATGATTAAATCTTTTGTAGGCTGTTTGGCGTGGATTTTAGCGTGATAAAGCACTTCTTTATTGTTTTTAAACGCTGTTTGGAAATGCTGGTGATCCTTTAGTCCTAATTTTTGATAAAACCCTAAACCTAACGCGTTCAGCCCTTGCGTTTTATCTTGATTGTTGCATGCGATTTTAACCGGAGGCCCAAAAAATTCCTCTTTGGTTTCTTGGGTTAAAAGAGGAAAGTCTTTGATAAACAAACACAAGCGCCTAGGGGTGTAAAAAACCTCTATAGTTCCCACTTCTAAAGCGCGTTTTTGAAAAAGAGCGTGGAGTTTTTTAGGCATTTCTTTATATTCATTCAATAACGCTTGTGCGGGCAATTCTTCAACCAAAATCTCTACTAACAATTCATCTGAATGCAAAATCTCAATTCTCCCTAAAAAACAAAATCACTTTTAAGACTAAATCATGTTAGAATTATACTTTAATTTATTCTTAGTTTAGTTTATTTCTTAAATACAAAAGGTAGGCGTTTTGAAACATTTAACCCCACTCACTCACACCCTTTTTAAAGCCTTATGGCTAGGTGCAGCCTTAAGTGCATCTTTAAGTTTAGCCGCAGCAGAAAGCCCCACTAAAACAGAGCCTAAGCCCGCTAAGGGGGTTAAAAACAAACCCAAATCGCCCGTTACTAAAGTCATGATGACCAATTGCGATAATCTTAAAGATTTTAACGCTAAGCAAAAAGAAGTCTTAAAAGCCGCTTATCAATTCGGCTCTAAAGAAAATTTAGGCTATGAAATGGCAGGCATCGCATGGAAAGAATCATGCGCAGGGGTTTATAAAATCAATTTTTCCGATCCGAGTGCGGGCGTGTATCATTCTTATATCCCTAGCGTTCTAAAAAGCTATGGGCATAATGATAGCCCCTTTTTGCGTAATGTGATGGGGGAATTGCTCATTAAAGACGATGCGTTTGCTTCTGAAGTGGCTTTAAAAGAGTTGCTCTATTGGAAAACACGCTACCATGATAATCTAAAAGACATGATCAAATCTTACAACAAGGGCAGTCGTTGGGAAAAAAACGAGAAGTCTAACGCTGATGCTGAAAAATATTACGAAGAGATACAAGACAGGATCAGGCGTTTGAAAGAATCTAAAATCTTTGATTCGCAGTCCAGTAATGACCAAGAATTGCAAAAAAGCGCTAATAGCAACCTAGATTTAGACCCTATCGGCAACGCCATGCCCCAAACTTTAGCTAAAACAGAGACCAAAGAAACTCAAACAGAGGAAACCCAAGCAGAAAAACCCCGAGAAATGAAAGAGACAACTAGCGAGCAAACAACCAACAAGCCAGAAAAAGAAAAAGATAAACCCATGTATTTGGCTCAAATCAATAGCGCTGATTTCACACCCGCTAAAAAAAGCCCCAAAAAACCGGCTAAAGCGAATCCAAAACGCTCCTCTAAAAATAATATAAATAATATTAAAAGCCACGCTAAAACCGCTTCCAAAAATTCCAAAAATAAAGAAGTGTGCAAAAATTGCTCTCCAGGGCAAAGGAATGCGATTTTAGCTAACCACATCACTCTCATGCAAGAGCTTTAAAAAGTCCTAAAAATGGCGCAAAAAACTCTTTTGATTATCACTGATGGCATTGGGTATCGTAAAGATAGCGATCATAACGCATTCTTTCATGCTAAAAAAACCACTTATGATTTGATGTTTAAAACCTTGCCTTATAGCCTGATTGATACGCATGGCTTGAGCGTGGGTTTACCTAAGGGGCAAATGGGAAATTCTGAAGTGGGGCATATGTGTATTGGGGCTGGTAGGGTGCTCTATCAGGATTTAGTCAAAATTTCTTTAAGCCTTCAAAACGATGGATTAAAAAACAACCCCGCTTTTTTAAACACGATCCAAAAAAGCCAAGTGGTGCATCTTATGGGTTTGATGAGCGATGGGGGCGTGCATTCACACATTGAGCATTTTATCGCTCTGGCTTTAGAGTGTGAAAAATCCCATAAAAAAGTCTTTCTGCATTTAATCACCGATGGGCGCGATGTCGCTCCTAAAAGCGCTTTAACTTATTTAGCACCAATGCAAAATATCTGCAATGAAAACATTCAAATCGCTACCATAGGCGGCCGTTTTTATGCGATGGATAGGGATAATCGCTTTGAAAGGATTGAACTTGCGTATCATAGCTTAATGGGGCTTAATAACACGCCTTTAAGCCCTAGCGAGTATATCCAAAGCCAGTATGATAAAAATACCACCGATGAATTTATCATGCCCGCTTGTTTTAAAAATTATTGCGGCATGCAAGATGGTGAAAGTTTTATTTTTATCAATTTCAGGAATGATAGGGCCAGAGAAATCGTGAGCGCTTTAGGCCAAAAGGAATTTAGCGGTTTTGAGCGCGAGACTTTTAAAAAACTCCATATCGCTACCATGACGCCTTATGATAACACTTTCTCCTACCCTGTTTTATTCCCCAAAGAAAGCGTTCAAAACACGCTCGCTGAAGTGGTCTCTCAACACAACCTGACCCAAAGCCATATCGCTGAAACTGAAAAATACGCGCATGTAACCTTTTTCATCAATGGTGGGGTGGAAGCGCCTTTTAAAAATGAAAACCGGGTGCTTATCCAAAGCCCAAAAGTAACCACTTATGACTTAAAGCCTGAAATGAGCGCTAAAGAAGTAACCCTTGCGGTGTTAGAACAAATGAAATCAGGCACGGATTTGATCATTGTGAATTTTGCTAATGGCGATATGGTGGGGCATACAGGGAATTTTGAAGCGAGCATCAAAGCGGTAGAAGCAGTGGATGCATGCTTAGGGGAAATCCTTTCACTGGCTAAAAAATTGGATTACGCCATGCTTTTAACCAGCGATCATGGGAATTGCGAACGCATGAAAGATGAAAATCAAAACCCCTTAACCAACCACACCGCCGGGAGCGTGTATTGTTTTGTTTTAGGGAATGGAGTTAGATCCATTAAAAACGGAGCGCTAAACAATATCGCTAGCAGCGTGTTAAAACTCATGGGCCTTAAAGCCCCAGCAACGATGGACGAACCCCTATTTTAAACTAAAGGAAAAGAATGCAAATTGATGACGCATTATTGCAACGCTTGGAAAAATTGAGCATGTTAGAGATTAAAGACGAGCATAAAGAGAGCGTTAAAGGTCATTTAGCGGAGGTTTTAGGCTTTGTAGAAAACATTTTCGCTTTAGAAACTAGCACGCTAAAAACAGATACAGAGCTATGCACCCCTTTAAGAGAAGACGAGCCTAAAAGCCAACCTAACACCGCCAAAGAGATTTTAAGCCAGAACAAACACAGCCAGGATCATTACTTCGTTGTGCCTAAAATCATTGAATAGGTTTTATTGAATAGGTTTCATATCAAGTTAAAAACTTGATTTTTGAAATCAAACAGACAGAAAAAAGCGCTTTCAGCCTTTTTTTAACTCATCAAGGGTTTCCACTAACCCCGCAATCGCTTTGTTGATTTCTTCATGCGTGATAATGTAAGGGGGCATGAGGTAAATGGTGTTGTTTAAAGGGCGCAATAACAGGCCTTTGGTTAGAGCTTTTTTAAAAACCGCCAAACTCAAACGCTCTTTGGTTTGAATGAAGACTTCAAAGGCAAAGACCATGCCCAAATGCCTTAAATCAGACACCACTTGTTGATCTATCAAGGGTTTTAATGCGTTTTGGAGCGCGTTAAAAATAAACCCGCTTAAAGCCTTGTTCTTTTCAATAACATTTTCTTTTTCAAAAATATCCAGCGTAGCGTTTGCGCATGCGCATGCTAGGGCGTTTCCTGTGTAGCTGTGCGAATGCAAAAACGCTTTATTTTCTTCATAGGGAGCGTAAAATTGGTTATAGATTTCATTATGGGTTAATAGCACGCTTAAAGGCAAATACCCCCCACTAATCCCTTTAGACAAGCATAAAAAATCCGGCTCAATTTCGCATTGTTCAAAAGCGAACATGCTCCCTGTGCGCCCAAACCCAGTAGCGATTTCATCAAAAACAATGTGGATGTTTTTTTGCTTACACAATAAAACGGCTTGTTTTAAATATTTTGCACTATAAATATGCATATTCCCTGCGCATTGCAAAAGAGGCTCTGCAATGAAGGCGCAAATTTCTTCATGATACTTGTCTAACAAACGCTTTAAGGCGTTCAAACTATTTTCTATTTCATTGTCGTTTTTAGGCACAGGCGTAGTGAGATTTTTGAGCAATAAAGGGGTGTAAGTGTCTTTATAGAGTTTCACATCGCCCGCACTTAACGCTCCCAAAGTCTCACCATGATAGGAATTAGAGAGCGATAAAAAAAGCTTTTTGTGGTTCGTTTGATTCTTTAAAAAATGGGCATGATAGCTCATCTTCAAAGCGATTTCAATACAAGATGAGCCGTTATCCGCATAAAAGCATTTGTCCATATGAGTGAGCTGGCAAAGCCTTTGAGAGAGCGTGATGATGGGCTTATGGCTAAAAGAAGCCAAAAGGACATGCTCTAGATTATCAATTTGATTTTTAAGCTGCTGGCTGATGTAGGCGTTATTATGCCCAAAAAGATTCACCCACCATGAGCTGATCAAATCCATGTAAGCGTTATCATTAAAATCATAGAGGTAAATCCCTTGAGCCTTTTTAATGGGGATAATGGGGAAATTTTGATGCTCTTGCATTTGCGAGCAAGGGTGCCAAAGATACTCTAAATCCAAAGCGGCTAAATTTTCTTGAAAATTCATGTTAAAAACTCTCTATAATAAGGATAATTTTAATAACCTTTGGTTAAAATAAGGTTATTTGATTTTACTATAAGGTTGTTTAAACCTGAATTTCACATTTTTTATTTTTTAAAAGGGATTAGAGTTCTTATGATTGAATGGATGCAAAATCATAGAAAGTATTTAGTGGTTACAATATGGATAAGCACGATCGCTTTTATTGCCGCCGGGATGATAGGCTGGGGGCAATACAGCTTTTCTTTAGATAGCGATAGTGCTGCCAAAGTGGGACAGATTAAGATTTCTCAAGAAGAATTAGCCCAAGAATACCGCCGCCTTAAAGACGCATACGCTGAGTCTATCCCCAATTTTAAAGAACTCACCGAAGATCAAATCAAAGCCATGCATTTAGAAAAAAGCGCTCTAGATTCGCTCATCAATCAAGCCCTATTGAGAAATCTCGCTTTAGATTTAGGGCTTGGCGCTACGAAGCAAGAAGTGGCAAAAGAGATCAAAAAAACGAGTGTTTTTCAAAAAGATGGCGTTTTTGATGAAGAATTGTATAAAAATATCTTAAAGCAAAGCCATTACCGCCCCAAACACTTTGAAGAAAGCGTTGAAAGGCTTTTAATCCTTCAAAAAATCAGCACTCTCTTCCCCAAAACCACTACCCCTTTAGAGCAATCCAGTTTATCGCTTTGGGCAAAATTGCAAGACAAATTAGACATTCTTATCCTAAACCCTAATGATGTTAAAATCTCTCTTAATGAAGAAGAGATGAAAAAATATTACGAATCCCATAAAAAGGATTTTAAAAAGCCCACGAGCTTTAAAACACGCTCTTTGTATTTTGACGCTAGTTTGGAAAAACCTGATTTGAAAGAGTTGGAGGAATACTACCATAAAAACAAGGTGTCTTATTTGGACAAAGAGGGGAAATTACAGGATTTTAAAAGCGTTCAAGAGCAAGTCAAGCATGATTTAAGCATGCAAAAAGCGAATGAAAAAGCCTTAAGGAGTTATGTCGCTCTAAAAAAAGCGAACGCGCAAAACTACACCACGCAAGATTTTGAAGAAAACAACTCCCCCTATACTGCTGAAATCACACAAAAACTCGCCGCTCTCAAACCCCTTGAAATCCTAAAACCAGAGCCTTTTAAAGATGGTTTTATTGTAGTGCAGCTCATCTCTCAAACCAAAGACGAATTGCAGGATTTTAATGAAGCTAAAAGCACTCTTAAAACCCGTTTGACTCAAGAAAAAACCCTTATGGCGTTGCAAACTTTAGCTAAAGAAAAGCTTAAGGATTTTAAAGGCAAAAGCGTGGGCTATGTAAGCCCTAATTTTGGAGGCACTATTAGTGAGCTTAGCCAAGAAGAAAGCGCTAAGTTTATCAACGCCCTTTTTAACCGCCAGGAAAAAAAGGGGTTTATCGCTATTAATAATAAAATGGTGCTCTATCAAATCACAGAGCAAAATTTCAACCACTCATTTAGCGCAGAAGAAAGCCAGTATATGCAGCGTTTAGTCAATAACACTAAAACGGATTTTTTTGATAAAGCGTTGATAGAAGAATTAAAAAAACGCTATAAGATAGTCAAATACATTCAATAATGCAAGGGGAAATCATGGAACATAAAGAAATCGTTATAGGGGTTGATATAGGCTCTAGAAAGATTTGCGCGATAGTGGCTGAATTTAAAGAAGGGATTTTGCGCATCATTGGCACAGCCCATCAAGACTCCAAAGAAATCAATTCAAAAGCCATTAAAAGAGGGCGTATCAATAGCCTTGCTCACGCTTCTAACGCCATTAAAGAAGTGATTAATAGCGCTAAAAAAATGGCAGGTTTGAACGCTGATGAAGACCGAAATAACCCCATTTCCTCCTTTAGGGAATCGTATTACCCTAAAACCAAAGCGATTGTTTCTTTTTCGGGGGCTTATACGGAAAGCATTAGAGATGTTACCGGTGTAGCGAGCACCAAAGATAATGTGGTAACCATTGATGAAATCAATCGCGCTATCAATAACGCATGCGCTAAAGCAGGCTTGGATAACGACAAGCATATTTTGCATGCCCTCCCCTATCGCTTCACTTTAGACAAACAAGAAGTGAATGACCCTTTAGGAATGAGCGGCACTCGCCTAGAAGTCTTTATCCACATTGTCTATACAGAAAAAAACAACATTGAAAATTTAGAAAAAACCATGATCCAATCTGGGGTGGAGATTGAAAACATCGTGATCAATTCTTATGCAGCCTCCATTGCTACCTTGTCTAATGATGAAAGGGAATTGGGCGTGGCTTGCGTGGATATAGGCGGAGAAACATGCAACCTTACGATTTATAGCGGCAATTCCATACGCTATAACAAATACTTACCCATAGGCTCTCACCATTTAAGCACGGATTTATCGTCCATGCTCAACACCCCATTCCCTTACGCTGAAGAAGTTAAGATCAAATATGGGGATCTTTCTTTTGAAAGTGGCGAAGAAACGCCCTCTCAAAGTGTCCAAATCCCTACCACCGGATCGGATGGCAATGAAAGCCATGTAGTGCCTCTTAGCAAAATCCAAAATATCATGAGAGATAGGGCTTTGGAAACTTTTCAAATCATCCACAGGAGCATTCAAGATAGCGGTTTAGAAGAGCATTTGGGTGGGGGCGTTGTTTTAACCGGCGGGATGGCTTTAATGAAAGGGATCAAAGAGCTGGCTAAAGCCCATTTCACTAATTACCCCGTGCGTTTGGCCGCTCCTATGGAAAAATACAATATCATGGGCATGTTTGAAGACTTGAAAGACCCTCGCTTTTCAGTCGTGGTCGGCTTGATTTTATACAAAGCAGGGGGGCATACCAATTATGAAAGAGACTCTAAAGGGATTATCCGCTACCATGAAATTGATGATTACACAAGAACAGCCCACCAATCAAGCCCCACCCCCCATATCCATTCATCGCCTACAGAAAGGAATTTGAGCGATTTAAAAGCCCCTAGCGCTCCTTTAAACACCGCTAAAAACGATGATTTTTTACCCGTAAAACCCACCGAGCAAAAAGGTTTTTTTAAAAGTTTCCTTGATAAGATTTCTAAAATCTTTTAAGATATAACAATTTCTTTATGCGATAAAAACGCCTTAATAAATAGTTATCAAAAGCTAGAAAACATGGTATAATCCTTTAGCTATTTATCAAAGTTTAAGATTTGCAAAAATCGTATCTCAAGGGGAATGTGGCTATGGTTCATCAATCAGAGATGGAAAATTATAATATTGGTCAAGCAAGCATTGAAGAAGTAAGCAATCCAGCTTATAAAGGGGCTAAGATTGTCGTCATCGGTGTTGGAGGTGGGGGGTCTAACATGATTAAACACCTGGTTGAATACGGCGTGCATCAAGATGTTACCCCCATTGCTGTTAATACTGATGGCCAGCATCTCAAAAACAATCCCGCTCCGGTTAAAATCCTTTTAGGCAAAGAATCCACTGGAGGTTTGGGCGCTGGAGGAATTCCTGATATTGGTAGAAAAGCCGCTGAAGAAAGTGCTAATGAAGTGAGAGAAGCGATTAAGGACGCTAAATTAGTCATTATCTCTACAGGGCTTGGAGGAGGGACTGGGACTGGAGCCACCCCTACTATCGTTAAAATCGCAAAAGAAGTGGGAGCGCTCACGATTGCTGTCGTTACCAAGCCTTTCAAATACGAAGGGAATCAAAAAAAGAAGAGGGCTGAAGAGGGGTTGAAAGAATTGGAGCAATCTAGCGATTCTATTTTGGTTATCCCTAATGACAAAATCCTTCTCACCATGAAAAAAAACGCTAGCACCACGGAATGTTATAAGGAAGTTGATGATGTCTTGGTTAGGGCGGTGAGCGGCATTTCTACCATCATCACTAAACCCGGTAATATCAATGTTGATTTTGCCGATTTAAAGAGTGCTCTTGGTTTTAAAGGCTTTGCGTTAATGGGTATTGGTGAAGCCACTGGCGAAGATTCTGCTAAAGCAGCGGTGGAAAATGCGATCCAATCGCCTCTTCTTGATGACGCTTCTATTGAAGGGGCTAAGAGCATTATTGTCTTTTTTGAGCACCACCCTGATTATCCTATGATGGCTTATTCCAACGCATGCGATTTTATTCAAGATCAAGCCCATCAAGATGTTGATGTTAAGTTTGGCCAACACACGAGCGAGAATATCCCCATTGATCATGTGCGCGTTACCATCATTGCAACCGGTGCTGAAAGAAACAGCACTGGAGCAAATTTGGAATCGATCGCTACGCCCTCTCAGCCTGTGGTGAAACAAACAAGAAAAGTGGGTAATGGCGAGTATTTAAAGATCCCTACTGAAGAAGAGCTATCCATACCCACAACCATGAGGATCCAGCAAGATTAATTGCAGATCTCGCTTTTCTCTCCTATTTTTATAGGGCTGATAATAAAGCGGTTTGTTGGGTTTTTTCTCATTCGTTTTTTAGAATAAAATTAAAAAGCTTTGGTTTTAGAACTTTGATTTTAGAGTGTGCTGACTTTTAGAGCGTTTGGGGGGATTTTAAAGCGCTTAAAAGGGGAAATTATCCCAAAAAAACACCCCCTAGTTAATGAAGCGCTAGAAACTCATTTGGCAAAAACCAAGAGCTTTGTTTTTCGCACTCACCACCCCTGAAACTATACGCCCCGTTATGAATTTGTGAGATCAATGCATTTTTAACTTGATTGAGTTCTGCATTCTTAAGGACGGATTTGGGGGACTTCAATGACTAGCTGATTGAAATCCTCACCGCTTTATCAATCTCAAAGATAAAATCATAGCGCTTATTCAAGCTGTTATAAGTGGTGTCTTTAATCAAAGCATAAACTAGGTCTATGTTTTCTGTTTGTCTTATCGCTAATAAGGTGTCGTGGGATAGTTTCGTGCTCACATTGATGAACTGATTGAGTAGGTCTTGTTCGTTAATGGAACAATACCCAGCGTTAGTATCAAATTGATTAGTTTTAAGGGGTTTGGGTTTGTATGTGTTATCTAGAACGCTATCCATAGTAAAGGAAGCGTTCAAGTCGTAGGAGTATCCAGGAACCCACTTGCTCCAATTTTCCCAACCACCCCTAGTTCCTATTATTTTTCTCTGTCCGTTCTCTATCAAATTGGCTTTTAATTTAGCAAGAACGCTGTTAGCGGTAATGTCTTTTTGTTCGGTTGCCTTATAAGTTCTTGCTATACTTTCATAGGTAGAGAACCCAAACCTAGCGGATTTAGATTTATCATCTCTTTTGATTTTATCTTTTTTAGTTTCGCTGTAGCTGTGTTTAACAACGCTACGCATAAACTCCGTGAAAGCAATCAAAAAGTCAGGGTTTGACTGACCATTAGGTAAGGCTTCATCAGCGATAGAGTTCCTAAATTTAGGGTCTTTTAATTCAGCAAAGGGTTCTCCAAGTCTTGTTTTTTCCCCATCAAGCATCAAGTAGGGGTAAGGGGTAGTGCATATTAAAGTGAATACAGCCCCACGCTTATCTTTAGGGCTGTTGATAATAATGCTGTCTTGGTTGAACTCCCTACCCAAATTCACTATGATGTCTTTGAACTGATTTTTATTATGGAATGGTTTGAGTTCAAAACAAATGAAGCTAGTTTCTATGTTAGCTTGTGGCATACCTGCTTCTCTGTATAACCTTTAACAATTTTGTATCCTATGTAGCCCTTGTATAGGTCTAGCTTTTTTCTCAACCACTTGGTTCTTTTTCGTTATCAGCGTTAGTGAGCATAAAGGGTTTTAAAAGGGCTTCAACTTCCTCTTTTTTCTCGCCCTCTGTTGTCGCATTCAGTTCTAAAATCTTGGTGGCTTCTTTTAATCCATAATCCGCAATAATGGCTTTATCGTTATAAGTCCTATAACCAGAGATAACTGCTACTGGGTAGTTTAGCATCCGATCGCATAATCGGCTCATAGATAAAACGGTGGTATTCATTTTTTGAGCCATAGTCAAATCATCATAATACACTAGGTTATTGTCTCTTTTTGACCTTGTGTTTAAAACGGCTCTTAACGCTGACTTTTTCTTATCATACTCGTTTAGTTGGGCTGATAGGGGTTGGTTAGAATTGACAGAGATTTTAAAGAGAGGTAGTTGGCTTTTAGCTTCCTTGTATTCCTTAAAGGCGGGCATCAATGAGAGATGATAACGAGTTAGAATTGATAGGGTTTTTTTCGCTATTAAGCTAACTTGGTGCGTTTAGAATTATCCGTACCGATGAAAAGGTTTTTAAAATCGCTTGACACAAGGTCTCCTTAAAATTCAAGTATCACTACAATCAATGCGCCTCACACCAATCACTTAGAAGAGTCTTGATTTTTAATGGCAATATCTAGCTTGTTGAAAGGGATTTCAATGTGGTTAGCGTCTAGGGCGTTTTTGATGCGTTCAATGAGTTCGCTCCTCACATTAAAGATCCCATCTTCAATCTTTGCCCAAACCCTAATGGTGAAATTCAATGAACTTTGTCCAAAATCCGTGATCCCAATAAAAGTGGGCATGTTTTTATCAATTTTTTCCATTGCGTCAATAACATCTTTTATAGTCTTATGCACCAGTTCAATATCACTCCCATACCCTACTCCACAAACCCATTCAATGCGCCGACACGCCGTATTATTGCTATTAATAATATTAGAATTGGCGACACTTCTATTGGGTAAAACCGCCAAACGCCCGTCATGCAAGCGTAAAGAAGTGTTAAAAAAATTAAGCGCTTCTACTTTGCCCTCTAGGCCAGAGATTTCAATGATGTCTCCTTTTTTGAAAGGGTGCAAGATAATAAGGATTATCCCTCCAGCAATGCTTGAAAGGTAATCTTTTAAAGCCAACGCCACCGCAATCCCCACCGTTCCTAAAACAGTGATAATAGAGGTGGTTTGGACGCCTAGCGTGCTGAGTGCAATGATTGTGGTGATGATAAGGATTAAGATAAAAGTAACCTGCGCGACAAAATTCGCTAAAATCTCATCCTTTTTGGATAAAAGTTTCATGGTTTTGTTCCGTAAGAAAGACGAAAAATAAAAACCTATACAAAAGACAACAATAGCCTTGATTAAGATTATCCCAAAATGCTTTGCCTGCGGAAAAAAATCCACTAACAGCGTTTTAATTTCATCCATAAATTTTTCCTTGCAAATCACAAAATCGCTAAAAGAGACAAGATAACTTACCCTTATGTAGCTAATTTTGACATGTTAGCATGTTTAGGACTAACCTTATTACCACAACTCAAACGCCTAACCCAATGCCAGTGTCAAAGGGATTGGCTTTTAGCGCGCTGTCTAATGAAAAAGGGTTTTTTAGTGTTAAACCTAGAGATTACTTTACGCACACCCCAAGATACCCGTCCCAGCGAACAGATCGCAAAAAATCACACCCAAAAGGTTGCTCCACAACTGCATAAATATTTTCTTGAATAAAGGGAATGAGTTTGTATTTAGAGCCGATGTAGTTCATTGATACAACCATTAAAGGGTAGTTTTGATCAGATCTAATTGGATAGCTCGCATGATAGTCTTTTTCCTATATTGTATTCAAACCCACATTCTTTCAAAAGGAATGAAGCGATCCCTCTTTTTGCTCCTTTGAATTGGCTCAAGCATTCCTTTAAAAAGACTCTAAAACTCTAAAATCCAGTAACATATTGGCTTAACACTGCATGTCTTTTGGCTTGAGATTCCTTTTTGGAGCTTAAGTCAGATTGACCTAGCGATCAATCACAATCATTACTTTTGGTTGCCTTGATTGGAGAGTTGTTGCTCTTGATTGGAAGGTGCGCCCCATAGCAACTTCTCCCATTACCCCATAAGTAATACACAAGCACTGCTAACGCAACAAAACCAATCGTGCTTATTAATTCTCCTGGGTGTTCATAGGCTATTTGGTATTCCATCGCCAATAAAACATAGTAGCATGGAACGGCAATAAAAGAAACTATCATAAAACCAAAAAATAACCTAATGATTGATTCGAGGAAAAAAGATAATTTTTTGCCTTCTTGAATTTTCTGCAACCAATAATTTGTAAGACTAAAAAACGCTTGCAATAACAAAAAATACGGCCCTATACACACCCAAACAAGAGAAATGATAATCTTAGAGTGATCTCTATATTAAAATGAGCAAGAAGTTTGATTATGGAGTAAATGGGCGAATACTGCATAAGGGTGTGGAGTAGCTGCAAACTATCAGGATAGCAAGCGGAGAAAGAAAACGATTCATAACAACCGCTCAAATAACTCAAAAAGGGAACACCATAAAAATAATAAAACCCTACCATATACAACCATAAAGATCCTATGAGCGATCCTACAAAAATTGTGTTTAGTAATATACTCCTTATAAAAATAGCGATAAGGGCAATTATTGCGACAACTATCACAATGAAAACTAGAGTAAAGATAGTGTCGTCTTGATTTGCAAGCCGACCAACTTTAACACCCACTGATGGGTGTTTTTCAAACCATTTGAATACATTTAACGCACCATCTGAGAAATTGGCAGTGATTGGCATGGAAAAAGAGCCAAAGTCAAGAGAAGGAATGGCTGTTGCGTTTAGGGTTTTATTCGCACCAAAAAACCCAATCACAAGAATAAAGCACAATCTGATTAAAACATTCATTTCAGCACTCTTTTTGATGATTTTATAAGCTTTTGAGTATAGTAGACTTAGACTTAGACTTAGACTTAGCTTAAGAGTGCCTGAATTTTGGGGTAGCAAGCCGACTCTATGGTTTGTCTTAAGGCAAAGATACAGAAAAACCAAACACCACCAATAAAATCAAGCATGCAAAAACAACCATCAAAAAGTCAAACCTAAAACCACAGAGCCTAGGCAGAAAAAAGATTTGTTGAAGACATGGCAGATAAGAGGTGCATTAATTAGCAAGTTTTATGAGCAGGGAAGACTTCAAACAACCTCTCATCGGTTTAGAGCATGCAAAAACAAAAAGTTAAACACCATAAATCAAAAACAACACCCCAAACTAAAAAAGTTAAAAACAAAAGAAATAAAAAAGCAACACTAACGGAATAAAGAATAAAGAATAAAGAATAAAAATCTAAAACGCTAGAAGCGTTTTTTACAATCAAACTAAAGAGCTTGGTTATAAAGCGATAACTTTTTAAAGAATAAAACTTTCTAAAAACATTTCTTATCACTCTTTGGAATTTAACGCAGTTTAGGGATTTTAAAAAACTTCATAAACTTCCTTTAAAAAGAAGCTTGGATAAGAGTTTTATAAATAATTACATTCTTAACCCTACAAGATGATTTTTATGGATTAAAAATAATTAAGGGAGAAAGAGATGAGTGGTTGCAAAATGAGTAGGGTTAGTAGGGAATTGTTTAATAATATTAAGTCATTTTTACACCATAAGCTTAAAACAATGATACGCATTCAAAGCGTGAATGATTTACAATTGGTCTTAAAATGGCAGGATAGAGTTTTAGAGTGCCAAAGTCTTATCGCATTGAAAGAACTCAATCGCAAGCTTTATAATCAAGGCATTAGGCATACGATTATGATGCAAGGCTTGTTTTTGTTCTTTGAATATTTTGATAATAGGATTAAGCTCAAATCCTTGCACAATCTAGCAGAAGAACAGGTTATAGACTTCTTATTTGGATTAGCCAAAAACAGGAAGCCAAGCTCTATGGCTAAATATGTGATGGTTTTAAGACAATTCTTTGATCATTTAGACAAGAAAAGAAACTATAGCTTTGATTTTGAACTTAAAAATCTATCGTTTGCCAAGAAAGAGACGCATTTGCCTAAACATTTGAATAAAAATGATTTTAAGGCTTTTATCCAAGCTCTTCTAAAATACCATCCCAAAACCAGTTTTGAAAAACGCAATCAGTGTATTTTACTGCTTATCGTATTAGGGGGATTAAGGAAGTTTGAAGCCTTAGATTTGGAGCTAAAAAACATTGCTTTAGAAAATAACCACTACCGCCTTTTAATCAAAGGCAAAAACAACAAAGAGAGATACGCTTATATTGAAAAAGAGTTTTTGCAAGTTCCTTTGAATGCGTGGCTAAGCGATACTAAACGATTAAAGAGTTTTAAGGGGCGTTTTGTGTTTAAGAAAGCAAAAAATAACACCACACAAAAAACTTGCTCTTTAAAGGGCTTTATCGCTAAAATTTTTAAGCTCTCTAATATTGATGTAAAATCTTATGGATTAGGTTTGCATCTTTTTAGGCATAGTTTTGCCACTTTTATTTATGATGAAACACAGGATTTGGTTTTAACTTCAAGAGCGTTAGGGCATAGTTCTTTGCTTTCTACTAAAATCTATATCCATACCACTCAAGAACACAATAAAAAAGTGGTTCTTGTGTTAGGGGGGTTATTAAGAAATGAAAAAAGCGAGTAGGTTTTTAAAAAATTTGATTTATTTTGATTTTTGGGTTATAATGCACTTACATTCAATGGGCTAACCGAAGCCCACCTTTTCACAAACCACTTAAATTTTCCAAGTCTTTATTTCCGATGCTTTTAATTAAATCATCTAAAAACAAGACGATTTTACTTGGTTCTACACTGATATTCATAGGCATTTTTGCCCTATCATTGTCTTTTAACCCAGTGAAATAAGTCGTAATGCGTGGGCGGTTGTTTGGTTTGGTTTTGAGTAAGTTTTCCCAATGATACGCGCGATTTCTAATCGTCCATAGCAAGTTTAAAGCAATATGAACCTTTGAGGCACTAGATAATGGATTTTTTTTATTGTTGATAAATAATGCATTTTTATTATTGGGGTAATAGGATTTGAAATTGATGCGCTTTAAATCTAATATTACCCCCTCTAATTTATAACAAAAAATAAGCTTAATCACTGCCCCTAAAGACATTTTAGATAAGATTAAAGAATGCGTGATTTCTTTTTTCTTTTCTTTTAGCTCTTCGATCAAGGGGGTTAAAGAATTTTCATTAAACACCCATTCGTTCCCTTTGATTTGAGTCAAGCAATAGTCTAAAGCGTTGCATAAATAAATTTCTAAGTTAGAGATTTTAGGCGTGATGAAAGAAATGAGTTTTAAATTTTCTTTGTATTGCTCTAGGCTGTCATAAGCGGCTAATCTTTCTTTAGATAGAATGAGTGTAATATTATTCTTAAAATCTTGTAAATCTTGCATGATTTCTCTTAAGGTTTTTTAAAAAATTATCACTAAAAATAATTTTCAAAAATTGCCCTAAAAAGCTTTTGTCATTTGCTAGCTCTATGAGACTTGGGAAGTTCAATTGTCTCCACACCCACTCTAACACCAGGATGTCCTGGCATGTCTCTCATGTTAGCCGTAGTGCTGTTTATCGTAGATTTTGCGTCTTTATAAGCTTCTAGCGTTCTACCAAATGCTGAACGGCCCACACTCTTAAGACTTCCAGCTATGGCTCCAGCTCCAGTGCTAGCCATTTGCACACCTTGATATATGAAGCTTTTAGCATCCGTTAGACCACCTTGTGTGCCAAAAATAGCGTTAATCATTTCGGAGACTTTTTGAATGAAAGTCAGTGAAATTCCTATTGCTACAATAATGCCAAATTTAGCCACTATTTCATTGCTCCCTCCCACTTTGATTGCGTATTGTAATGCAAAAGAGTTGAATAACATTAATAGCAACAACAAAGGCATGTAAAAAGTCAATGAAATAATCTTTTTCACATAAGACACTAAAAAACCTCTAGTCTGCTGAAAAAAACCTAGCGGTAACATAAAAATAACTAAAGACAAGTAAATAATTTTTTCTAAATAAGTCATAAAAACATAACAGAAAACTTTGAATAACAAAAATAATTCTGATCCTAAAATAACTAATAACAAAACAACTGCAATAAGGGTTTTTAGCGATAGTCCATTATTAATTTTGAAGTCTTCATATAATTTATTCAAACTCGTCAAAATTTGTCTGACATGGAATGAAATATTAGCGTTAGTGATGCTGTGGTGCGTGTCTATATTCTTGTGTTCTCTTGCACTATTTGTTTGATATTCCTTAACCACATTAGAAATCCCAGCATTTAGCAAGTTAGCAGGCGTGTCAAAAATTTCTGTTACATGATTTTGAAAGGCAAAACTAGAGCGACCATTACCGCTACTAGAACCATCAGATTTAAAAGCGTAATGATACAAAGAAAGATATCCAACAAATACAAAAAGCATTAAAAAGGTTTTGATTTCAAATAAATCATTGTTTTGATAGCGTTTAAAGGAATACAAAAGGATTAAAAGCACTCCTAAGACCATACCAAAAGGTTGGATAACATTGGCTAAAGGCTCGCCAATTCCCTTTAAGATCTTGTTAGAAAACGAAATAAAAAACCCAAGAATCTCGCTGTAAAGCCCATCTGCTTGTATAACTAAAGAATCTTGCTTATTGTAAAGTAAGTAAGCACCCGTTCCTATGACAGCTAAAGCACCAAGCACTAAAGGATTAGAAAGAAAGGGCAGAGCAAGTAGTGGAGCGACCATGTTATTTAATCTCCAACATTCTTCTATTTCTTTCACCAGCAACTATTCCCATAGCAGCCGAGCAATCCACTTTATCACCTCCTTTTTCAAAGCATTCGCTATCCTTTTTCAAAGCTTCTTCTATATGGTTTTTATAATATTATTCCCTTTCTTTCACTTGTGATAGATAATGAGCATGTTTCAAATCCTCTATTTTGTATTTTATAACATCCCAAAAAACCACCACTAAAAGCCCAAAAATCCCTAACAAAATCCATGAATTTAATCTGCTTTTAAACATACAAAATCCTTTTTAAAATATTTGACTAATTTTAACACAATAACCCTTATTTCAATACGGATTAAACGACTGAATATTATCAGAGCTTGGAGCTTCATTATTACTATTTGAATTCACGCCACTTGCCTTTCCTACACTACCATTAGGGAAACCATAAGCGTCCAATTTAGCCCTATAGACTTTTTCTATTTCTTGTTGTTTTTGTTTAAGATTTTCTTGATGCTCTTTGTCATCTTTTAGAGCGTCAGTAGGAATAATATCTTCAAATAGCCCATTTGTTGCTTGAATGCATAGCTTTGCATTTGCGCCATTAAACCCAGTGTCTTATTCATGAAGCTTAAATTTTGAGCGATTTCTAAAGCAGTTTCTACGCTTAATTGCTGAAATCGGTGTTTGTAGTCATTGAACACTTTAGCGGCTGCTTCACCTTTTTTACCAGCAATATCCAACTATAATCTAAATTAAGCTCATCAAATTGCACTTTTAAGCGATTAACATTGAGCATATTAGGGATGCACTCGCTTTTGCCATTTCTGTTTTCTTTTTTGCAATAACCTTTTTTAACATTCTCATCGTTAAACTCAAAAGTTTTAACACCCAACTCATTATCCATTTGACTAAACGCTCTATCTTGGGAAGCTACAGCAAGCTGTTTGACTTTAGCATACACATTTGAAGCGATTTGTCTTTTTAATTCTTCTTTTTCAGCTCTAAGTTTTTCATAAGCCGTATAGTCGTTATTGAGTAGAGCTAAAGTCATTTGGCTGTCTAATAATTGGATTTTTTTAGCCGCTTCTAAATTGCCTTTTTGAATGCAAATGTATTCTAATAAGGCTCTGCCTTTAAGTCCGGCTCCTAAATCGGTCGCCGTGCCGATTTGAGTGTTGCCTATGGCGTTAGCAAAATCCTTTAGAGCCTTTGTGTCAGCGCTTTCTTTCCCCTTGCTTGTGAAAAATTGGTGTAAGTTTTTCTCTGTAGGGCTTGCGTCCTGACTGACATCCCAATTGAGTTCAGGGCATTTTTCAGAGATGCGTTTGGCTGCAATTTGATTGCGTATATCATAGTTTTGTGCATTTTCTTTGATCCTTTCAGCATTGGCTTGAACTTGTTTGGCAAAACTTTGGATTTTTTCTACATACTGCATGGGATTGGGGACGCTTAAAATACTGCCTGTTAGAAATTGATTGATTTTATTCAAAACATCATTCACTTTGTTGATGGAATTAAGCGTCTGATTAGACCTATCTAATGTGTCTTGAGCGAGCTTGATCCTTTCAGTGATAGTGGCTAAATGTTTAGCCCACTTGCTTTCATCCCATGCTCTTTTAGCGCCATTCCAAGCATTCTGCGTAGGGTTATCCACAATCATAGCCACAGCGTTCAGGTGGTTTAAAGCAATCGCCAACAACAGAATAAGGGATTTTTTTAAAAAAGTCTTTAACGCTTTCATGCCTTATCCTTGAAAAGGCCTATAAATCAGTCTTTGAGCGCAAGAAATTTTATTATCATGCCAACGATACCAATTCTTACCAATTTTTGTGTTTTCACTCCAAATGTTGTATTGAGAGCAAAAGCCTTCATTCTGATTGAGGTAGTAATTAGACCAATCAATATAGCCTTGCGATTGTTTAAGATCATTATCCTTGTAATAGCCTTGATGGATTTCTACATACTTCAAATAATCATTACTCAAATTCAATTCGTTTTTCAAAATGTTTTGAGTCCTGTTGATGGTGGTTTGAGTGGTAATAAGATTATAGGTTGTGGGGCTTTCATTATCTTGGGCTGGGCGAAAATAAGGTTGAGTGGTTTGAGTGGTAGTGGTTTTGTAAGTGGCACTCCAATCGGTGATGCTAGGATTAGTATGGAAGTATTGCGGTTGGCAACGATTAACTCCATAAGGTTTTTGGCATTGTTCCCTCTCACCATAATTTTTTCTTTCTATCTTAAAATAATGGCTTGTAGTCGTATCGCTTAAGACTTTAGAGCTGGACACACCCATCACATAAGGACTAACAACCGCACCACTTTTAATCCCTGCTTCAAAATTACAAGGCGTAACTTCTACCCATTCGACATTAAGCTTGTTATAGCTTTTTAACATCGTAGGTCTTTTGGCTTCTAATTTAGCGTCATTGTATTCCCATTGACCGCATGCAAATTCTTGATATTGCGAGCTTAATTGGGTCGCAATCCCACGATTCAAAATCTGTTGTTTGTTAGGATTGCTGGGATCATTGTAATACTGATCCACGATAGGCGTTAAGGTTTGGGTTTTATCATTTTTTTCATACCTAACAATCCTGTCTTGCACCCTTGCATAATCGCTGCAAGGCACAGCGACATGGATTAGATTATCCATCCCACGAAACACGATTTCAGTTTGAAAGATTTGAGTTTTCCCCATACCATAACCTTTATCGCTTGTGGTTTGTAAGGCGCATTTGCTGTCATCTTTGTAAAGTTGCATGGCGTATTGAGCGCCTTGCAAATCCACATAACCACCGATATTTTGCGTTTTATTTTCCCTATCTACATAGTAGTATTGCGTTTGCTTGATAGCCTTGCCGGCTTCAAAATCGTATCTATAAGCGCATTTAGTGTCATCTCTTAAAGCGTTCATAGAAATACAAGAACCATCTTTAGCGATAACATCTAGTTTCATCGTGTTGTTGGGGCTTAATTTGGGCACTTTACAATACTGGCTGGAGTAATTGTTTTCTTGCGAGTTAGGATTAGTGGCGCTATTAGAACTACTGGCATTAGTTGGGCTAGTGGTGTTAGTGGGATTATTGGAATTGTTTGTGCCACCATTACCAAAAGGAATAGGGAAAAACCCCCCATTCCCTAAACTTCCACCACTTGAGCTATTATTATTAAAATTGTCATACCCTCCTGTGTTATTGTTAGTAGAGCCATGATTAGTGAAATTATTCTCATAACCCCCTACAGATCCACCGCTTGAAGAGTTAGAGCCATTCGCCCCATCCACCCCTAACACGCCATCTGCATCAATACCACTGCCTATTGCATTATTATTTGAATTATTTCCATTACTCCCACTGCTCCCATTTATCCCATCGTTGCCATTTACCCCATAGCCATTACTCCCATTTGCGCCATCTTTACCATTAATAGTGTTATCATTGGGGCTGTTAGGGTTGTTATTAAAAGGCGTGTTAGCATACATAGGGTCATTGGTAGCGTTGGTTTGAGCGGTGTTTTCTAGCTTTTGGTATTCTTCTTTGCTAATGCCTAAAATCTTAGCCACTTCTTCAGCATTCTCGCCTTTTAAAACAAGGAGAGTGGATTTTTTAATCTTGGCACTAGGAGGTATTTTTAAACTGGTTTTAGCAGGGCTAGTCAAAGGGAACGATTGATTGTCTCTTAAAAGACTGGTGATTTCTATATCTATGCTGTTAGTTGCATTGTTTCTAAAATAAAACCCATGAGCTTCTACTTTAAACACCCTCTTGCCTAACACCACCATGCTTTCTATCGCCCCATTAGGCAAATTAGCATCAATTTCTTTAGTGGTGATAATACTTAAAGCATAGGCTGGACTGAGCAAACCTAATAAAAACGCTCCTAGAATAAAGCAGAAAAATAAAAAATGGTTATATGAATAAGTTTTCATTAAAGCTTTTGTTGGGGGATTTTTGTGTTGATTTTTCATTAGCGCTCCATTCCAACATTTTTGGATTTAGTTTTTTTTGAATACAAATAAGCGCTACGCTCATTAGCATTACCGGTAGCGACTTTATAGGGAGTTTTGTTGTCGTAAGCTTGTGCGCTAAATTTTTTGCCAACATAATTGCCATTAGCGTCCATTTGATTTTCAAACATATCCGCTACAAGCTTGTTGTAATCGGTATTTGAAGTTAGATCCGAATTTGAAAGCGAATGATTTTGTTTAGAGTTATTAGTTTTATTATTAGGCTCTTTTACATTATTTTGTCCTACATTATTTTGAGTGGTGCTATTTTCATTAAAATGAGATAATTTAGAATTATTTTGTGTTAATTCTTCACTCATAGAAGCGTTTTCTTTGCTCGCTTCTTTGCTTCCAAACTCCCATGATTTGAAAGTTCTTGCGTCTATTTCATTGTTTTCTAAAGCGGTGTTTAAAGCTTGTTCTTCGTTTGCATTTAAAGGCTGTAGTATTTCTTTTTCTTTTTTAGGTATTTTAAGTTTTTCAGCAACATTTTCATTAAAAATACCCAATGAATGATTATAAGTTCTAACTAAAAAGCTTTCTGTTTTATTGATGGGCAAGTGTGCGACATTTTTTCTAATGGCATACTCAGTGGTTTTATTGATATTTTTATTGTGCAAAACCGCTTCTATTAAGCATTCTTGTAAAAATTCCTTATGACTAGGCATTAGATTGCTTTTTTTGTTGTTGATTATCAATAAAAGCACTTGCATTTCTTCATTAGTCATGCCGTTTTTAGCTCTGTCTTTTAGAAATTTTTTAAATTCCTTATCGCTAAATCTCTTGTTAGAGCCTTTTTCTTTTTCATTAAAATGATTTTTAGCTTCTTCAACGCGACTTCTTAAAATACTAATGCCTAAAGAGTGGTTAAAACCTAGTGTTTCTTTTGATTCTTTTTCCTTGCTTTCCAGTTCTTCTTCTTTTGAAGTTTCTTTTTTGTCAAGGGGAACAAGTTTGCCGTTTTCCTTATTATCTTCATTGTTTTGCAATCCGCTTTCTCTTTTTTGATCTCTGATAGGAGCAATCTCTTGTTTTTCTAATTTTTCTAAAGATCCAATGAATGCGTCTAATAATTCACTTGAATTTTCATCATTGTCAAGGTTGGGATCATAATCTCTATTGGTCTGATAAAATTCTAGTTGCTCTTTAAAAGAGAAGCTGTTTAACTCTTGTATGAATTCTTTGACCAACTCGTTATCTTGGGCTTTTATCATCTCATTTTTATTTTTAGCGAAAGCCAAATCTTTCATAAAGGCTTTCATCATGTCTTTAGACTTATCACTAGAACCAAACACCTCATACCAATACAGAAAAATGCTTTTAAGGTCTTTGAGATTTTTTCTTGCTTTGTCTATCATGATGGGTTACCTTTCAATACCGCTAGAAGCTTTATTTTTCTTTTGATAGCTTTGAGATTGAGAGCGTGTTTGGGTTTGTTGCTTTGTTTCATTTGCTAATTGATTGTATTTTTCATTTTTAAGCAGAGTGTAGCTACGCATTCTTTCCAATAAAGCTTCATTCCTATTATCTAGAGACAAATCTTTATGCAAGTCTTCGTAAATAATGTTTGTCTTGTCTCTTTTTTCTTGCGAATAATCTTTTTGATGGAAGAGCCTAGTCTTATAGGCATAGTTTAAGAGCTTGTCCAAGTTTAAAGGCTTGATTTTTTCCTTGTTAATGCTTGGAAACATTTCTACATTATAAACAAACTTGAATTGCGCTTGGGGCTCAATGTCTCTGTAGGCAGGTTTGAACACCTTTTGGCCATTTTCAATGATAGGAAACTGCTTGTGTTTAGGTTTTTTAGTGTTTTTATCAATCACTAATTCGCCATTATTATCCACTAAAGGCACAAGCTCTTTGTTTTTGATAAACATCAAACGAACAGGCGAGATTTCTTTATTTTGAGTGGCTTTAAAAATCGCATCTCTTTCTTCTTTGCTCGCTCCAAGCATTTTAGCTTCCTCTAAACTCACCCATGCATTACTTTTAAACCCCAAGCGGTTCTTTTCCATATCTAAAAGCATGTCGTTAAGATTGTAATAAGGTTCGCCGTTTAAAGCGTTATGTCCTCTTTCTTTGTTAGCCACTATTTCAGGCTTGTCCCAAAAAGGCGAGTTTTTTTCTTTCAAACCTTGAATAATCCTTGTTTTAAGATAATTGATTTGACCGGATTTAGCTTTAAGTAAAGCTTCTTTGCTTTCTGAATTATCTGGTTGATTGGGTGTTTTTTGCGCCTTATCTTCTTCTGAATTGTGTGAATAGTTTGAATTTTGTGGTGGCTCTTGCTTAAGCCCTCCCCTTTCTAATAAGATGTTTTGCAAATAATCAATCATGCCATTGATTTGTGCATCGCTTAAGTTGTTAAGATTATTCATCTTCTTCTCCTTGTGGGTTAGATTTTGCAAAATCTCTTTGAGCGATGTATTCTTCGTGTTGGGTTTCTACGCTCAATTCATCGCAAAACCCAGCTTCATAGAAAGCGTCTTGTTTTAATGTGTTTTCATTTTCTTGCATAACAGCTCCTTAAAAATATTGATGAGAAAAAACTTGCCATAAGTAAGGTAAATGAAAAAAGGCACATGGATTTTAAAAAATGCTCTAATTTTGAAAAAAATGTGCGTTTCTTTATTTCTCAAATTTGGTTTTACTTATAAAAACCTACTCTAAAGGACTACACATGCAAAAAAAGAAACCCAAAAACCCACAACCGAATTTATTTAGCATCTTAGATAATGGCGATATTGCAACAAACAATCTTGCTGAAGAATCAGACAAGGTCAATGAAACACAAGAGCCACTCCCTTATGTCGTGAAAACTCAAATCAATACAGCAAGAATGGTTTCTAGAAATCCTATTGAATGGGCAAGGTATTTAAGCTTTGAAAGACGAGTGCATAAGGATAATAGCAAAGAAGATGTCAATTTCTTTGCTAATGGTGAGATAAAAGAAAGTTCTCGTGTTTATGAAGCGAATGAGGAAGGGTTTGAAAGGCGCATAACTAAAAGATACGATCTGATTGATACCATAAGAAATAGAGAATTTTTTTCAAAAGAAATTGACATTTTAACCTACACAAACAGCTTAGAAGAATTGAAAGAGCAAGGTTTAGAAATCCAATTGACCCACCATAATGAAACGCATAAGAAAAACTTAGAAAATGGCAATGAAATCGTTAAAGAATACGACTATCTTAAAGATATTTACCAAGAAGTAGAAAAAACAAAAGATAATGAATTGGTAAGAGAAATAATCCCTAGTATTTCTAGCGATGAGTATTTTAAGCTCTATGACAAACTGCCTTTTGAATCAATAAACAATGAAAATACCAAACTGAATACTAATGACAATGAAGAAGTTAAAAAACTAGAATTTGAATTAGCTAAAGAAGTGCATACTTTAATCCTAGAACAACAATTGCTTTCAGCAACAAATTATTATTCTTGGATAGATAAAGATGATTACGCGAATTTTGCTTGGAAAATGCATAGGCTTATCAATGAAAATAAACTCAAAGAAAACCATCTCAGCGCCAATAACGCTAATAAGATTAAGCAATTTTTCTTTAATAATGGTTTTATTTTAGGCTGGACTAAAGAAGAACAAAGCGCTATGCAAGAAAACAGAGATTATTCTTTAAGAAGCGCTCTTTTAAGTTTGGAAGAAATCGCTCAAGCAAAAATTGAATTGCAAAAATACTATGAAAGCGTTTATGTTAATGGCGATGGGAATCAAAGAGACATCAAGCCTTTTAAAGAAATTTTAAGAGACACCAACAATTTTGAAAAAGCTTACAAACAGCGTTATAACGAATTGGTAAGCTTGAATGCAGCAATCATTCAAGCTAAAGAGAGTGGTAATGAGCGGCAAAAATCTAGTGCAAATAACAATAACACTATTAACAATACAATAGAGACTAATACTTCTAACAATATTATTCAAAATAATGATAATAATAATCCAAATTTAAGTATTGCTGATTTAGAATTAGAGCAACAAAATTTAGGAGAACAAAATGGAAAAGAAAGAACAAATCGCGCAGATGAGCCGAATAGAACTAGAGCAGGAATTCCGCAAGAAATTCACCGCAGAAGCGAACATAAAGGATTGCAAGAGGGAGTGGAGCGATCGAGTGATGAAGAACTTTCACACCAAGACTCTAGTTTATTTATTGAGCCTAGAGACACGAGAGGAACAAGAGGAGTTTATCGATCTAGCGACCAACAGGCAGTTTCAGAAAAATCCCATAGAGAGAGAGATAGACTACATGAACATGTATCTAGAGGAGATGGAGTATCAGCAAGAGCAGATAGCAATGGAGAATCAAGTCAAGCAAGCCGAATGGAAAATGGAGCAAGAAGCGAAGAAAAGGGGGATAATCCCAGCGATGAGAGAAGAGTATCACAGACACCGCAATCCTCATCTCATCAACAAAATAGCTCCAGAGATTTGGGGCTTTCTCTCTCTAGAGAACAGCCAGGACAGACTGGACGCTTACGCCTTTTTGATCATGGACAGATGGGCTCATTATTTCCCACAGACCATGAAAACCAAAGAGAAAGGAACGATAATGAGCCTGATAAAAGCAGTGATAGAGCAAACGAAAATGGAGACAAAAGCCCTAGACAGAATGGAAGCGCAAATCAAGAGAGCGCAAGGAGTGAGCGATATGGAATTGCTCAAGGAAGCTCAAATCAATCAGTATTACCACTTGCTCAAAGCCGATTACATCATGCAGGACTCAGCGCACCAAATGGACTTGGAAACCTTGAAGAAAACAGGGATCAAAAGAGAAGACTTTTATCAAATTTAGACCATTTAGAAAGCCTGCTTAATGCTATTAGAAACAACACCATAGCGAGTGAGCCTGACTTCAGATCCAGGCTCTTAGAAGCCATTCAAAACAACGAGCCTTTAAAAGATAGCCTTGTAGGGACACAACTCCTTAAAGACCCTACGACTAAAATCTTTTATGACAAATTCCAATTAAAAATCAGCCCTAAAAAAGTCTTAGAGATTTTAGAAAATCGCATTAAAAAATCCATTGAAACAACGAATGAAACGCTAAACGCATTCAATGCGCTGGATAGTCAAGCCATTGATTTAAACGCTATTTCTAATAGCGTAGGATTAAATCCCATACAAGAGAATGAAATAGCAGACAATAGCGTAGAGTTAAATAACACTCAAGAACAAACCGCGCAAGAGCAAGACACACAAGAAAACGCGCAAACCACGCTAAAACAAGAAACAAAAGAGCAAGAAACACCCACCACGCCAGCTATCCCCCTTAATCCTAAAATAGATTTTAAACCGAGCGAAGAAGCTTTAATTAAGGGAGCTAAAACCCGCTATAAGGCTAACATAAAAGCTATTGAGCTTTTAAAAGAATTGCAAGCCAAACAAGAGATCTTAAAAGGCGGTTATTACGCCACTTTAAAAGAGCAAGAAATCCTAGCGCAATTTAGCGGATGGGGTGGGTTAGAAAGCTACTTTAAAAAGGCTCAACACCCTGAAGAATTTAAAGAATTAAACGCCTTACTCACTAAAGATGAATTCAGAAGAGCTTATTTGAGTGCAAGAGACGCTTACTACACCCCTAAATTAGTTATTGATAGCATTTATCAGGCTTTAGATCACTTAGGGTTTAATAACGACAACCATCAAAAAGAAATCTTTGAACCCAGTTTAGGCACAGGCAAATTCATCGCTCATGCGCCAAGCGATAAGAATTACCGCTTTATGGGAACAGAATTAGATCCTATTAGCGCTAATATTTCTCAATTCCTTTACCCTAATCAAGTCATCCAAAACACCGCTTTAGAAAACTACCAATTCTGTCAAGACTACGATGCGTTTGTGGGCAACCCTCCTTATGGCAATCATAAAATCTATAGCTTTTATGACAAAGAATTGAGTAACGAGAGCGTTCATAATTACTTTTTAGGGAAAGCTATCAAAGAATTGAAAGATGATGGCATAGGAGCGTTTGTGGTGAGTTCTTGGTTTATGGATGCTAAAAACCCTAAAATGAGGGAACACATCGCGCAAAACGCCACTTTTTTAGGAGCGATAAGATTGCCTAATAGCGTGTTTAAAGCAACAGGCGCTGAAGTAACTAGCGACATTGTGTTTTTTAAAAAAGGCGTTGATGAAGCAACCAATCAAAGCTTCACTAAAGCTATGCCTTATTATGACAAGATCATTAATGACTTGGATGATGACACCCTTTTTGCCTTGCAAAACAACCGCTTTGATAGTTTTATCCCTAGCGATCAACTTAAGATTGTCAATGCGATTGCAAGCCATTTTGGTTTCAAACAAGAAAAATTGCAACGCTGGTATGAAAAAATAGACACTACTAACTTTGGCTATAAAGAACAAGACTATAAGATCATTAAAGATTTCATTGATAAAGTTGGAAAGAACAATATCAATCTCAACGAACAAACCCTAAATGAATACTTTATCAACCACCCTGAAAACATTCTAGGGCATTTGAGTTTGGAAAAAACCCGCTATAGCTTTGAAACAAATGGCGAACAAATTTATAAATACGAGCTACAAGCTTTAGAAGATAAAAGCTTAGATTTATCCCAAGCTCTCAATCAAGCGATAGAAAAATTGCCTAAAGGCGTCTATCAATACCATAAGACTACCCTTAAAACAGACGCTCTCATCATTGATGCAAACAACGAACGCTACCAAGAAGTTCAAAAGCTTATCAAAAATTTAGAAAGGGGGGAATTAGTCAAGTGGGATAATCTTTATTTCCAACTAGAACAAAATAATGAAATGGGCGTCTTTTTAAAACCCACTAAAACCAACTCTAAAGTCCAAGATTCACGACTAAAAGCCTATTTTAAAATTAAAGACGCTTTGAATGATTTAACGAGCGCGGAATTAAACCCCTTAAGCTCTGATTTAGAGCTAGAAAACAAGAGGGCTAAACTCAATCTTGTTTATGATGAATTTGTCAAGAAATTTGGCTATCTCAATGAGAATAAAAATCGTAAGGACATCAAACAAGATTTGTATGGCGCTAAAGTCTTAGGATTAGAAAAAGAGTTTGAAAAAGAAATCACCCCTAGAAGCGCTAAAATGCAAAACATAGAGCCAAGGCAAGCTCAAGCCAAAAAAGCTCAAATCTTTTTTGAAAGGACTTTAAACCCTAAAAAAGAACTCATCATCACTAACGCTAAAGAGGCATTAATTGCAAGCATCAATCAAAAAGGGGGTTTGGACTTGCATTTCATTAGAGATCATTTCACAACCCAAAGCTTAGAAACCACGATTAAAGAACTTTTAGAGCAAAAACTGATTTATAAAGACCACAAGGATAATGGCGGCTATATTTTAGCGAACGATTATTTGAGCGGCAATGTGAAAAGAAAACTCAAAGAAGTGAAAGAAGCCATCAATCAAGGCGTGGAGGGATTAGAGGCTAATGTGAAAGATTTAGAGCTGATTATCCCTAAAGATTTGAAAGCCACTGAGATCATGGCTAATATCAACAGCCCTTGGATACCCACTCAGTATTTAGAAGAATTTTTAATAGAATTGAGCGCTAACCATTATGAAAAGCAATACGGCGATAAAATGACAGATTACCAACTAGGCAATCTCAAAGAAGACATCAAAGTAGAACACCTAAGCGGTGCTTATGAAGTTTTTGCTAGAAACAATGAATTAAACGAGCTTTATGGCATCAGGCATAAAGACAAAGTGCATTCTTATAAAGTGCCTTTTGAAAGCCTTTTAAATAAAGTCTTAAACAACAAGGATTTGAGCGTTAAATACGCCCAAGTTGATCCTAATGACCCTAAAAAAGAAATCTTTATCACTGATGAAGAGCAAAGCAATCTTGCTAGACAAAAAGCAGAAGAATTGAAAGAAGCTTTTAAAGACTGGATTTACAAGGATTATGCAAGAAGAACCCATTTAGAGCAAATCTATAATGACACTTTCAACAACTCTGTTTTAAAAACCTATGATGGCTCGCAATTAGAACTAGAGGGCTTTAACCACCATATCAGCTTGCGACCCCACCAAAAGAACGCTATTTTTAGAACCATCCAAGATAGGGCGGTGTGTTTAGACCATCAGGTTGGAGCAGGCAAGACTTTGTGTGCTATAGCCAGTTGCATGGAACAAAAACGCATGGGATTAGTGAATAAAACGCTCATTGCCGTGCCTAACCATTTGACCAAGCAATGGGGCGATGAATTTTATAAGGCTTACCCTAACGCTAATGTGTTAGTTGTTGATAGCAAGGATATCACTGAAAAAGAAAGAGAACTTTTATTCAATCAAATCGCTAACAACAATTATGACGCTGTGATTATCGCGCACACCCATTTGGAATTATTGTCTAACCCTAGAGGAATCATAGAAGAATTGAAAGAAGAAGAGCTGGTGAATGCCGAAAAAAACTTTGAAAGGCAAGAACTGGCTTATAAAAATAACCCTAGAGAAACTAAAAAACCCAATGAAAGAGCCTTTAAAAACAAGTTGGATAAAATCCGCGCTAAATACGATGCGATTTTAGAAAAACAAGGCTCTCATATTGATATTAGCCAAATGGGGATTGACAATTTGATTGTGGATGAAGCCCACTTATTCAAAAATCTAGCCTTTGAAACTTCTATGGAAAAAATTGCAGGGCTTGGTAACCAACAAGGCTCTAATCGCGCCAGAGATTTATTCATTAAAACGCGCTACTTGCATCAAAACAATAAGAAAATCATGTTTTTAACCGGCACGCCTATAGCTAATTCTTTAAGTGAAATGTATCACTTACAACGCTATTTAACCCCTGATGTGTTAAAAGAAAGAGGGCTAGAATTCTTTGATGATTGGGCTAAGACTTATGGGGAAGTGGTGAATGATTTTGAATTAGACACTTCCGCTCAAAGTTATAAAATGGTTAATCGCTTTTCTAAATTTAGCGATGTGCAAGGCTTAAGCACTATGTATAGAGCTTTTGCGGATATTGTCTCTAATGATGATATTTTAAAGCATAACCCCCACTTTGTGCCTAAAGTGTATGGGGATAAACCTATCAATGTGGTGGTGAAAAGAAGCGAAGAAGTGGCTCAATTTATTGGCGTGGCTTTAGAAAATGGCAAATATAATGAAGGCTCTATCATTGATAGGATGCAAAAATGCGAGGGCAAGAAAAATAAAAAAGGGCAAGACAATATCCTTTCTTGCACCACAGACGCTAGAAAAGTGGCTTTGGATTACCGCTTGATTGACCCTAACGCTAAAGTAGAAAAAGAATTTTCTAAAAGCTATGCTATGGCAGAAAATATCTATCATTAAACTTTCAATTTAATTTTGTTTAAAATATATTATGTGTATAATCATAAGAAATTTAATCAAAGGTAGTGCCATGCTTATAAACGCTGTCATAGAAAAAGATGAGAATGGGTATTTTGCTTTTGTCCCCTTTCTAAAAGGCTGTGTATCACAAGGGAAAAGTTATGAAGAAGCCCTAAGAAACATTAAAGAAGCCATAGAGCTTTATTTGGGAGATTTAGAAGCCGATGAGTTAGCTTTTCTTTCTAAGAAAAATTCTGTAATAGCACCCATTGAGATAGCTTTTGCCTGAATTGCCACGACTCACAGCTAAAGAAGCAGAGAAGCTATTATTGCAGAATGGATTTGTTTTCTCTAGGCAAAAAGGCAGCCATAGAATTTATGTGAAAGATAAAATCAGGCAGGTTTTGCCTTTTCATTCTGGCGAAATCTTGCACCCTAAAATAGTGAAAGAAATCATGGAAAATATCCTTAAATGAAATCTAAAGAAGTCTTAAAGATCTTAAAAATATCCCGTGTTACTCTTTGGAAGTATGTTAAAAGTGGAAAGATACGAGTTAAACAAGAACCCAATGGTTACTATATATACATATACAACGATTCTGATGTCTATTCTTTAGCAGGAATTGAAGATGGTAGGCTGAATGTAGTTTATGCTAGGGTAAGCACTCAAAAGCAGAAACAAGACTTGCACAATCAAATAGAAAACTGTATCTCTTTTATAAATGCTAAAGGAATATCTGTAGATAGTATCTATTCTGATATTAAAAGCGGCATGTCTTTGGACAGAAAGGGTTTTATGGAACTTCTTAATGCGGTAATGGCGTTTAAAATTAAGGCGGTTTATATTTCCTATAAAGACCGATTAGCTAGATTGAGCTATGAGTTAGTAGAAAAGCTATTTAGCGATTATGGCACTAAAATCGTTATTATCAATCAGTGTGAATCAATCAGTTTAGAGCAAGAACTGTTTGAGGACATCATGCAAACAATCCATTCTTTTTCTATGAAGATGTATTCTAAGTGCCGCATTGCTAAAAAGTTGCTTTTAGAGAGTAAGGTTAATCCAGCCTTGCTAAAATCTCTTAATGGGGAAACAGATGACCTTGACTGAACGTCATATTATTAGACCCACGCACCCCATTTTTAAACGCATTAAGGACTTTTGTCATCTGTCTAAAAACCTTTACAACTACGCTAATTTTATTTTAAGAGAGTATTACTTTGCAGGTTTTAAGTTGCCTACAGCCTACGATTTAATCAATCGCTTTGTCAAAGAAAGCCAAAGAGATTACAAAGCTTTGCCTGCCCAAAGCGCGCAACAGGTATTAATGCTTTTATCTCAAAATTGGAAAAGCTATTTAAAAGCCCTTAAAGCTTACAAACTCAAGCCTTCTAGCTTTCTAGCGCGTCCAAAAATCCCTAAATTCAAACCAAAAGATGGCGTATCTATAGGGGTTTTAACAAACCAGCAAACTAGCTTTACGAAAGGGCGCATGACAAAAATTAAATTCCCAAAAAAAGCTAATTTAAAAAGACTTATCACTAAAATAAACCCTCAAACTTCTAGGCTAAAGCAAGTACGCTTAATCCCTAAAACCACTTGTTTTATCGTGGAAGTTGTCTATGAGCAAACCACGCACAAACTTCCACAAACTCATGGCATTGGCATTATGGGTATTGATCTAGGCTTGAACAACTTCGTAACTGCAATAGATAATCAAAGTAGTCCTTTTATTATCAAAGGCGGAGGGGTGAAGTCTGTCAATCAGTGGTTTAACAAACTCAAAGCCCATTATCAAGCCAAAGCCAAGACTTCAAATAAGCGCTTTTGGACAAAACGCTTAGGCAAATTAGCTCTATGGCGGGAGTGTAAAGTCAATGATTTTATGCACAAGGCGAGCGCCTATGTGGTGGGGCATTGCTTAAAAAAGGGCATTTCTACAATTGTCATCGGTAAAAATGATGGCTGGAAACAAGAGCTAAAGCTAGGCAAGAGAACCAATCAGAACTTTACTAATATCCCTTATGAATCCTTTATTGAAAAACTAGCCTACAAGTGCGCTTTAGTTGGGATAATTTTGCATTCAATAGAAGAGAGATTTACGAGCAAGTGCGACCACTTGGCTAACGAACCTATGCAGCACCACGAGCAATATTTAGGTAAAAGAGTTAAACGAGGGCTATTTAAATCTAGCATAGGCAAATCCCTAAACGCCGATATTAACGGTGCAATCGGCATTTTAAGAAAAGTATTCCCTGATGCAGTGAAAACTCTAAGGGATAGCGGAGTAGTGTTTACTCCAGTAAAAATCTCGTTGGCGTTTTAAACACGATGGGAAAATTTACAAAAAATAACTTTTTAAATACTTTTAATAAGATTAAAGAGTTTTTTAGACATGAGAATTATTTAGAAACTCATGCCACTAAAGGCACACAACTTGGTTTCATAGGGCTATCCACACCTAAAACCCATAGCCAAAAAGTGAGTTTAGAAGCGTTAGATAACGCTCATGAGATAGAAAATAAAAATCCCCTAGATGAAGCTCAAGAACTTTTAGAGAGCTTGTCTAGTTATGATGAAAATGGCAATCTTATCGCTCCTAGCAAGAAAGAATTAGAGAACGAACTCAAAGAGAGAAAGGCTAAAAGCGTCAATTTAGATGAATAGATAGCTAAAGGCTGTTCGTTTGATGTTTATAGCGATGTTTTAAGGCATTTAGTCCAAATGGGTATCCCACAAAATGAAATCGCTTTCATCCATGACGCTAAAACCGAAGAGCAAAAGCAGGATCTGTTTAAAAAGCTCAATCATGGCGGAGTTAGGGTATTATTGGGCAGTCCTGCTAAAATGGGCGTAGGCACTAATGTGCAAGCTAGATTAGTCGCTATGCATGAATTAGATTGCCCATGGAGACCTGATGAATTGTTGCAAATGGAAGGGCGTGGGATAAGACAAGGCAATATTTTGCACCAAAACGATCCTGAAAATTTTAGAATGAAAATCTATCGCTACGCCACTGAAAAAACTTATGATAGCCGTATGTGGCAAATCATAGAGACTAAATCTAAAGGCATAGAGCAATTTAGAAACGCGCACAAATTAGGCTTGAATGAATTAGAAGACTTCACTATGGGGAGTTCTAATGCGAGTGAGATGAAAGCAGAAGCGACAGGCAATCCCTTAATTATTGAAGAAGTCAAATTGAGGGCTGAAATCAAAAACGAAGAAGCAAAATACAAAGCTTTCAATAAAGAAAATTACTTCAATGAAGAGAATTTGAAAAACAACTCTTCTCAATGGGATTATCTCAAACAGGAATTGAAAGATTTAGAAACGCTTCAAAGATCTGTAATAATCCCCACTCATACAGAGATCAAGCTCTATGATTTGAAAAATGAAGAGAGTAAGGATTATGAGCTTATCAAAGTTAAAGAAGTAGAGCCTTTAAAAGAAAACGCCTCTATGAGTGAAGAATTAGCGCACAAGAAACTCAAAGAACAAAACAAGCAAATAGCCGAACAAAATAAAGAAAAGCTAGACGCTATTAAAAAGCAATTTGCAAGCAATTTGAACGACTTGTTTTTCAATGAGGAAAGAGATTGTAAGCTTTTAGAATACAAGGGCTTTGTGGTGAACGCTTATAAAACTAAGTATCAAGTGGAGTTTAGTTTAATCCCTAAAGACAATCCAAATATTGCCTATAGCCCTAGCAATATGGTTTATAAAAACGATACTGCCAACATGTTTAGCTCTTATAATTTCTGCGGTGAGATTAAATTTGATGGGTTTTTAAAAAGGTTGGATAACGCTATCACTAAACTCCCTGAAAAAATCAAGGAATTAGAAAACTCCCTTAAAACCACTCAAGAAAATATCGCTAAATACACAAGGTTAGTGGAGCAAAAACCTTCTTACCCACGACTAGAATACCTGCAAGCTTTAAAATGGGATCATAAAACTCTAATAGATGATTTAGCTAAAATGAGCAAAGACAGAGATTATAAGCCTGTGTTCAACCCTAAATCTAAAGAAGTCTTAGAGAAAATGAACGCTGAAAAAAGAGCGAGTTTAGAGAATGAGAGTGTAACAGGAGAGATAAAAGAACAAGCCAACCAAGAAGTGCATAGGCCAATGAAAAAAGCGGCTAATGATGATTATGACATGGGGATGTGAGCTTCACTAATGCTTTCAATAACATGTTTTTAAATAATGTTATTGAATTTAGCGTAATGCCTTTTAATATTCTTTTTCTCTAAACTTTTCTTTTTTTAAAAACACCCTAAAAAACCACCACTAATCAAATTCTACTAACCATTTCAAAAAGAACTAATAGATAACATAATTATTTACAATAACATAGTATTAAGTTTTTTTATTTTATATACTTTTAAGCTATTTGTATTTAAAATATGTTTAACAAAATGATAAAGGAATAAGCGATGATAATCACCATAGCCAATGAAAAAGGAGGGAGCGGTAAATCCACTTTGTGTTTGAACTTGTGCGTTCAATTATTGCTAGACAAGAAAGATATTGCCGCATTAGACACTGATAGTCAAAAGAGTTTGGAAGTGTTTAATAATATTAGGAGTGAAACAAGTTTGCCCAATTTCACGCTCTTTAATCGCACAGGCAATATCACAGACACCCTAAAACAGATGATGGATAAATACGAATACATCCTTATTGATACTAAAGGCGAACATTCCAAAGAAAGCCAAAGGGCTATGCTATTGAGCGATTGGGTGCTAATACCCACCACGCCAAGCCAACTAGACATAGCGGTGCTATTAGACATGCTAGAAAGGATTAGAGACATCCAAGCGTTGAATGAAAACTTAAAAGCTTGTATTGTGATGAACCGCATCCCTACTATCCCCACTCTTAAAGAGAAAAAAGCTCTCATTGATTTTATCAACCAAAATAACGCTAATGAAAGCGTGTTTTTAATGGATAATGTATTAAGCGAAAGGATAGCTTATAAGCGTTCAGTGAGTGAAGGTATGGGCGTGATGGAATACAATGACAATAAAGCTAAAAACGAATGGTCTCAATTCTATGATGAATTGAGCGGGTATTTAGGGGGCAAAAAATGAAATGGTATAATTTATAGTTTAATTCTAAATAACGCTTAATTGTGTTATGATATTAAAAACAATCTACTTTAAAGGATAAATATGGAATTTAAAAACACTAAAAAAGATAGGCTGAGCGATTTAGAAAATCGCTTTGAGAATGCCAACAAGCATGAAACAAACAAACATGAAAAAGAAGACAGGAAAAAAGCCCACACGCTCTATATTTCAGAGAAAGTGATGAATAGCGTAGAAGAGTATTTGAATGAATTTGGAGCGTTCAGAGAAAATAAAAGCGTGTTTGTTCAAGACGCTATTGTTTTTTATTTAGAACACAAGAAAAAAGAAATGAAGCAAATGCTTTTAGATAAGGCGAGCAAGTTGTGATTTTATGGTGTTTTCATACCAAGGAGCTTAAATGAAAAATCCAAGACTTTTAAAGTTGAGAGCGTTGAGTTTGGCATGTTTAATGGGATTAGGCGTGAGCGGGTGTGCGTTTGTAGATAAGCAAATTTTAAACGATCACTTGACTAAGGCTAAAAACAACCCAAAATACGATTGCCAAAAAGAAATGTGGTCTTTCCCTAAAAAATACGATGGGATAAATCAGTGTTTAAAGGCTCAAGAAGAGCTTATTGAACCAATCATCACTAAAAAGATCGATCAGTATCAATGCGGTGATTTCACTAATGAAGGCTTAAAGGATAAGTGCTTTAAAAGAAACGATGCCTATTTAAACACTCTTTTAACGCCCATCATTCAAAAAAAAGAGCGTCGTTTTAGCTGCTCTGACTTCCATAACCCAGAACTAAAAGAACAATGCATGGATAAAACTAACGCTTATGAAAAACAAAAAGACCGACAAGAAAGACTAATTAATCTCGCACAATTAGAAGCGTTTGAAAAAGAATACACGCAATATAAACCATACATTATCCCTTACTTCACCAAAGAATGCGTTAAAAATGCGCCCAATTTAGCTAACAAGGAAAGACTATGCCAAAAAGAAGTGCATGAAAAATTTCACGACCCTTATTCTAGCTCTAAAGAATTGAGCGTTGAATCAGCCATTTCTTTTTGCATTAAAAAAGTTGATGCTAAATTAGAAAAAGCCGCTCTTATGAATGGCGTTTATATAAGCTCTTATAAAAAATCTACCCATTGCCAAAGAACGCATTTGGAAAATAAGAGCTTGAAAGAAATCGCTTTAGAGATGAACCCTAAATTAGAAAAGCAAAGCCCTTTTATTGATGCAAACAAGTTGGCTATTCAATCTGCAGAGCTGTTGAGAAAGAATAAAGATGCCTTAATCGCTTTTGCTGCAGATATTTGCATGGAGCGTAACGAACATAAAAAAGAAGAGTTTATCAGCCTTAAAGATAGTTGCACCCAATCGCAAGCCAAACTCTATAACAACAAAGAGCGCTTTGACAAATTCATACAAGATTACCAAAAAGACTTAAAAACTTGTCTTTTAGACACTTCTAACACTAAAGAAGAAGTGGAGCAAAATTTTTCACAATGCCAAAAAGAGCAATTGAGAGACGATAACAAAGGCTTGGGCTTCACTTTAGAAGAATTGGTTAAAAAATACGCTAAGTAAAGTTATTTAATTTTATGGATGGTTTTAAAAATCCATTTCATAGTTATTGTTAGGGTTTGTGGGTTCATTGGTATTTTTGAGCGCGTTTGTGTTTTCTTGCGTGTCTTGTGTAACGGCTGTGATTTGATAGTTGCTTTGCAAGTTTTCTAAAGCTATACTTGCGCTTTTTAATAAGGTTTTAAAGCATTGTAATTCTTTCTGCAAAAAATTAAGCGATTTTTCACAGCGTTTAATGATTTTATCCCTTTGCCCTCTCTCATAAATAGGCAAATCATTTTCATTAGCTTGCGTTAAAAATTTCAAATCTTTTGATAGCTCCATAGCTCTAGTTTCTAAGAATTCTTTTCGCTTCTTAGCAAAACAATAGTTTTCCTCTTCAAGTCTTTTTAAATGTTCTAAAAGATTAAGCCAAGCTTGTTTGTCCAATAAATTGCCTTGTGGGTTAGAATTTTTAACACTATCGTCTATCTTTTTCATTTCAAACCTAGCAATATTAACAAGTAAAGCGCTATCTTTAAAAAACTTAGCCACTAAAAACATATTGCTTTTATCAGTCAAGCTTAAATTTTGATAATTCATATACCTAAAAAATTCAAAAGCTCTTTGCGAAATACTATGTCTATCGCTTTTAAAATCTAAAGCAATTTTTTCTAAATTTTTAACAATGTTTTTACTTGTGAAAACTTTGCTCATGCTTTTTAGTTTAGTGTAAAGTTCAAAGCGTTTTTTTGAATGGGATAAATCAGCTTCTAGATCTTTGCTAAATTCTTCCTTTAAGGCTTTTAAATCTTTATAATCTTTTTCTAAATCTATAATCTTTTTCTGTGTGGCAAAAAGTTTTTTGGTGGTATAAAGATAATCTTTTATTAAAGGGCTTTTACAGACAACCAATTTTTGAGTTTTTTTATAAGTGTTTTTAGGGGTTAAAGATTCTTTATTTAACCATTTTATTTCTTTAAGTTGTTGGTTAAGTTCTTTTTCATTTGTTGGGGGCGTGAATTTTTCTTTTTCCCAATGTGTTTTTTCCAATAAATTTTTTAGATTATCTAAATGATCAGATAGGGCATTTTCTCTTTTTTTTCAAGCTTTCTATTTGAGAAGTTGCACTGCCCAAAACTTTATAAAAATAGTTTTCATGCCTAAAACTCTTATTGTTTCTAGCCTGTTTTTCTAGCGTATCTAACTCTGTTTCTATGTCTTTAATCGCTTTATAAATATTAGGCGTGTTAGAATATTGCAATTCGCCTTTTGAGTTAGCAAATAAATAATCTTTAAACGTTTCTCTTAATGTGTGGTAAAACTCTTTACAGCTGTCTTTAGAATTAAAGCGTAGTTGCTTATTGGTAATTTTGTTAGTCTTGTTGATAATCACATGCGCATGCGGATTGTTTTGGTGTGTATGGAGTTTCATTATAAAAGGATAATCATAACCTAGCGTGTTAGTGAGTGTTTGATACACGCTTAATTCCAAAACTTTTAAATTTTTTTCATTACAATTTTCATCAATGCTAAACACCAGATGTAAAGCACAATTTTTAATACGGCTATTCTTTTCTAATAAGTTTTCAAATTGCTCATTCCATTGCTCTGCTATATCATCATAATCAACTGCACTAAAAAATTCATCTCTCACTAGATCACCATGTTTAGCGGTATAATCCATCGCTCTTTTTGAATGCAAGCGTGTCATATTGCCTATGTTTTTGATGACCACTTGTTTTTGTGGCTCTCTTAAATGCATAAATTCTTCTTGTGTCAGTTGAGTTAAATTTTTAGCAAACTTTTCCACTTCTTTATAGTAGCGTTTAGCATAAGTGTATTGTATCTTAAGCGTCTTTTTGGGCTTGATGATCTCATAATCAAAAAGCTCATCGCTTTCAAAGTCTTTACTATAACTTTTTTCTAACGCCATTTTATTGTAATTTTATCCTCCCAAAAACTTTCGCTTGTTTTAACTTTCTTAGCCCTTATTCTAACATTATTATTCCCCCTTTTTAAAGTGCAGGATAACACTTCAATTCCGTAAAAATTGAAGTCAATTTGACCTTACAGGTGGCTAAAACACGCACTTTTAAGATATTCTTAAATCAAACTTAATCAAAAAAACTTATTTTAAAAGAATTTGGGCTATAATCTCTCTTAACTATCCCTTATTAAAAAGGAGTTCAATATGTCAAATATTATTACAGATTACTCGCAATACAATGAAAAGCAACTGCACAATTTCTTAAACTCCATTGAAAAACAATTGCTTAAGGCAGAAGGGGATAAAAATAAGGCGATAAAAAAAATTCAAGAGTGTGAATTGCAAGAACGAATGATCAGACAAGTTTTAGCCCAAAAACATTCTCAAGAAAAAGAACCCACACAAAGTTTGTTAAATACGATCGTCTCAAAAGATGACCCAGAATGCGATGTTTCGTTTGGAGACTTCAATGATTTTTTACAAATAGCAAAACAAGAAAGAGAAAGGCGTAATGCTTAAAGTCAGAACTAAGAAAGATTTTCTTAAAGACTTTAATAAGCATATTTTATCTGGGCGTATTACAGAAAGCGATGTTGCAAGCGTTGTTGATTGCCTAAAAAAACAAAAACCACTCCAACAAAAATATTGCGACCATGCTTTGAGTGGCAATCTTAAAGGGCTGAGAGAGTGTCATGTTAAGCCAAACTTGTTATTGATTTATGAAATCAAAAAACAAGAAAACGAACTTGTTTTATTGCGTCTAGACACTCATAGCGAGCTATTTAAAAAGTGATCAAACGCTAAAAAATTATCTACAACAATCCGTGCTAATTTTTAATTCAAGTCGCGCTAACTTTAAAATAGAACATGCTAATTTCTAAAAATAAGCTACGCTAAGCTACACTACAAAAATGTTAATCTTTATCTTAAATCTTGCTAATCATCTAACGCAAATCTGTGTTACAGATTGGCGCATTCTTTTTTTAGCAACAAGGATAAGGAGTTGTAGAAAGCGATTTTTAAAAAGCAATTAAAAAATACTCATGCAAACTTTTTTAATTCATCAAAACACTTCTTCATTGGGCTTGACTTCCCAGTTAATACGAGAGAGTAATTCTTTGTTTTTGAAATAATAATTCGCTTTTAACTTTAAGGGTTTAGCCTTATGACCGCTTACTAAAACGATCACTTCATCTTTATCAATATTCATAATATCTTGCGTGCTCAATAAGTCCCACGCTTCTTTTCCTATACTAGAAGTCCCTCCGGTAATGAGTTGTCCTTTTTCTGTAGAGTGGCTTCGTGTTTTTCTAGTCATCTTACCGACTTCTTCGCTCACCTGTTTAGCATATTCTAAATCATCCATTTTGAAAATTATTTTGTAAGCCACGGTGCTATTAACAATTCTTGCATCTTCTCTACCATAATATTTTTCAATAAGAGCGTTGGATTGCGTGATAAAAATTAAAACCACACCATAGCTCCTACTTAATGCTGGCATTTCTAATAAAAAAGGCAATTTACCAAAACGCACAAATTCATCTAAAAAGAGATAAACCCTTTCTTCAAATTTCTTACTCTCTTTCAATAAAAGATTTTTAGCAATACTTTCCAAAAGGATACGGATAAGCGGTGCGAGTGTGTCAATATCTGTTTGAGCGATTTTAATATAGAGTGAAATATTGTCAGCCCTTAAATCCTCGTATTCAAAACTCATGCTATCTGTAGCGCTTTTAACTTGATAGCTTGTAAAGACTTGCATAAAACGGCTATAAACTGATTTAATGCTTGCAAACTCTTTATCATTCGCCTTAGCCCATTTGTTCGCTTCGTTTCTAATAATAGGATCTAACATGCCCTCTTTCATTATAATATTGCCTTGATCGTCTTTTTCTAAATTATTCACAGATCCATCATAATTTTTAGGATTTTCTGGGTCAGTATAGACTTGTTCGGCTACTTGTTTATACCATAGCAATTCCACATTGACATTAGGTTTCATTTTTTTAACGCCATTTTCTACTTTAGCCATATAGCGCCCGTTCTCTTTAACAAAACCATTATCGCTACTTTGACATTCATATAATTCAGTATAAAATCGGCTTTGTGGATTGATTAAGGGGACATAATTTTTTATAGGAGCGCTTGCAATTTCAAAAAAGGTGCTAGTGTTATGCACACACAAATCATAAAGAGCGTAAAAGACAAATAAATTTTTAGCTTGCTGTGTCCAATGAGGGTCTTTATTTGCCCCATCTTCAGCAAAAATAGTATTACCCACTTCATCTACAAGCCTTCGCTTTCTGTTAAAATCTAATTTTTCTACAATGCGTTTATCAAACGGATTGAATTTAAGCGTGTTATCATTTCCTAAGGGATCAAATACAAAAATTTTATTTTTTAGAACTTGTTGTCTGTAACCAGCCGTTAAATCAAACAACTCTCCTTTAATATCTAACACCACACAAGAGCTAGGCACATTTAAAAGATTAGTCACAGCCACAGCTGCGGTTTTACCACTTCCAGGAGGAGCGATAATTAAAGTAGAAAGCGGAGCATCATAATAAGTAGGCTTAAGCGAATTTAAACCTTTATACAGCCCCACACAAAAACCTTTATTAAAATTTAAGGTCATAGGATAACTCTTAGAAGAACCTAGCGTAAAGACATCTTTGCAAGCCTTAGGGAGAGTTTTAGTGTAATAATCTTTTTGAATGCTATTAAGCTTATGGAATAAATTGCTGATTTTATCCTTAAATTTATCTCTTAATGTTTTGAATTTTTCTCTCATTTAAAATAATCCTTTTAAATATTTCATAAATAGCGTTAGTTTTACACTTAAAAATCCCCTAAATATAAAGGTTAAGACACAAATCACTACTAAAAAAGATAAGATCGTAAAGAAAACCTTAGGTCTTTTCTTGGCAAATTGATAAACTTCATAAAATATATACCCTATAAAAATAGGCAATAGCGTAAAGCTAGAGACAACAAGCATTAGAGGTAAAAACAAAATTAAGAACAAGCCTTTAAGAATATTAAAAATCCTATATTCGTATTTAATAATATCTTTCATTTCAGCCCAAACTGCCTTGCCATGACTATCCATATTGCGCCCATTAAAAAATAAGTAGGCTGTCAAAAATAGCGGTAATAACGCACAAAAGAATGAAAAATAAATCTCAAATTTAAAATGGGGAAAATTATGTAGATTAATAATAATCTTTTTTAGATAGTTATAACTCGCTAAAAAACTAGGAAAATCTAAGAAATAATGCGATACACCTAAAAAAATAAAAGGAATGGCTAAAATAGAAATGATATAGCAATAAGGCTTATAAATTTGCATTTATTCTACTTTGATTTTATTATCTAATAAACTCATAAAATGCATAAAATCATTCTCAAAACTCTCATCTTTCATAAACTCTTCAAACTCCTCTTCGCTTTTAACCCAAACTTCACTAATATATTCCATTAAAAGAGTGAAATTTTCTTTTAGATTTTCTTGTAATATTTTTGCTTGATTTCCATCTTTTAGAAAATGGGGAGCATTGATAATGCTTTGAGAACTTTTAATAATAGATGCCATTTTTTCTAAATAATTTCTAATCAAATCAATATCAGTTTCTTTTGTCATAAATTCATCCCTTTAAAAATTTTCTTATCCCCTTTTAAACAATGTGCTACGATGAAAGCGCTTTTTTTGATAGCTAGGTTTAAAATTTTTGTTTTTTCACTCCAAGTTTTCAGCTGTATTTCAATATCTTGCAATAAGCCAAAATGGATAACATTTTCTCCTAAAAGCGCCGCATTATTTAAATGGTAAGCAATCTGGTTAAAATTAGAACAAGTCGCATTCAATGAGCTATAAAGCATCGCTAAACTGCCTAAAGCGCTTGTGATTTTTTGCTGTTTGTAGAAACTAATTTGGCTATTTAAAATAAGATTTTCTACAATTTTGGTGTAAGACTTGTTATGCCTAGTTTTTAAATCTTTTAAAATTTGGACACATCTAACATCCAATAAAAATTCCATCCTTTTAGCGCCCTCTTTTTGTTTAGATTTTCTGTAAAGTCTTGGATTTTTCATAACACCAACTCCTTTTTAAATTCGTTTTTAACATTTAAAACATCATCAATTATCCTATCGCTACCTTTTTTTGATTTGGATAACATAGTCCATACCAGTGCAAAAATAATCTAAAAGCGTTTCTTTAGGTGTAGGCTTACCGCCTTTATTCAAGTTTATATTCTGACAAATAGCTATAAAAGCATCTACCACGCTATTAGCATGTAAGGTGCTTATCATTCCGCTATGCCCAGTATTTGCTAAACGCAAAAATAACGCAGTGTTATGCGTGTCAATTTCGCCTAATAATAATCTATCAGGAGACATTCTCATAGCCGCATTTAAGCCATCTTCATAAGTAAAAAATCCGCTCCCACTTTTATCTACTAAAATATTAACTTGGTCTTCATTACTGATTTTCAACTCAGGACTATCTTCAATAGTAACCACCCTTTCGTTTTTGGGAATATTTTCAATCAAAGAATTAACAAAGCTAGTCTTACCACTAGCTGTGCCACCACTGATTAAAATATTTTTACCTGCACTTACTAAGTTAAGTAAAAAATCATAGGTAATGTTTTTAGCCAGACATTTCTCACTTAATTTAAAAGCGTTAATTTCAAACTTAAAATTACTAGGCACTCTAATATTGATAGAGATATTAGAACTAGCAATAATGCTAGGGTGTAATGCGTTAATTCTAATTTGCGTGTAAGGCAAAGAAGTGTTTAACTTAGGCGTTTTTAGAGTGAATTTTTGGTTTCTAAAAATGGCTAATTGCTCACAAAAAACCAACAAATAATCATTGGTAAATTTTTCATTAAAACACCTCACTTTTTCCTTTGGGCGGTGCAAGAAATACTCTTTTTCTTTATTAAAAACCACTTCATTTAAATTAGGCTGGCTTAAAATAGGCATAAAGTCATCAAGGTAACTTTTTAAAAGATTAGAAATCATTATGGCTCTCCTTGATGATTACCAAAATCCCTTAACATTTTTTTTTGAAGTTCAATGCGCTCTTTTTCTCTTTTATCTTCTATTCTTTTAGCTAAAAAATATAGATGGTGTATTTTGGAAAGCCTTTTATTATTAGCTTTAATTTCTAGGTTTTTTTCACAAATTTCGTGTTTTTCTAGTAAGTATTCTTGGTAGATTTTATGGCTTGTGAGTTTTAGATTAGATAACTCTTTTTCTAAATCCAGTTTATCTAATTCATTAAGCTCTAATTTTAATAATTTGTCTAATTTTTCTTTCATAATTGTTTCCTTAAGTTTTCTAGTTCTTTTAATAAACTATTGAGTTCTTGCTGTTTTTGTTCACACAACCTATAAGTCTCATCAAATTTTTTTTGGATTTCAACATTTTTGCTCACATAGGAGGCATAAAAATCTAAATCCTTAATTTTAGAATTTCTAGGCTTTTTAGGTTTTTTATCTTTTTTAGGCGCTTCTAAAATGGGCCGCTCTTCATTTAAATGAGCAAGCTTTTTATCGCAATTAAAATTTCCATCAATCATTGTTATAAGTCCTTTCTATATCAAAAATAATTTCAAGTGGTTTCTCGTTTTGGATAATCTTTTTTGAAAAATGCTCTTCGGTATTTAAAATTTCTGAAACTAGCCTTTCAGTAATACTTGCTTGCATTCTGGATCTTAACTCTTTGGTTTCATTTTCTAGGCGTTTATCCATAACTTTTCTTAATTCCATTTGTGCCTCTACTACTTTTTTGCAAAGCTCCACATATTCTGCATCTTTGCTTTCTTCTAGAGTGTTCAGTAATTCTTCTTCAGGGTTGAGTTCCATTGGTAATCCTTATGTTTAATATTGTATTTTAATTTTACACTATTTAGAATAAAATTATTATTAATAATGCTATTTTGTATCATTGTTTTGTTCCTTTTCTTCATTAAAGAATTTCGCTAAGACTTCATTGTTTTTAGGGATAGGAAACCAAATATCCGTATTAGGACTAATAAAAATATGGCTTCCTTCTCTAATAGTGATAATGGGCTTAATCCTGATTTGATCTCGCATGATTTGAGCGATAATGTTATTTAGGCTGATACCAGTTTGCCTCGTCATTTGCATCATCATGTAGTCTCCAAAATAGTTTTGATTAAAACCACCCCTTTTGTTTTTCATCGCTTCGGTAAGACCGCTAGTAAGACCTATGAGTAGCCCATTTGACAAGGTGCTTAAGGATAAAGGAATACCATAGCGTTCCCAATATTTGTTATGGAGTGTGCCTATCATGCCGTTATAGCCCTTGACATCAGCTCCCTTAGCATCGCTTAGTATGATATTGACCCCTTGTGGCGTGATGATCCTATTCCAAGCAATTTCTAAGCGGTATTCTCCTATTTTGTTATTAGAGTTGTAATAGCCTATGGCTCTACTCCCTTTGGGGATTAAAGCCGCTCTACCCATCGTTGCGTATATATCACTCTCCACTTGAGCGATTATCTTACTCCCCCCTATTTCACTACTAATAGGAGTGATCAGAATGGCTGGGATCATTCTGTCAGCTGTAATCGTTCTCAAAAGTTTGTTTTCACTGCTCGCTATATTTTTTCTTTTAAAATTTTTAAAACCGCTAGAGCCGTATTCTTTTTCAAGTTCTTGTTTTTCTTTGGATTTTGTATTAGAAACACTATTTTTTATAGAGGTTGGAGGCTGCGTTTCTTTTTGGCTACTAATACGAGACGCTAAAATCACAAGGCGGGTTTTTTCTTCTTCGTTAGCGGTATTGTAGTTGAAAGGATTGGAGGCAACGGTAGGTTTGGTTTTAAGTATATCTTTTGGTAAGTTTGGTAAGTTATTAACTTGTTTTTGAGTGGCTATAATATTGCAATCATCATCTATTAAATTACCCTTATTATCTGTCATCTGACCCTTACAAGATTTTTTAATTTCTTCTTCTTTAATCTCTTGTTTAATGACATTGTTCTGTGGTGGGATCTTCTTTTTATCCGCTTTTTTGTAGAGATAGTCAGAGATTGGAAACTTGCTTTTAACATAATTTCTCACTGCTTTAGGTGAGCTATCATCATAAAGGAAAAACCATGCACAAAAAATAAGCATCAAAACAATAAAGACACTTACAATCGGTGCGTTTCTAATTACTCTAAAAAAGCCCATTATTTTTGGTTTGCTTGATTTTGTTTTTTGGTGTTATTCAGCCCCTTTTTATTCTTCTCTAAACCATCAGTAGTTTTTGGTCTTTCTATATAGGGGATAGGCACACAATAATGGGTTTTGATGGTGTGTTTTTTGAGCTTGTTTTTCAAATCTTTTTGCAAAGGCTTGGGAGCTTTTATGATGTTTTTAACCTCTTCTAAAGTCTTAACTTCTTCTTCATTTAAGGCTCGGCATTCTTTGCTTGGAGTTTGGTTTTTGATTTGAGCTAACAACTCCGTTACGCTAATGGCATTTTTAGGTTGAGGCGTAGTGTCTTCAATCAAGTGGATGTTGTTTCGTTTGGCTTTCATGGCTTCATCTTGCTCTAAAAGCCTTTTTAAACGCATGAAGTCCTTAGATTTTTGGTATTTGTGCTTGTCTCTTCTTACGCACACGTATTCCTTACCGCTCCTTAAAGTCCATTTTTTAGAAACATCTTCAGCAATAATGTAATTCCCTACCACACGGCTATTGATAGGATTATCATACCCATCTACAACCTTATAGGTGTAAGGGAATTTTGAAAAGGCTTGATCTCTGTCATATCTAAAATAAGTGTATTTGCCATCATCAAAGACATCTAGTGCCTTTATATCAAGCGCATCATCACTGGGTTTTTTATAGAGCCACAAACTCCACCAGGTGCGTTTGTGTTTGGGTTTTTGCAAATAACCACGATTGATTTTAGCTTTTTCAATGAAAATGTGATTGACTTCATCTCCAATTCTTATAAACTTGCCATCATCAATTTCCTTGCTCTCATAATTGATTTTTCTGTAGTCAAGCTTTTGTTTGTCTTGTTTATTGGAGCTATTTGTATTTGTTTCTGTTTTAGCCAATTGTTCTTGCTCTCTTTTTTCTAGCTCGTTTTTAGACAAAATATTGAGCTTACCGATAGATCTTTTATTAGAGACAAACACTGAAAAATAGCTTTGGAATTTGCTAGTGTAAGTGGTGCTAAACAAGTAAAAAGTATAAATTGTTCCGCTCGCTCCGACTACGGTTAGATTTGTATCCACCCCTATAAGCAAGGGTTTGATCACTAGCATGTTAGATAAACCGTAATGATCATTAGTGGGGTAAGTGAGTTCAAAACCGCTAGGATCGCCTAAACTCACATAGATAATAGGATCATTATCAAAAATAAAAGTGGTAGTCATCGCATAGCGTAAGCGGATTTTGTTGGTGTTGCCTGCCACATATAAGACATTGAAATTATTGTCTTGCAATTTTCTATTTTTAGAAAAATACACGCTCTGTAAGGCTTTTAAATCCATAAGTTGTTTGGCTTTTTCTTTGTTTTCTTGTTCTTTGAAACTTTCTAAACTATCAGATTTTGCTGGGATAAGATTGTTGTTTTCTTTGCCATGTTCAAAAGAAGTTGTAGGATCAATTTCATTTGTATTGTTTCTAAAAATATCCTCTTCAGCGCTAAGTAAAGCGCCATACAAAAATAGCGATAGAGTGAATTTTTTCATTATTGTTCCTTAACATCTTTATATTGGCTCATATGAGGGTCTTTTTTCTCGGTATGGATAATCCTAGATTTCACACCATCATCTTTGACTTTATTTTTTTCATCTAAGTCTTTTAAAATCGCAATTTCAGTTACATCATAACCTGTAACAATAAAGCCTGTAGGATTTAAAGACATGGAGTCAAAATTGATTTCTTGTTTTTTAAATTCAAAACTCATCACCACTTTATAGTACTTTAAGCTCTCTAATTCTCCGCTATGATACAAGCTCACTTCAATGTCAATATAGGCTAAATCTTTATCTAAATAGATATTTGCAATCTTTACTTTTCTTGTGAGTAAAGGATTAGTGTAAATGCTGTCATAATAAGCGATGAGTTTTTCAAATTCATACCATACTTCATTGGAACTTTGCTCTTTAATGGTGTTTTGACGCATTTTTTCATGTTGCTCAATATGAGTAATGCTTTCCCTGTTTAGCACATACGCTCCCACTAATGAACGAATAAGAGCTTTATTGGCTGTAATGGTGCTATCTGCCTTTTGAACTAAAGCAAAATTTTCTTTATTGTTAGAAAATTGCACTAAATACGGCTCTTTTTGTTTTAAGGGCAACAGAACAATCAGTAAGATAATAAGCAACGCTGTTGTGCCAAAGAAGAAACACGCTACATAAAAGATATAATCGCCTAATTTTTTCTCTAAATGATAGATAATGCTTGCATCTCTCACTTCTTCAAAAAGCATTGTGGGGGCAATGCTTTTATCAAAGCCTATTCTAGAGAAAAAGTTTTTAAAAATTCTTTATTTTTTTTCTTGGATTGACTCATTTTGGGGCGTTTCTTTTTCTTCTGTTTCTATCACAGGCTCTTCTACAAACTCTTTAATTTCATTGGTGGTGGTTTGAATGGGTAATGGCAAAGAAAACAAATCGTTAGGCTGGTTTTCTTTAGTGTCTTGATTTTCTTCTTTAAATTCTGTGTTGTTGTCTGCTTTAAGATTTTCTTTGTTTTCTAATTGCTTTAATTCATTTTCAATTTCTCCTAAAAGCAAAGTTTGTTCTTCATTCTCTTTTAGATCGCCCCACAAATCCATGCGTCTTTTAGTTTGTAATTCTAAATTTTTTAAACCGCCATGAAATTGTTCTAAAACTTCGCTTCTTTTTGACATTAACTAGCCTATGGGTTGATTTAAATGAAAAAAGGCACAAGGGCTTTTATACATTTCATATTGTTTATTAGAACATCCACTTAGTGCTAACAAAATTATTCCTATTAAAAATATTCTCATTTCTTTGTCTTTTTGTGTTCATCAATCCATTTAGAGATAGCGAATTTGTCATTCAATACTTTATTGATGGGCATTGCCAATTTGCACCCTTCACAAATTTTTTTAACCAGATCCAGTTGTTTTTGACTGGGTTTTTCTTTAACATGCTCTGCAATCCAATCAGAACATTTTTCCTTGTTCTGCAAGATTTCTTGACTGGGTTTTTGTAATTTTTTATCTTTACAAATTTTTTCTATGAGTTCAAGTTGCTTATCAGTAGGCATGTTATTGTTAGTAGATTGTGTTTGATAAAACTTGGCGGTGCTTTTTAACTTGCTTATGACTTCAAGCATGAACTTTTCATAACTAGCTTCACCTCTCATGATTAAATCCAAACATTCTTCAAATTGTTTGGTAGTGCTTCCTAATTTGCTCTTATCCTTGCTTGTAAGAGCGATGAAATCCACTTCTTTATCTTTTTTGAAAAATGAAATCACTTCTAATCCTTGACTAGTAGGGGTGATAGTGTTAGTTTTTGTATCAATGCTAATATATTTACGCTTCAAAAGAAGATCTAAGAAGCTCGCATAAGTGCTAGGACGACCAATCCCCTCGCTTTCTAATAAGGGAATAAAGGCACTTTCTTTATAAGGTTTAGGACTGGGTTTTTCTATTTCTTTAATAAAAACTTCTTTTAATGGGACACTGTCATTTTCTTTTAATGAAAAGTTTTCTATTTCATTTTCTTGTTCTTCCTTGCTAAGTTCTTCTTTGCCTTGAATGAGTTCTTCAATCTCTAAAAAACCCTTTTCTTTTAAAAGTTTGAAAGAGAGCTTAAAACTCTCGCTTTTGATTTTAAAGATACAATCATATTGATTGTATAAGGCGTTTCTACTTTGAGAACAAATTGTATTGGCATAAATAAGTTGATACAACTTCAGCGCTAATTCTTCGCTTATTTTAGCGTCACTGCACACTTTTTCTAAGTCTTTTAAAGCATGCGGATGTGTAATTCTTATGGCTTCATGCGCTTCAGCTTGTGAGTTTTTGCCAGCTTTATATTCCCTGTATTGATAAATACTCGGATAAATAGGTTCAAAAAACACTTCATGTTCTTTGAGATACTCAGGACTTAAAAATTCACTATCAGTTCTGTGATAAGTGATGAGACCAGCTTCAAAGAGTTTTTGAGCAAGTTGTGCGATTTCTTTAGTGGGTATTTTTAAGGATTTGCTCGCTTGGGATAAAAGTTTAGAGGTGGTGAAAGGTTTTTTGGGTTCTTTAATGGATAGACTTTCTTTTAATAAAGCTAGAACACTCATAGATCCTAATCCGTCCTTTAGATCTTGTAAAAATTGAGATGCTTCGTTTTTGTCTTTAAATTTAAAATCCACTAGTTCGTTTTTTTCATTCGCCCTTACATGCTTAATAATCACTTCTTTTTCATTGCACACAATACTAGCTTGGATTTGATATTCTACTTTTTCTTCAGCATCCAACTTATCAAAATCCCTTATTTCTTGATCTCTTTGGCAGATTAAAGCTAGAGCTGGAGTTTGCACTCTACCAGCGCTCAATTCACTAAGATTTAAACTTTTTCTTAAATAGCTTGTTAGAGCAAATCCAACAACCTGATCGCTTGCAATTCTGCCTAAGAATGATTGGTATAAATTAGTGTTAGAACGAGAAAATAACACCGCATTTTTTAAGCCGTTTTCAATACCGCTTGGTGTGATCTCATGAAATTCTGCACGATAAATTTCACTAGCTACATTTTTAATTTTTTCATAAAATTGATAACCAATACCATAGCCCTCTCTATCAGGGTCAGTAGCGATATAGACTTTTTTGTCCCTACAAGCATTGATTAAAAAATTTATTTTCTTAGCCTTGTCTTCTTTGATTTCAAACTTACAAGCAAAATTATTTTCAATATCTACGCCTATAAGGTTAGTAAAATGCCCTATAGTTGCATAAACTTCCGCACCTGTTAGTTGTTTAATCTTTTCAACCTTATTAGGGCTTTCAATGATAATCACGCTATCTTTCATTCCTACTCCTTTGTCAAGTAAATTTCTTTATAATCCTTTGGATTATCCTTTTTAAGCGTTTCCAGTTCAAAAACGCTAGACGCGCTAGAGTTATACGCTCTTAAAAATTTTTTACTGGTGCTGTTTAGCTTTTCTAAATTGATTTCTAAAAATACACTAGATTGAGTGAGAAGGTTTTTCACTAATACTTGCCTAGCGTTTAACGGCGTTTTGTTTAAAAAGGATTTTTCAATAGGACTTAATAAAATGCCATAGCTCTCTAATTTCTCAAAATTGTTTGTAGGATAGAGTATGACTTGAGCGGCGTTTTCTATAATGGACTTTGATCCCTCTACGCCATCAAGTTGGTTAATGTCTTGAAAGGCTAAAGTTAAAACCCCATTGAGTTTTCTAGCTTGAGCGAGTGTGTCTTTGATTTTAGCTAACATGATGGGATTTTCAATAACAGATTTTGCTTCATCAATGAAGATATAAAAAGGCTTGTTTTCTAATTTAGCTCTATTCATGACTTTGTAGAATAGGTATAGCACTGCCAAGTTGAAATCTTTTTTACTACTAGAAAGAGCATCCATATCAATAACAGAAAGCTTTTTAGCAAAGTCTAAACAATCAGTAGAATGCTTGTATAAGTCTTTTGAGCTCTCTTTTTCTAAAATGTCTTTGCTATCTAAATAGTCTCTTTCTAGCGTGTCTTTAAAATCTCTTAACTTAAAAATAGCACCCCCTTGTTTTGTGATATTGTTATAGCAAACTCTGATTGTTTTGGATAAAGCGCTTAAAGTCTTTTTTTTTCATCTTTAGTATCTTCATCAATATTGAGCATAAATGCCAACCAACTCACTAAAAAGGTGCAGTTAGTGCTTGTATCTTTTAAAGAAAACGGATTAATGTAAAAATCATTGCTATCGTTGTATTGACCATCTAAAAACTCAGTCATCACACGCATGCCATTATTTCTGTCTAAAGCCAAAATACTTAAATCTTCATACTTAAAACAATTGGTGATTAAAAATTCAATTAAAGTGGTTTTACCAGCCCCTGTGCCACCAAAGATGATGGTATGCCCTGATACCATATCATTTTTTTTTGCCTCATAAGCATGGAAATTGAATAAATAAGGCGATTTGTCTTGGTTTCTAAAAATAGTTAAATGGCGATCGCCCCATGAATTTCTAGAAAAACCACAATTTTGTTTTTCCAATACGATTAAAGAAGCAATATTTTGACTAGACAACAAACGCTTTCTAAAATTCAAGCGATTACGATTGGGGAAGAAGCTAAAAAACATAGGCAACATGCCAATACTTTCTTGTGTGCTTACAATACCTTTTTGTTTAAGCAAATTGGTAATTTCTATACAAGCACTATCTAAATCGGTTTTAGTTTTGGCATGAACTAAAATGTTTAAAGAAATCTCTTGCATTAAAACTCTGTCTGTTTTAATAAGGTCATTCAATTCATCAATTTCAACTCTAATAATCTTATTCGCTCTTTTTCTTTTAGTTTCAATCCTTTTTTCAGCCTTTGCTTTAGGAATATTGTCAATGTTTAAAATCACATCAAATTCTAAAGATAAATGCAACACTGAAGAAAGAGCGGTGCTGACAATTTTGTCTATATCATAAGTCTTAATGCTGATGAAACGCTTGAAAATCTCTTTACTATTATGAATGTGAGTGAAAAAATCTTTTTTAAAATGCACATCAGAATTAATCATGCCATCATGCAAACGACCTCTAAAAAAAGTGTATTCACTAGGAACACCATTGATATATTCCGCATAAAAATTAAGCAAACTATTGGCATCTATTTTTTCTACAAACAAGCCAGAAAGCATGTTTTTAACATTATTGATAATGCTGTCTAATATTTTAGATTTATCTGCTAAATTAAAATTATCAAAGCCTATGAAATAGTTTTCTTGATATTTAACTTCATCTTGTTTATTATTTTCTTGAATATTTTCTAATTCATTGGTAGTGATTTTTTTCTTAAATCGTTCCAAATAACCTTTAATGCTATCATTCTTAGTTTCAAAAATTAAGTAATAGAAATTTTGATAAACATCCTCAACCCCCTGCTCCCATAAATTGATAACCTCTAATGCAAAAGGATTGCTTATCTCCTCTTGAGTATATTCATGGTGTATGAAAATCTTACGCCTTCTAGCTACGATTTTAAAATGCACTCCATCTACAATCTCATTAAGAGCTAAAATGCGTTCATTGAATTTTTGTGCTATTTCTTTGTCATCTAAAGACAAATAAGAAATTCCCTCTAATTTAAGAGTGCCTACAAGGTTTGATTTTTCACTTAAAAGATAATGCTCATTATAAATGCCAACAATGTTAGTTTCTTCTTTCATGCTATAACGCTTAGGAATTAGCGAGCATAAAGAAGTGAAAATTTTTTCAAGCATAATAATTTCTAGCTCCTGTTCTTAAGGTGAAAAGCGCATGCAAAATGGCTGTTATATCTTCATCAAAAAATTCTAAAATGTAGAATACAAACACACAACTAGCCATTAAACCTATAGCATAAAGTGGTTGGAATGACAGTAACCATGCCGACATTAAGAAACTAACAATCCAACTATCCAAGTTTAATCCCAAAAAAGTTTCTCTTTTGCTGATTTCTCTAATGTTGATACTTTCAACACAAACAATATGCAATGCCATCTAAAATAACCATTGACTTAAAGTTTTAGCATTAGAAATAGCAGCGGTTATAATGATAATCCCAACGTATTTCCAACCAATTTCTCCAAGCCTGTCCCAATTTTTATAGGCGTAAATGCAAGTCCCAACAATGATTAAACCACCGATAGCTTTGATAAAGTCATTGCTTATGAAATCCAATATTTGAGTGAATTTTTGTTTGTAATCTGGCGCCGCCAATAAAAAACTAGGCATTAATATTGCCAAACTCATCATTCTACGAATTTGCTTAAACATTCTTATTCCTTTATGTTTTGTTTTCATCTTTCATGTCCTTTGTTTTGAGATTGATTGTTGGTGTAATAGACAGAATTAGCTACATATTTAGATCCAAATCCATGATCTTGTTGGTAACCATGAAACACTCCTTGTGGTAGTTTAGGTTTTGGCATTAGATCTTGTAGTTTTTGTAATTGGTTAGCCAAGATGCTTTTTTGTGATGGCGTGGTAGTAGGGTTTTGCATTTTTTCTTTGGCATCAAATAAAAAATCTTGTAAAATCCTATTGCTAATTTGCTTCAATCCTAATGCTTTAGCGATTTTTAAATCATCGTTCGCATCTTTGCTGATAGGCGTATAGATGCTTGGAATTTCTTTAGTGTGAGCGTAAAAAATTTTTTCCAAAATAGCGTTGAATTTTCGCCCCTGTTTATCATGATCCATTGCTAAAATAACATTAAGACTTAAATTAGGAATTTTTGGTTCTTTTAGGCGTAAGGCTAGAGCGGGCTTAAAAACGGGTCTAGGGATAAGATTGTTTTTATCTCTTATGGGCGAGAAAATGGGATCATTAGGGACTTTTTTAGGGTCATTATCGTGTTTAGCTAACTCTTTAGCACGCCATTTTTCATATCTTTTTTGAAAATTTATGTAATTTTCATAGTCCTCTAATTGCTTGTTGTAGCGATCAATTTCTTTGTGGTATTCATTGTATTCCTTACACTTATAAGTGTTGATGGTATTAAGAAATTTATCTACAAATTTTTGCATTCTTTCTTCTGTGAAATTACCAATAGTAGAAATAATAGCTGTTTGATTGGGATCAAACCCTTGCATTTCTAACACGCTTAAGCCATCAAAAACGCTTTCAGCTACAATGATATTTTGAATATTTTTAATATTTTGTGGGGATAAAACTTCAAAACCCTTGATAGAACCTGCTTGCATTAAGTGTTTAGTGGGATTAGTAGCGCCTTGCATAGTGAAAGGTTTGGATAATCGCTTGTTATACCCACCCTGTATTAAGTTTCCATTATCATTGGTCAAATAGCAAGGCACGCATAAATTTGCATGTTCATCTTCTTTAAGTAAATGATTGTAAGGTTTTAGTAAAGTTTTATCCAAAGAGCGACTATCCAATAAAGTGTGAAACAAATCTGAGCTTTCTATATCGTAGGTAGGGAGTTTTTCAAATTGTTTCACCACTTTTTGACGCTCTGATTCTTGTTCTTTGGTAATGATTGTATAAGGCTTGGAATTATTATATTTGTGGTTTGGCTTATCGCTAATTTCTAAATCATCTCTGTTTTTGATTAAATCATTAAAATCTAGCCCACGATTTTTACAAAAGGCGATAATCGTGCCTTTATCTTCATCATTATGAGTGTTGAAATAATGATAACTCCCATCAGGCTTTCTTGAAATAATAAGTGTGCCTTTAATGGTATCGTATTCATTATAAAGAGCCGGGTTATTTTTGCTTGATTTCTCTACTTTGTGTTTATAACCATTAGAGAGTAAAATCTCATCTAATGGTAAGAATTGTAAATTAGCGATATAAGCCATAGTTTTTCACCCAAATCTACTTTTTTTAATCTTTTTGGCTAGTCTCATTTCATAATGTTTGGTTCTCGCATCATGCAAAACACGATCTATTGCTTGAGTGAGAAATTTCATGACTTCAATCGCAGTCTCTACTTCGTTGATTTCAAATAACAATCCCATAGCGATTTCAATTTCCCTATGCACTAATTTAGGTAGATCTTTCACCAAAAGATTTTTGTATTTTTTGTTTGTAGGGTCAAAGCCTTTAGGGATCACATATTTTTGTGAAATTTCTAAATCTTTTTTGAGTGGGAATTGCATTTTTTGTCCTTTGTTTTCTTTATGATGCTAGAATTTTCTTATCTACAGATAGTTCTTCTAATGCTCTATAGATATTCTTTTTTACAATTGCTTGTTGGTAAGAGCACTTGATGTTCGGAATTTTTTTGCCAACAAGTTGCTCATAAGTCAATCTATAAGAAAGACAAGAATTATTAACCGACACAAACTCCAAAAAAATATTGTTAAAGTTTTGCATTTGAAAATGCTTAGGGATTTTTAAAAAGAATGCACCGTGCTTGTTTAATAACTTGAATACTCTATCTTTTAATTTCTTGAATAGTTTTTTCAAATACCCACAAATTCCTAAAAAGAAGCTATTAGGTAAATTGCTCTCCCCATTCAAACCCGAATGTTCGTAGCTTTCTATTTTAGTGAAATCATGCATAGACAAAAAAATATAACCTTTTTTGTTCTTAAAAGCAGTTAGAAATCCTATTCTCTCTAAAATTTGGAGATTATGTCTTAAGGTTCTATCGCACCATTGCAAGCGAGTTAAAGCATAATGGCGGTTTAATGCGATTTTGGAACTTCTAGAATCTATAACGATTTCACATAAAAGCTCCATGAGTTTCTTACAGCCTGTGCCACCAAAGAAAGTTGTATTGATAGGAAAGTTCAATATCTTTTTAAAGATTTTACATTCAACATAACCAAATTTGTCAAATATGAAAGGAATAAACCTATCTTTTGAATGCTTGGAATAACAGACATTGTTCCCATGCATTTCTTTTAAGATATTCGCATCTAAAACATTTCTTTTAAAAACTCTTTCTTGCATGGTCCTAATTCCTAGATATTGATTTCTTAGAGATTAATAAATAATTCCATTCTTTAGAGAATAAAACTTTTTTCTTAAATCCATGTTTAATTGGTGCGGACTCTTTCCAAAGATATTAAACTTTTTAAAAAATTGGATTTTAGATCTTATGTTATGACTTTAAGTTTTATTTTATCGCTTCAGGTTTTATTTTATGATTTTAAATTTATTTTGCCATCAAACTCGTTTTCTTAACCCTAAAAACCTTTGAATAAAACAATAAAACCCTAAACCAAAACAACTAAAAATAAAAGAAATGAAAAAAGCAACAGAAAAATAAAGCACTAAAATATAATCAATAATGAAATAAGATAAAAAGCAAGATTAAAAAAACATTTCCCTATCCCTGCACCGACCTACATTCCCACTCTTGAAAAGAGCAGTATTATCAGCGATGAAGAGCTTGACTTCCAGGTTCGGAATGGTTAACTGGGTAGTTCCTCTTCTCTAAAGGCACAAGGAAAAGGGAGCTAAAGATAAATCGCATTTACCCTTAACTCCCCTTTCTCTTTAATAGGGAGCTGTTTTTCAACAAAGAAGATCGTTAATAGCCCTTAACTTTAAATCAGAGAATATCTCATTTTGATTAAAGTTTAATCTTATAAAAGTTTTTATAAAACTCCAACTCTCTTACACTCAGTAAGGCAGTGGTAACTCATTCGCACTTATTGCCGTTATCTTATACAAAAAGCAAAAAACAAGCCAAACGCTCTATTAGTAGTAGTCAGCTAAATGCATTACTGCACTCACACATCTACCCTATCAAGCACATAGTCTTTGTGCGAGCTTCAGGGAAAGTTCATCTTGGAGTTGGCTTCCTGCTTAGATGCTTTCAGCAGTTATCACATCCGTGTGTAGCTACCCAGCGATGCTCTTGGCAGAACAACTGGTGCACCAGTGACACGTCCATCCCGGTCCTCTCGTACTAGGGACAGCTCTCCTCAACTTTCCTACGCCCACGGCAGATAGGGACCGAACTGTCTCACGACGTTCTGAACCCAGCTCGCGTACCGCTTTAAATGGCGAACAGCCATACCCTTGGGACCTGCTCCAGCCCCAGGATGCGATGAGCCGACATCGAGGTGCCAAACCTCCCCGTCGATGTGAGCTCTTGGGGGAGATCAGCCTGTTATCCCCGGGGTACCTTTTATCCTTTGAGCGATGGCCCTTCCACACAGAACCACCGGATCACTATGACCGACTTTCGTCTCTGCTTGACTTGTATGTCTTACAGTCAGGCTGGCTTGTGCCATTACACTCAACTTGCGATTTCCAACCGCAATGAGCCAACCTTTGCAAGCCTCCGTTACTTTTTAGGAGGCGACCGCCCCAGTCAAACTACCCACCAAGCATTGTCCTGCCTGTGGATAACACAGGCCAGTTAGCTAACAGAAACATCAAGGGTGGTATCTCAAGGATGGCTCCATAAGAGCCAAAGCCCTTACTTCAAAGCCTCCCACCTATCCTGCGCATGATATTCCCATTAGCAGTGCTAAGTTGTAGTAAAGGTCCACGGGGTCTTTCCGTCTTGCCGCGGGTAGGAGGAATTTTCACCTCCACTACAATTTCACTGAATCTCTGGTTGAGACAGCTCCCATCTCGTTACGCCATTCATGCAGGTCGGTATTTAACCGACAAGGAATTTCGCTACCTTAGGACCGTTATAGTTACGGCCGCCGTTTACTCGGGCTTCAATTCAACGCTTCATCTTGCGACTGACGCATCCTCTTAACCTTCGAGCACCGGGCAGGCGTCACACCTTATACTTCCTCTTACGAGTTGGCAAAGTGCTGTGTTTTTGGTAAACAGTCGGGAGGGACTCTTTGCTGAGACCGCATTGCTGCGGCACACCTTATCGCGAACTTACGGTGCTAGTTTGCAGAGTTCCTTAACCAGAGTTCTTTCACGCGCCTTAGAATACTCATCTCATCTACCTGTGTCGGTTTGCGGTACGGACGACTATGGATATGCTTAGAGGCTTTTCTTGGCACGACGGTATCAGCGATTCTCCCTTTGTCCTAAAAGGACTCAAAGAGCCTGTTTGGGTTTCAAATACAGAGGTGGATTTGCCTTCCCTCCAATCTACGCCCTTAGACTAGCGCTTCCATCAGCTAGCTCGCTTAACCCTATGCGTCCCCCCATCACGCTCCATAGTCGGTATTGGAATATTAACCAATTTGCCATCACCTACCCCTTTCGGACTCGGCTTAGGACCCGACTAACCCTACGATGACGACCATCGCGTAGGAAACCTTAGATTTACGGCGGATACAATTCTCATATATCTTATCGTTACTCATTCCTGCATGCTCACTTCATACCGCTCCAGCACTCCTTACCGGTATACCTTCAACGCTGGTATGAACGCTCTTCTACCACTGTGTTTAACACAATCTACAAATTCGGTGTCTATCTTAGCCCCGTTATATTTTCAGCGCATGACCACTAGACCAGTGAGCTGTTACGCTTTCTTTAAAGGATGGCTGCTTCTAAGCCAACCTCCTGGTTGTTTGAGTAGCCACACATCTTTTTCCACTCAGAATAGAACTTAGGGACCTTATTTGGTAGTCTGGGTTGTTCCCCTTTTGACGATTGATTTTATCACCCACCGCCTGACTCCCAAGATACGATAAAAGGTATTCGAAGTTTGATAGGGTTTGGTACCGCGGCGAGCAGCCCTAGCCCAATCAGGGCTCTACCCCCTTTTATTATCACTTGAGGCTATACCTAAATATATTTCGAAGAGAACCAGCTATCACTAAGTTTGTTTGGCCTTTCACCCCTATCCACAGCTCATCCCAACCCGTTTCAATGGGTACGAGTTCAGTCCTCCACGCGCTATTACACGCGTTTCAACTTGGCCATGGATAGATCACTTAGCTTCGGGTCTGCAGCATCTGACTTGATCGCCCTATTAAGACTCGCTTTCGCTACGGCTTCGCATTCGCTTAACCTTGCCAGATACCACAACTCGCAGGATCATTATGCAAAAGGCAGTCCATCACCCTGATAAATCATAGGGCTCTGAATGATTGTAAGCAGATGGTTTCAGGTTCTATTTCACTCCGCTCACTGCGGTTCTTTTCACCTTTCCCTCACGGTACTTGTTCGCTATCGCTCAAAGAGTAGTATTTAGGGTTGGAGAGTGGTCTCCCCGGCTTCAACCTGGATTCCTCGTGTCCTGGCCTACTCTGGATACTGCTACCTGAAAACGCCTTGTCGCATACAAGGCTATCACTTTCTATGGCTTACCTTTCCAGGTAACTCTGCTAAAGCGTTCTCTTGGATGTTGCAGTCCTCAACCCCGAATGCAAGCACTCGGTTTGCCCTTTTCCCCGTTCGCTCGCCACTACTTAGGGAATCTCGTTGATTTCTTTTCCTCTAGTTACTGAGATGTTTCACTTCACTAGGTTCGCTCTCTAAATTAGAGTAACTAATATCTCTATTAGTTGGGTTGCCCCATTCGGACATCTACGCATCAAAGCTCCTTGACAGCTCCGCATAGCTTATCGCAGTCTAGTACGTCCTTCATCGCCTCTCTTTGGCAAGGCATCCGCCATCTGCTCTTAAAAGCTTGTTTTAAATTTTAAAATATCCTTTAAAACCCGCCCTTTTATAATGAATAACGACAATTGCACGAATATTCTTCAGCGCTACCACTGCCTTAATGAATATAAGACAGAGTTGTTGTAGTTTTACTTTACTTTTACATAGGCTATTAACAATGTTAAATCAAATAACTTCGTTTTTCTTTAAAAACTTGCTATAATCGCTCTGTTAAACCCTTTAAAGAAGACTAAAAATGCTTGATCCCTAATCTTTTTTAACCGCCAAGTTTTACCAGCTAATGAGCTTTGAAAGCTTTTTAGCTTTTATGACTTGTTTGAGTGGTTTCAAATTAAAGAACTTTTTAAAGCTTGTCTTTAAAAACGAAATGTAATTATAGACATGCAATGCTTAAAGTTTGCTTAAAGTTTTTGGAATGTGAAAGAAATTTTAGAGTTTGAAAGGAATGGATAAGCGTTATTGGAAATGATGGGAATGGGGGTAAAAATAAAGCTTTGAATATTAAATAAAGCTTTGAATATTAAATAAAGCTTTGAATAAATAAAGTCTTAAATAAATTAAGATAAAACGCATCATCAAATAAAACATTTCATAAAATAAAACATTTCAAACATTTCATAAGATAAAAAGATAAAACGCATCATTAAAAAATAAAAACGCATCATTAAAAAATAAAAACGCATCATTAACCATTGATTAAATACCACTAGATACAATACACTAAGTCATCTTTTTTTCAAAAAAAGGGGTAGAAATGGCATTCAACCATTCAACCATTCAACCATTCAACCATTCAACCATTCAATCAAGCAAGTAATCAATCAATCAATCAAGCAAGTAATCAATCAAGCAAGCAAGCAAGCAAGTAATCAAGCATTCAATCAATCAATCAAGCAACCATTCAAACATTCAAACATTCAAACATTCAAACATTCAAACATTCAAACATTCAAACATTCAAACATTCAAACATTCAAACATTCAAACATTCAAACATTCAAACATTCAAACATTCAAACATTCAAACATTCAATCATTCATTCAAGCAACGCTACCATAACTTTTATCGCTTTTACCAAAACCGATTTAAAAATCCCCTACTCTTTATTATTCCTCTTTTCATTAACCCTATTATTAACCCTTTCATTAACCCGCACCGCATTTTTTAAACCATTTGATTCAATAAGCCCCATTTTTCAATCAGTGGGGCTTACAGAGTTAAATTTAAAGGAGAGATGATGGCTCAGTTAGAAGATTTAAAAGCGCATGAAAAATACAATTTGTTGTTGTGTATGGTTTCAGGCGCATATAAAGGAACCATTCCAGGAAATGAGGATTTTAAAGAGTGGTGCGATGAATGCACTTTGGGCTATTTTCGCTCACGACGAAACAAAGCGGCTCAGCACAAGCATTTTGAACTCATGCGTAAAGCGGATTATATCATTGGCATTGTGAATGAGGATTCAACGACTAGAGAGGCTGAAGTCCAATGGAGCGTTTTTGCCCTAAAGATTGACCATGACACTATCGGGATTGATGAAGAGGGAGCGCTAAAGGTTGAGGGCGTTTGCGCTCAAAAAGGGAGCCAAGAATACGAAGAATTGGTCAATAAAAACACTTGGCATTTCACGCACAGCACTAGGCTTGGGCAACCAAAATTGATTGAGCGAAAAAATTAAAGGTTATGGTTTTTACCCATAAGCCCATCATTTAAGAAAGGATTTTAATGGAATTGTTAAATTTAGACGGAGTGATTGAAAAAGGCGTGTTTGAAATCCCCAGCTATCAAAGGGGGTATGCATGGCAAGAAAGGCAATTAAAGGATTTTTGGAACGATTTAGAGCATGTGTCCAAACTGGGAGATAAATTCCATTACATGCATAGCTTAACCTTAAGAGAGCTTGAAAATGAGTTTGAAAGCAGCACTTTTGAAATCATAGACGGCCAGCAACGATTGGCTACAAGCCTGATTTTACTGGGCCTTTTAGCCAAGATTACCCAAAACAAAGACCCAAAGTATTCTTTAATCAACCTTGAACCCATTTTATCCTATAAGTATTATGGTTTGAATGAAGCTTTTAGGGCGATCACTGAAGAGGAAAAAGATTTGGAAGCGTTCAAAACTTCTTTTTACGCTAAAAATTTGATTGACGCTTACACATTTTTTAAAGAAAAAATCAGCGATACGCCTATTGAAGCGCTTGAAAAAATGTTTGATGCCCTTATAAAGAAAATGCTTTTTAGCGTGGTGGAATTGAACGATAACCGAATCGATCCCTTCAGCTCTTTTGAAACGATTAACAATCGTGGTAAAGATCTATCCACTTTAGAATTGTTTAAAAACCGCTTGCATTTTGTGGCGCACAAGATTTGCGATGGCAAAAAATTAGAAAAGCTTCAAAACGAAATCAATGACACCTACACCAGGATTTATTACGATTTGAGGCATTTTAAAGACGATCATTTAGAGGGTTTTTTAAAGCATTTTGTGGCGTATTATTATGGCGAGAAAGGGGATTTTAAGAAGAGGTTATTGGAAATGGAGTTTAACGCTCATAAAAGATATACCGACAACACCAACTTTGATGATGAATATGAAAGAATAGACGATTTGTTATTTTATCTTTCTTATTCTTCTAAAGTTTGGAATTTCTTGCACACGCTTGATGATGAAGAGCTTAGGATTGAAATCACGCCTAAAATGCGTGGCTTGTTAGAAAAGATGCGGCGTTTAAACGCTTTGAGCGAAAACGCTTTTCTTGCCCCTTATTGCTCTCTCTTTTAACCATACAGCGTGCTGGAAAAAGCGCTAATGAACAAGTTTATACCACCAAAGAACTAGAGGGCTTATTAGAATATTTAGAGCGTTTTGGGTTTTTAATCTATGGGGTTGCTGGCAAGAATACGGCTAAAAACGAATGGATTGAATTGGCTTTTGAAGCGCTCAGAGCGTATAGATATGGGGAAGAAAATACCGCCATTGAAAAACTTCCAACGCTAGAAAAGAGTTTTTTCAACAGACAAGGAAATAGCGGCTTGGAATTGCTTGAAGAGAGTATCCATTCCAAAAAGAATACTGAGAAATGGTATCAGTGGGGCAAGGCATTGAATTACTTGCTGTATGAATACGAGTTGCACCATAACCCTGAAACGACTCTGAATTTTGATAGCAGTATAGAAAGCATTGAGCATATCTTGCCCCAAAAACCTGATCAAGGCTATAGCGCTAAAGAAAAAGATTGGGCTAAAAACCCCCATATCGTGCATGCTTTAGGGAACTTGCTCTTAATTTCTAAAAACGCTAACAGCTCTTTAAGCAACAAGCCTTTTGATGAAAAAAGAAAGCAATACCTAAAAGGCTCTTATAGTGAAAAAGAAGTGGCTAAAAACGCTTCTTTTGGGGTTGCGCAAATCAAAGAAAGGAGCGAAAAATTATTAGACTTTTTAATCGCGCATTATCGTATCGCTGAATTAGTGAATGAAAGTGCGATTAAAGCTTTTAAAAACGCTCTTTTAAAGGATATTAAATGATGCGATCGCTCAAAAATAAGGGGTCTATTTTTAGCACTTCAAACCCCAACAAGGAGGAACAAGCCATGCCAAAAAGATAAAAAACATAAAAAACATTGAACGACCGATTATAGCGGATTTTAAAACAAATTTTACCAAGGAGTATTTTATGGGTTTTCAAAACGAAAATAAGTTAGAGTTAGGTGCGTCAGTCAAAGCCACAATCAATAACAAAGTGGTGGAGGCTAAAGTCATTAGTATTGGGTTTAATCGTGTAACCTTAAGGAGCCAAAAAGGCAACGAAGCCGCATACGCTTTCAATAGCGAAAAATTCTTAAAATGGTTTAAGGAAGTGCCTTTAAACGAAGTTTCTCATAATCACGCTGAAAAAAGCGGAGATGATTTGTTGAAAGGGCTTAAAATCGTTACGAGCGGACCGAGTGTTAAGCAAAGGACTTCAACTCCTAAAGAGAAAGAGGATAGGTTTAAACTCGCTTTTGGATTTAAGACTACTGATGATAAGACTAGCTTTGAGATTATTGCGGAGGATTATACTCTTTCCGAGAGAAAAAGTAGGCTCGGCGCGTTATTATCTCCCATGTTTTTTGAGGGTAGTGGTAATCAAGCGTCCGCTATCATTATTACCGCTCTCCATTATGCGAAAGGTTTGAATAAGCATAGCGATGCGGAGTGGCGCGCTATGATTGAAAACAGAAATATTGAAGAGTGTTTCTTTGATACTTTTGATGATATGCTCATGGGTGATGTTACTCTATTCTGTAAAGTGATAGAGACTTATGCGAGGAATTTGGTAAGACCTGATGGTAAGAGTAGCGGTGTAACTTTGGAAGAGTGGGCGTGGATTTTACCTAAAGATAAAAAAGAGGCAAAATTCGTGGCGCAACTCTTATGCGATGGCGGTATCAATAAATACGATTTAACATGCGCGGGCTTAACTCCTGGCGTTTTAGCCGATAATCTTTGGTCTTATGGTTTTAGGGATGAGGATTATGATGAGGAGGGTAATGTGATTGCGGAGAGGGATATTATCACAGGAGAGGAGCTAAAAAACGAGGAGGGTAGTGTAGAATAACCCCCCCCCATTTGGGGTGGCTCTCTTTTTTTTTACTCTCTTTTATTCTTTTATTTTTTCTTTTTTCATTCCCTCCCTAATTTGTCCGTTTAATTTTGTTTAAAATATATTATGTGTATAATCATAAGAAATTTAATCAAAGGTAGTGCCATGCTTATAAACGCTGTCATAGAAAAAGATGAGAATGGGTATTTTGCTTTTGTCCCCTTTCTAAAAGGCTGTGTATCACAAGGGAAAAGTTATGAAGAAGCCCTAAGAAACATTAAAGAAGCCATAGAGCTTTATTTGGGAGATTTAGAAGCCGATGAGTTAGCTTTTCTTTCTAAGAAAAATTCTGTAATAGCACCCATTGAGATAGCTTTTGCCTGAATTGCCACGACTCACAGCTAAAGAAGCAGAGAAGCTATTATTGCAGAATGGATTTGTTTTCTCTAGGCAAAAAGGCAGCCATAGAATTTATGTGAAAGATAAAATCAGGCAGGTTTTGCCTTTTCATTCTGGCGAAATCTTGCACCCTAAAATAGTGAAAGAAATCATGGAAAATATCCTTAAATGAAATCTAAAGAAGTCTTAAAGATCTTAAACAATATAAAAACCCAACAAAAAGCGTTTTTAGTGGGTTTTTGCGTTTAAGAAATCGTGCGCAAATACCCGTTTTCGCTCAGCATGACATACAAGCGCCCCATGATTTCTTTCTTTTCTTCCATGTCCAGTTGGTTGTTGTCTTCAATTTTTTGCTTTAAAAGGCGCTCAATTTCTTTAGTGTCATAGTCTAAATCGTCTAACACATCTAAAATCGTTTGAGCTTCGCAAATATCTTCCACTTCATAATCGCCTTTTTCATCAAAAACCACGCTAAATTCCGTAGGGTGCGTGAATAAATTGTGTTTCATGCCTAAAACTTCTTGATACGCTCCCACTAAAAAGAACGCTAAAAAGTATTCTTCTTCATCTATGTCTATATCATGCAAAAACAAGGGCTTCGTGGAATCAAAAGCGATTTCCCCATCGCTATCGCAAGTAATATCCCATAAGCTTGCGCTCCTGGTGGGCTTTTCATCTAATTTATTCAAGGGCATGACCGGGAAATTCTGCCTCAAGCCCCAATAATCCGGCAAGCTTTGGAAAAACGAGCAATTCAATAAATAGCGCTCTTGGACCTGCTCTTGAATGCGTAAAATATCGTTGTGATCCTTAACATAAAGCAATTGCACCGCTTTTTTGACGATCAAATGGGCTAAAACTTCAGTGTTGCTCCTGTCAATCAAATCAATATAGCCCAAATCAAAAAGCGTGAATAGCGACTCGGTGTGATCAAAACTATCATGCAAGTATTCAATGGCGTTTTTTTCATTGATATTAGCGAGCAAGTCTAGCATTTCATCAATCAAGGGTGGGTTATTACTTTCTTTGATTTTTAGGGATTTTTCATTGTATTCATGCGAAAACAATTCTAACACCGGGGCCACTAAAACGGCATGGTTAGCAGAAATATAACGGCCTGATTCAATGAAAATATCCGGCTCTATTTCCTGCTTATTTTTCACAATTTCCCTCAATAAAAACACCACATCAGCGCTGAATTCTTCTAAAGTGTAGTTTTTATCTTGGTGGTGCTTGTGTTGGGTGTATTCTACGGCTAACCCCCCTCCAATATTCACGCTATTAAGATTTTTAGCACCCATTTTACGCAATTCTGCATACAAGTTACCCGCTTCTCTTAAAGCCTTTTTTAAGGGCGAAATATCGCTGATTTGAGAGCCTATGTGGAAATGTATCATGTGGAAATGCTCTAACAAGTCGTTTTCTTCTAAAAGGCGCATCGCTTCTAAAACTTCAGTGCTGCTAAGACCAAATTTAGAATTGATCCCCCCACTCTTTGCCCAAACGCCAGTGCCAGTGCTGTGCAAACGGATGCGAATGCCAATTTTAGGGCAGGCTAAAAACTCGTTTTGTTTAGCCACGGCGATAATGGTTTTTAACTCATTCAAACCCTCAATCGTTAAAGTGATTTCATGCTGCATGCTTTTAGCGATAAAGCCAAGCTCAATCATTTCTTTGTCTTTAAAGCCATTCACGGTGATAGGGGCTTTAGGGTTAGTGTAACTCATCGCAATGATGAGTTCAGACTTGCTCCCGGCTTCTAAGCCGTAATCCAAACCCTTAGCCCCCTGCACTAAAGGGAAAACAAACGAGGGCATTTGATTGACTTTTAAAGGGAAAACCGCCTTAAAAGCCCCGCTGTATTGATACTCTTTAATCGCTGAAGAAAACGCATCAAACAGGCTTTTGATTTGTTTTTGCACCAAATGGGGGAATCGCACCAACAAAGGCCCTCTATAGCCCTTATCGCGCACGCTTTGAACGATTTCTAAAAGCGAGGGGTTTTTGCCATGACAAACTTTAACCAAGCCTTTTTCTATCTTAAATTCGTTATTGCTCCAAAAATTAATCCCATAATCATGGACTTCTTGCATTTTTTATCCTTTTGTTACGATAAGGTTTTAAAGAGATGGGGGTTGTTTTTAAAATCTCTGATCGCTTCTTCATAAACTTTTTCAATTTGAATGACTGAATTTTCTAAAGTGTAGTTTAAAGCGCTTTTAGCGTATTCGTTTTGCATTCTTTCTCTTTCAAGCTTGTTTTCTAACCACCAATCTATTTTAGCGCTCAAATCTTTAGCGTTATCAGGCTCAAATAACGATCGTTCATCTAGCGCGAATTGCCTGGTCGCGCTTAATGGGCTATTAGCGATAATAGGCACAATCCCCACGCTAATGGCTTCTAAACACGCAATCGCTTCGCTTTCCACATTGGCTGTGTGCACATAAAGAGTGCAAGTTTTTAAAATCTCTAACAATTCATTGGAATTGACAAACCCAAACTCCGTTTTTACGCCTAGTTTTTGGGCTAGAAGTTTGATTTTTTTCTCATCAGGCCCTTTGCCTTTGAGTAATAATACAATGTCTTGTTTGTATTGGCTTAAAGCAACCGCCTTGATTAAAACGCTTTGATTTTTTTCATTAGAATAGCGCCCTACCATAGCGATTTTAAAGGGCGTGGTGTCAAAAAGGCTTTTTTGCGGGTGTTCAAATCTAAACATGGGATCAAAGCCGTTAGAAATAGCGTATTTTTTCCCTCCATAGTTGTATTTTTCTAATTCTTCTACAATGAATTTTGATGGGCAATGGATATGGTGGATATAGCGGTAATGCGAAGATTTAAACCACGAAAAAAGCATCATGTTAAACCAAGAAAATTGCCCCAATTTCATGTTATAAGAAATATGCTCTGGCTGTAAATGGAAAGAGCCAATATAAGGCACTTGCATTTCTCGTGCGATTTTTACGGCTGTTTTTTCTAGCAAAAAAGGCAAAAAAGTATGGATCATATCCGCTCCCTTAAAAGCCTTTCGTAGAATTTTTTCATCCGGTTTAGCAAAAAGGATGTGTTGTTTGTGTGAAATTTCTGTAACTAGGGGGATGTAGCGCTCTTTAAGGTTGTAATACCCTTCTTCTTCACTCCCTAAATTATCCACATGAGGGGCGACCACTCTCATAACATGCCCTCTTTTTTTCAGCGCTTCAAAAAAACGAAACGCCGTCATAGAAGTGCCATTACTAGTATCTTTAAAGCTATCCACGACTAAAACAATAACCATTAACTACTCTTCTTTAAAATTGAATTTAAAAGGCTTTTTATCAAACACCACAATTTCTATCATTCCCTCTAAAACCTGAATGTCTAACACAAACGCCTCTATTTTTATTTCAGCTTTTTTCACGCCATCTTGAATCACTTGCGCTTTAATGAGCGCTTCTTGATTCAATTCTAGGGGGGCATAAAAATTAATGTTATTAGAAACCACCACGCTGTGTCTTTTATTCAATGCGCACAAGGCCGCATAATTGCACGCAATAAGCACAAATCCGGCATGCACAAAATTTTCTTCATACACCATGCTTTCATTGCCCTTGAAACGCGCATGGGCTATATCTTTTTCTAAAACGACCAATTCAGTGCCAACGCTTGGTTTGAAATTCTTACAAGTTTCTAAAGAGTCATAATCCACACGAACGACTGATTCTTGCACTATTTTATCCTTTATTAAAGCTTGCTTGGTTTAAGCATCTTAAAATACCCTCTTAAAGGAGCGTCATACCCCTCTAAAGTTTTAGAGGGATCTGTTTTATCCAAAAAATCTTCCAAACTCTGCCCCAAAATAAAATCCGTTTTACGCTGTTCTTTAGGCGTGGTCTTTAAAACGCTAAGAATCTCAAAATTTTCAAACCCTACCCTTTCGCACCACCCTTTTAAAGCGCTAACACTGGGGATAAAATAAACATTTTTCATTTTAGCATAAGTTTTTTTAGGGCAAAGGGCGATGTCTAAGGGCGAATCAATGATTAAGGTATCCAACACCAACTCCCCTTTTATCTTTAAAGCATGATACAAGGCTTTTAAAGCCTCTAGCGGGCTTTTTCTGTGGTATAGCACTCCTAAGCAAAAAATGACATCAAAAGCGTCAGGGTATTTTTCATGCAAATCCTCTACCCCCAAAGACTCATAAATGATTTTTTTTTCTTTATCAAAAAAGGGGGCTAAAAATTCAAATTGTTTTTTGACTAAAACGCCCGGATCAAACCCCACCAAACTTTTAGGATCATGTTCTAGCATTTTAAACAAGTAATAGCCGTTATTGCAACCCACATCAGCCACAACCTTATCTTTTAAAGGAGTGGCGTTTTTGACTAGATCCCATTTAATAGAGCTATCCCATTCGCTATCAATCTTGATTTGAGAAATTTCAAAAGGGCCTTTACGCCATGGCCTTAACGCCATGATTTCTTCTAAAAGGGTTTTTGGATTGGATTGATCGTTACAAATGAGCATGACTTACCATAGCGTGCGGGTTTTTTTAAAAAAGGGGGGGTTTAGAAGGGATTCTAAATGATGAGAGCTAATCCCATAAATAAAAGCGAAATTAAACGCTAAATTTTTTAATTGCTCTTTTAAGTTGTTGTGGGTGGTGTAAAAATAAGGGTTGGTTTTTTTAAAGAAAGCCGCACTGTTTTTACGGCAAAACACGACAATTTTCCCCCACGATAAAGTCTCAAAGGCTTTTTGAAGCATCATTTCAAACAATTCTTTTGAAGCCTCAGCGACAATCACCCTTGCCGTTGCGCCATAAGGGGCTATTTCTAGATTCTTATTCACAAAAAAGGGTTTGCAATGATCTAAAAGGTATTCTTTTTTGCCCAAAAGATTCAAATCAAACTCAATTTGTAATTTCTCACACAATTGAATCACCCTTTTTAAAGGCTCTAAAAAGATGCATGGCATTTTGAATTCGTATTCTTGTTTTTCATAGACTAAAGCGCTGCAAAAAAACGATTGGTTGAGAATGATTAAACGGCTTTCCTTTAAATCTTCCTTTAAATCTTCCTTTAAATCTTCTTTCAAGCGCTCTTGCTTATAAAACAAATGGAGCCACTCCAATTTATCAAAAAAGGCTATTTTACACCCCTCTATAATGAATAAATCTTCAAGGCTCTCTTTCAAGCACCACACAAAATCGCTCACGATGATTTTAGAAGCGATCTCTAATTCTATGGGGCTTAGTAACGCTCCGACCACGCGCTCATTCAGCAAGCAAAATTTGAACAAATGGTTCAAAGAATGCTCTATATCTTTAAGCTTGATCCATGCCACATCCCTATCGCTTAAAGGATATTCTCCTGTGTATAAAATCCCATAAGCCCCTAACTCTAAAGCTTTAGGAATGAGCGTGTGATCTTTGGCTACAAATAAAGAGCCTTTTTGGACTTTGTTTAAAGACAAAACAATGGAATTAAAATAGCTGATTGAGGGCGTGTTTTGCAATTCGCCCAAACTCAATTCTACGGCTTCATTCACCCCTAATCGCATTTAGCTGATCAAACTTCCTGCGATTTTTTCTTTGGTAGGGCTGATTAAGGCTAGATTATCGCTATCTCGCACCGCTAAAATCATGCCCTCACTCATTTCGCCCATGAGTTTTGCGGGTTTTAAATTAGCCACCACGCACACCATTTGCCCCACCAAACTTTCAGGCTCATAATCCAAAGCGATCCCTGAGATAATCTGCCTCAAACGATTTTCGCCTAAATCCACTTTTAAACGCAATAATTTATTGGATTTTTCAATCCTTTGAGCTTCTTTGATAAGCCCCACTTTAATTTCTACTTTCTTGAAATCCTCAATGCCGATATAGTTTTCTTGTTTTAGTGGGGCTTTTTCTTTTGCGTCCTTTTTTTCTTTTTCGTTTTTTTCTGGTGGGGCTTCTCCCGCTTTTTCAGCCTTTTCAATTTTCTCCATTTTGGAAAATAAAGGCTCGGTGTCTTGTAAAATCATATCTTGTAATTTTTTAGCTTTAAAAAAGCGTTCGTAATTATTGGGTGTGATTTCTGTGTTGAAAGCGCTCGCTAATTTCACCGCACTCTTTGGCATGAACGCATAGAGCAAAAAGCTTGATTGCAAAAGCGCGTTTGCGATCAAACTCAATAAGGCTTCTAGTTTTTCTGATTCGTTGTTTTTGTGCAAAACCCACGGCTCTTCTTTAGCGATGAGTTTGTTTAAAAAATCATAAATGTTAAACAATTCCTCTAAAGCTTTATGCAATTGCATTTTAGGCACAAAAGAATTAGCGTTATCTAAGATTTGATGCACTTTTTCTAGCTCTTTAGAATAATATGCGGTGATTTTTGCGCTTTTTAGAGAATAATTGAAATATTTTTTAGCCATGCCTAGCAAGCGATTCAGCAAATTCCCCAAATCGTTATTCAAATTCGCATTGATCCTCTCTATTAACGCTTTTTTAGAAAAATCCCCGTCTTGCCCAAAAGGCACTTCACGCAATAAAAAATAGCGCAATTCTTCAATCCCATACTCCATAGCGATTTTTTGAGCGTCTAAAACATTACCCAAGCTCTTACTCATTTTCACGCCCTCTATCGTCCACCACCCATGCACGCAAAGCTGTTTGAATAAGGGCAAATTCAAACTCATCAAAAAAGCTGGCCAATAAATGGCATGGAAGCGTAAAATATCCTTACCCACAATATGCCTAGCGCGTTCAAAATGCGCCATTTTATTGTCTAAATCATTCAAATACCCTAGCGCGCTCGCATAATTCAATAAAGCGTCCAGCCAAACATACACCACATGTTTAGGATCGTTCATTTTTTTAGGCAAAGGAATGCCCCATTCAAAGCTCGTGCGCGTGATAGACAGATCCAATAAACCCTGCTCAATAAAAGAAGTTACCTCATTTTTACGATAAATAGGCAAAATCGCTTCAGGATTTTTAGCGTAAAAATCCAATAAAGGCTTTTCATATGCGCTCAATCTGAAAAAATAGCTCTCTTCTTCTAAAAGTGCAGTCTCCCTCAAGCAATCAGGGCATAAGACTTTATCGTTCGTATTGTCCGCTTTAGAAATCGCGCAATAACTCTCACAGCTCACGCAATAATACCCGCTATAAGTGCCTTTATAAATATCCCCTTTTTCAAACATGATTTCAAAGGCGTTTTGCACGCATTTTTGATGCTCGCTGTCTGTGGTGCGGATAAAACTATCATAATCTAAATTGAAAAAATCCCACTGGTTTTTAAAAATCGTGCTAATGCTATCAGCGTAAGCTTTAGGGCTTTGATTTCTCAGTCTTGCGCTTTGTTCGATCTTTTGCCCATGCTCATCGGTGCCGGTTAAAAAAAAGACTTCTTCGCCTTGAAGCGTGTAATACTTCTTTAAAGTATCCGCAATCAAAGTCGTATAAGCATGGCCAATATGAGGGATGTCATTCACATAATAAATGGGGGTTGTGATCAGTGATTTTTGCATCTTTATAATCGTGTTACCTTAAATTTGTTTAAATCTCTTAATTTTAACATGCTTTTAAAAATTTAGAGAATAGAGATTGGATTTATGCTTATTTGTGGGGTGTTTTTAGCTTAAAATTCATTATAATTAACGCTCAAAAAATTGAAAAATGAGTTCAAGGAATAGACAGATGATTTCAAAATTTTTGCTCAAAAGCATGTTCAAGCAGTGGAAAAACGGCGATTATCAGGTCGTTTTTTGGGATAATAGCGTTTATAGGAATGGCGAACATTCGCCTAAATTCACCCTTAAAATCCATCGCCCCCTAAAATTTAGCGATATTAAAAAAGACATGTCTTTGACGATCGCTGAAGCTTATATGGACGGCGTGATTGATATTGAAGGCTCTATGGATGAGGTGATGCATTCTTTGTATTTGCAAACCAATTATGAGCATTTGCACAAACATGATAACGCTAAAGCTATCCAAAAACCCATCAAAGAAAGCTCCAACATTTCTAAACATTACGATCTAGGGAATGACTTTTATTCTATCTGGCTGGATGAAACCTTAAGCTATTCATGCGCTTATTTCAAAAAAGACGATGACACCCTCCATGCCGCCCAGCTCCAAAAATTAGATCACACTTTAAAAAAGCTCCATTTAAAGCCGGGCGAAAAACTGCTAGACATAGGCTGTGGCTGGGGCTATCTCTCTGTAAAAGCCGCGCAAGAATACGGGGCGCAAGTGATGGGGATCACCATTTCTAGCGAGCAATACAAACAGGCTAACAAACGAGTCCAAGAGCTAGGGTTAGAGGATAAAGTAACGATCAAGTTATTGAATTACCAGGATTTAGATGGGCGCTTATACCGCTTTGATAAAGTGGTGAGCGTGGGCATGTTTGAGCATGTGGGTAAGGATAATTTGCCCTTTTATTTCAAAAAAGTTAAAGAAGTGTTAAAGAGAGGCGGAATGTTTTTGCTCCACTCCATTTTATGCTGTTTTGAAGGCAAGACTAACGCATGGGTGGATAAATACATCTTCCCGGGCGGCTACTTGCCCTCTTTAAGGGAAGTGATGAGCGTGATGAGCGAATGCGACTTCCACTTGCTCATGGCTGAAAGCTTACGCATCCATTACGCTAAGACTTTAGACATTTGGCGAGACAACTTCAACCACAATCTAGATCAAGTGAAAAAACTCGGCTATGATGAACGCTTTATCCGCATGTGGGATCTGTATTTAAGGACTTGCGCGTCCGCTTTCAGGGTTGGGAGCGCGGATTTATTCCAATTGCTTTTAACCAACAGCGTGGATAACACTTTCCCCTTAACCAAAGAATACATCTACCAGTAATTGCAAGTTTTAGATTTTAGCCCCTTCTTTCAGGCTAACTTCTGGCAAACTCTCCACATACAAACTCTGTGATGGAAAAGCAAAGCTCAAATGGTGCTTTTCTACAATCCTCATGATTTTTAACATCACGTCTTCTTTGACTTCTAGCCACTCTTCCCAAACCACCGTCTTAGAAAAGCAATACACTAAAATATTAATAGAGCTGTCCGCAAATTGATCCAAAAAGACAAACAGATTGTTTTTATACCCTAAAAAATCGTCAATAGAAACAATATCTTTTTTAAACATGTAGCGGTAATCGCTCGCGTTTTGCAAAGCGCTATCGGCTCCATTGGCGATTTTAGGGTGGTTTTCTAGCATTTCTTTAATGTCTTTCACGCAAAGCTGTAAAGCGCTTTGGCTGGAGCTATAGGTTAAGCCTATTTCCATTTTAATACGCCTTCCCACTTTACGACGGCTCCAATTCCTGATGGGTTTTCCGGCTAACTCTGAATTAGGCACGGACAAAAGAGCGTTATCAAAAGCTCTGATCGTGGTGCGCCTTAACCCCATTTCCACCACCGTGCCTTCCACTTCACCGCACACGATCCAATCCCCTTGAGAAAACGAATTGTCTAACAATAAAATGACAGAAGCAAAAAAATTCGCCAACACATCTTTAACCGCCAAAGCCACCGCTAACCCCCCAATCCCTAAAGAAGCGATGATGGCTGAAACATTAAACCCTAGTTGCTTCAAAACCCCTAAAAGCGCGACAATAAAAATCAAAAAATACACGACTTTTAAGATCAAGTTGATCACTTCTTTCCTAAAATTGTGCGTGCTTTTGGTAGCCATATTCGTAACTAACGCTTCCCCATAGCCTTTAAAAAGCGCTATCACTAACCATGCTAAAAGCATGATATACACCGCACCCACCCACATAGAAACTTTAGGAGGCGATGCGTTAGGGTAGTAGAAAATATCTAAAGCCACATCGCAACTGAATAAGGCTAAAAAGACAGAAACCGGCGAAACAATGCTGCTTTGCACATTGACATGCATTTTTTTATTGCGCTGCATGATTTCAAAAATACGATCTAACAATAAGGCTAAAAGCCAAGTGATCAACTTCCTTAAACCCAGCAATAAGGCTAAAATCGTCAAAGCCAGCACGATTTTACTCACTTGCAAGCTATGGGTTGTGAAAGGCAAAACCTTGCTGATTTTGTTTAACACAAAATCCATATTCACTTCCATGATCAAGTTTTTAGGAAGCACTTCTTTAGGGTGGTTTTTAATGTAACGCAAGACTTCAGTGTAAGTGTTCAAACGCAATTCATAATCGCTAAACATCTGCTCTAATTCATGCATTTTGACATTGTCTAAATTTTTAGGGAAAGTGTAGAGTTTGAATTGCCCTAAACGCAAAAGGAAAGCATCGCTGATACTTTCCACATCTTTTTGTTCGCTAAAAATATCAATACTGCTCCTGATTTTATCTATAAAACGATACAAAATTTCATCTATCAACAAAATATCTAAAGACAATCTGTCTTTCATGAAAGTGTAGAAATCATCGCCCTTAATGCTTTTAGACAAACGCTTTTTGATTTTTTCCTGCTCTTTTAAATTTTGATTGATATCAATCCCGATCTTATCCCTTTCATTCAACACTTTAGAAGTCAAACTTTTAATCAAATCATTCTTTTGGGTGTTATACAGAGAGACTTCAGCGCTTCTTTCAGGGTTTTTTTTGTAAGTTTCAATGACTTGATTGAGCTGGTTGATTTGATTGAAAATTAAAAACAAATCCACCGCATCTGTTTCATGCTCTTCAAGCGCTCTCAAAGGATTTAAAAAGAGCGATAATACCAATACCCACCACAATAATAAACGCATGCGAAACCCCACTCAAACAAGATAAAATTTTTCTCACAATTTCTAGCGATTATACCAAAAATTAGAAACGCTTCACCCCATAAAGTTACCCATGCAATTTGAAAACGCTTTTTGTTTATCCCTAAAAAGCGGGCTTTAGCTCAATTGTGAGCCTCTTTTTAGATCGCTATATTGCTTGATGCGATGCTTTGAGTATTTTTACATTTTATGATTGAGATTCAATTAAAAACAAAGCCTTAATTTCTAACAAATCTTGCTTTATTTAATATTTTTATAGTAGGATTTCGCACAAGCCGTAGTCAAAAAGCTTTCCTTGTTCGGTGCGATAAAGTCACGGATAATGTGCATATCTTTTATTCTTACATGTTTCACTTTTTATGTTTTTATAACCGCTTTTATTGAATGTTTTCATATAAGATCTATGTTTTAGAGATTTCCAACTCTATCTCTTGTCATTGGGCTATTTTGATGATCAATCTTTAGAAGAAAGAACCATAAAAATGTAGTATCCTATGCCTATAAGAAAAACAAGAATTAAGAAAATGAGTAATCCCCACTCTAAAGAATCCATAACTCCTCTTTAAAGAATGTCAAAAGTGGTGCGCTTGGCAGGACTCGAACCTGCGACCTACGGCTTAGAAGGCTGTTGCTCTATCCAGCTGAGCTACAAGCGCATTGAATGGTATTAATGTTAGGTGGTACGCCCGAAGGGAGTCGAACCCCTAACCCCCAGATCCGAAGTCTGGTGCTCTATCCAATTGAGCTACGAACGCTTACAATTCAAATAAAGGAATGACTAACATAAACTCGGTAAAACGCTTATTTTATGAGATGGGGTGGAAGATGGGAATCGAACCCACGACCCTCAGGACCACAATCTGATGCTCTAACCGACTGAGCTACTCCCACCATTCAATGAAAGGAAGCGGTATTCTACCAAAGAATCTTAAACAGAACAATAAATTATGCAAAAAGTGGTCGGGGCGAAAGGATTCGAACCTTCGACCCCTTGGTCCCAAACCAAGTGCGCTAACCAGACTGCGCTACGCCCCGAAATTTTCGCATGAAGCGTTATTATAGCTGAATTTTTTGATTTTTGAGCGTAATTTTTCAAAAATGCCGCTAAAATCAAAAGCGGCACTCAAAAATTGTATTAATCCAACTCCCCCACCCTTTTAAAAAGCTACTTTTTTTAAAAACAGCTCTAAATAATTTTTAAGCTTTTTGTTTCTTAAAAACTACTTTCGTTTTTTCATTTCACTAGAAACTTTTTCATAATGTTCCATGTGTTTTTTGCTTAACTCTTTGGTGATCTGCACCATCACTTTGTGATAGGCTTGATTCATGATTTTTCTAATGGCTTGGTCATGGTCGGTTTCCTTAATCCTATGCACAAAAGTTTTGGGGACAAAACCTCCAGAATTGGTGCGTCGCAATTCCACTCTTTCAATCACAGCCTTAATCTTTGAAACATCAATACCAAAACTATGGATGATATCTTCACTTTTTGGCTCAACAAAATTCAAGTTCAAATACCCTGAAGACATGTCTATCACTTTTTCTTCGCTAAGCGCATCGCTCTCTTCTACAATATCTTCTAAGATAGCCACATTCCCATCCATGCGTAAAACGAGCAACGCTTTTTCTTTGATGTCTTGAGGGATTTCACTAGCATCTTTAAATTGCGAAACGCTATAGCCTTTCCTCTCTAAAAAACTACTCAACTGAAGGAACAAAGACTTCTCAAATTCTTTTTGATAATTTTCAGGGATAACTTTATTAGCCTCTATCTTAGGATCGATTAAGACAACTAAATGGCCGTTTTTAGGCTCTTGCTTGCCTTTAATAGGATAGTGGAAATGCAAATCCACGGACTCGCCCATATTATTGTGCTGCTGCTTCATAGGCATTCCATCAGCTAGAGCCGTATAAAACGCCCCACTCGCTAGTAACGATCCTAAAACGATTGCCAAACTACCTTTTTTCATTAAATTCCTTCCTTTCTTTTTCTTCAAAATCAATTCCTAATCTTACCCAAAAAATCCCACTTTTTATCTCTATTTTTACGGATAATCATTCCCATTCAATCGTTCCTGGTGGTTTAGAGGTAATATCATACACTACCCTATTGATACCGCTCACTTCATTAGTGATACGATTAGAAACCTTTTCTAAAAAAGAATGCTCTAAAAATGAAAAGCTCGCTGTCATGCCATCGCTCGCATTCACCGCCCTCAAGCAAATAGCGTTTTCATAAGTGCGATTATCCCCCATAACCCCCACAGAATTGACATTTAACAGCACGCAAAAAGCTTGCCAAACCTTGTCATACAGATCCGCCTTTTTAAGCTCTTCTATAAAAATAAAATCCGCTTCTTGCAAGCATCTGATCTTACTCTCGCTGACTTCGCCTAAAATCCTTATCGCAAGCCCAGGCCCTGGAAAGGGGTGGCGCATTAAAAAATCCTGGCTAACGCCCAATTCCTTACCCAACAAACGGACCTCATCTTTAAACAATTCCCTTAAAGGCTCTATGAGTTTAAAGTCCATCCATTCAGGCAGTCCGCCCACATTATGGTGGGTTTTGATCACTTTTGAAGGCCCTTTAACGCTCACGGATTCAATCACATCAGGGTATAAAGTGCCTTGGGCTAAAAACTCAATTTTGCCTTTTAAATGGTGCTTCTTGGCTTCTTTTTCAAACACTTCAATAAAGGTTTCGCCGATGATTTTTCGCTTCAATTCAGGCTCGCTCACGCCCTTTAATTTAGACAAAAAGATTTCTTTAGCGTCTATCGTGTTTAAAGGGATTTGCAAGTCTTTAAACATCGCTTGCACCCTTTCTTTTTCATTTTTACGCAACAAGCCATGATCCACAAAAACAGCGATCAAATTATCCTTAATGGCTCTGTGCAACAGCGTAGCGACCACCGTAGAATCCACGCCCCCACTCACCGCGCACAAAACCTTAGCGTTAGCAATTTTTTCTTTCAACCGCACAACTTCTCTTTGAGCGAAATGCTGCATCCCCCAAGTTTTTTCACAGCCACAAATTAAAAGGGCAAAATTTTCTAAAATCTTACCCCCTTCTTCGCTTTGAATGACTTCTGGGTGGAATTGCAAGCCAAAAATCTTGCCGTTTTCAATCGCGCAATGGGGCGAATTAGGGCTTTTTGCAAGGGTAGTGAAGCCTTTAGGCAATTCTATAACTTTATCCATATGGCTCATCCACACAAGGCTTTTAATTTTCACGCCTTCAAAAATCACAGAATCTTGAGTGATTTCTAAGATAGCCTTACCAAATTCTTGCTCGTTCGCACCAACCACTACCCCCCCAAAAAAATCCACCAAATACTGCATGCCATAACAAATCCCTAAAATCGGCAAATCCAAATCAAAGATTTTCTCGCTAGGCTTGTAAGCGTCTTTAGCATACACGCTCGCTGGCCCCCCACTCAAAATCAAACCTTTAGGGGCTTTTTTTTGAATGTTTTCTATGCTTTCAAAAAAAGGGACTATTTCTGCATAAATCCCACTCTCTCTCAATCTTCTAGCAATCAGCTGTGTGTATTGGCTCCCAAAATCTAATACTAAAATCATCGCTCATTCTTTATTTTTGTGGGATCTGTGTTTTATTGTATTGATTCTTGTAATTCACCCTATAGCTCTCAGCTAACTCAGGCACTTTTTGCACAAACCAGCGTTCTAATTTTTCTAATTCGTATCTGTAATTTCCACCTTTTGAGCAATATTGAGTATCAATCAGCGAAAACGCATAGAGCGTCTTACTTTCTTTAGACTGGAATAAAAACTCCTTATGGAATAGCGCTTTTTCAGGCATGCCACTCATTAGGGTCTCAGGCAATAAAAAAGCGTCAAAACCACAAAGTGCTTTTTTACTCAACTTGTTGCTTTTGGTAACCACAAAAATGAGATCTGTTTTCATGTCTTGTTTAAAAGCTAATGAAAGCACATTTAAAAAGGGCAGAGCTAAACTTTTATCCACCCTAACCTTAAAAGCTTTAAAATCCCCTAATAAGACCCCCATAAACAAAACCAACCCCACGCAACATTTCAAACTCATTTGAAAAACGCTCATCTTTTATAATCCTTGACTTATCATCGGTTGCATAACTACAGGCTGCATGACACAAAGTATTATAATATAAAAATTGAGAATCACCCCACGCTTTGGCTTGGCTAGTAGTCAAGTCTTTAGTTATTAAGCCTTTATTGGGTAAAAACACTCTCATGCTAGTATTTTCACTCCGTTTAAGCCCCAATGATGCTTGGTGTTGAAATAGAATGATAGGGTTTGACTAATTCATACCTTCTAAGTCTTCTGATATTAACTAAAGCGGTATTGGCTGAAATGGCTTGTGTCATGCTGCTTGTGGGGCGCAAAGAAGTGAGCGTATTCACATGCCCTGCATTGCATCGTGGGTTTCTAGCTCTCACATCTTCTGGGTCATACCACGCCCCTTTTTGGATACTCAAAACCCCTTGACGGATATTCTTAGTTACAAACGCCCCTGCTAACAACCTCCCCCTAGCGTTAAACACTTCCACGATTTCACCATGCCTAATGCCTAACTTATTAGCGTCTAGTTCATTGATCATTACAGGCTCTCTGCCTTGAATTTTATACACATTCCTAACCCAAGTGTTATCAAGCTGTGAATTGACACGGTATTTTGGGTGCGGAGAGATTAAATGGAACGGATAAGTCTCAGCCATTTTAGAGCCTAGCCACTCAGCTGGCTCAAACCAAGTAGGATGCCCTTTAAAATCGGCCAGTTTAAAATCCGCGCATTTTTGAGAAAAAATTTGAATTTTCCCGCTCTCTGTATCCAGCTTATTGTTAATAGGATCTTGCCTGAATTTCGCATGACGCACAAACTTTCTCGCATTTTCAGGGATTTCAAACTCCACAAAGCCATCCCTCCAAAATTGATCAAACGATTTCAAAGTAGGGCCATCGCTTTTTTCATAAAGGCCCTTAATCCATTCCATGTAACTCTTAGATTCAGTGAATTTCTGCTCCGTTTCATTGCCCCCAATGCGCAAGGCAAGCTGCCTGAAAATCTCATAATCGTCTTTGGATTCATAAACAGGCTCTACCACTTTACGCATGGCATAAACCACATTCTTAGAATAACTCCCTCCAAAAGTAATATCATCTCTTTCCATAGTGCTAGTGGAAGCAAAGACAATATCAGCAAATTTTGCCGTAGGCGTCCACCAAGGCTCATGCACGATCACGCAATCTAAGGTCCTTAAAGCGTGAATCAGCTCGTTTGTATCAGCTTCATGCCCTAATAAATCCGCCCCACAATTATAGATCATTTTGATTTTAGGCAATTTGAGTTTTTTACCCATAAAATCAATTTCTTTATCCGGATTTAAAATCGCTTCAGAAACCCTAGATGCTGGAATAGCGCTTTTTACAGAATTATGCCCTTGTGAAATCATCGGAACAATTCTTGCCCCTGAGCTTGCTTGAGCGTTCCCTCCATAATGCATAGAAAAGCCAAAGCCCCCACCAGATAAGCCCACTTGACCAATCATACTGGCTAAAACAATTAACGCCCAATCCGGTTGCTCGCCATGCTGAGCTCTTTGCATGGCCCAATTACCCGCTAAAAAAGTGCGCTTAGAGACAAATAAATCCGCTAATTCTTTGATTTTTTCTGCGCTCACTCCAGTGATTTGAGACGCCCATTCTAAAGTTTTAGGTGCATTATCGCTCTCTCCTAGCAAATAGGGTAAAAATTTATCAAAACCATCAGTGTATTTAGCGATAAACGCTTTATCATATTGATTGCTCGTATAAAGATAATGCATCATGCCTAGCATTAACGCTACATCAGTATTAGGGCGAATGGGTATCCATTCAGCACTGAAGGCTTGAGCGGTTTCGGTATAAATGGGATCAATACTGATGAATTTAATACCAGCTCTTTTATACTTGGGGTAGTAGCTGTCATTGACATGGTTTGGCACAAAATAATCAATGCGGTTGCACTTGAGTAAATCCGCCCCCCACATGACATACACCTTACAATTTTTAATCATCTCTTCATGCGTGGTTTGTTGCGAATAAACTTCCATATCCCCTACAATCATAGGGTTTATTCTTGCGGCCGCGCCATTACTATATTCCCCATCAGTGCCAATAGCCCCCCCTAAAGTCGTATTAAAAAAACGCCATGCTAAATGATGACAACGATGCAAGCTGCCCGCATGCCCCCAGCCACCATAACTGGCATTATAAATGTTTTCTTTAGGGATTTCTTTAAGCTTTTTAGCCGCTAAATCCAACGCCACATCCCAACTCACGCGCACAAACTCTTCTCTCCCGCGCAATTCTTTGTGGTTTTTTTTGTTTTCTAAAAAGCTCTTACGCACGCAAGGATACTTCACCCTACTATCTGAATACACCCTATCTGCCATCGCTTTTAACATCATAGTAGGGTTATAATCGCTCTTTTGGGGGACAATATCTTTAATTACTCCATTTTGAACCTTTGCGATAAAGGGGCCAAAATGCGTTGCATGCGGAATGGATTCTACTTTTTCAAAAACACCAACAGCTTTCAAAACATTAGTGCTAGCGAGCGCGATGGGGACTTTTGTTAGGATACTTCTGCGTGAAATGGACATGGTTCTCCTTCAAGCTTGCATTCTGTTAAAACACCCCAAATTCTAACATAGATTCACATAAAATTACCGCTAATAAGCCCTCAAAGCTGGGCGTTAATTTAAACTACTTTTTATTCACGCTGCTCATGTCAGCGACTTTCCCCCACATCAAGCGGTATTTCCTCTTCATAAATTCAATTTCTTCTCTCGCTTGATTGAGTTCATCTCGCAAAAGATCAATGGTTTTTTTATCTTCTTCATAAACTTCTTGCATAGAGATTAAAGCGTCTTTTAAAAACATGTTTTCATTTTTAAAGGCTGAAATCGTTTCATCTTTAGCACCAATGACCTTATCATGCAAGTTTAAAATCGTGTTAATGGTCTTTTCCACAAACACAGGCTCTAAAGAACGCCCATTCATATCCATAGAAATCAAATTATTTTCTACCTTTTTGATTAAAGCGTTTGTCCCGCTGCTCGCATCAATTAAAAGCTTGTTGTGGCTTATTTTGCTTTTAATCTTACCAAGATTGACTAATTCCAAAATCCTTTCTTTAGGAAGCCCTGAAAGGCGGCTAAACTCTTCTAATTCAAGCCATGCTAAAGCGCTCAAATCCTCTAAAACCACCGGCTCTTTAGACTCTTTTTCTTTATCCTCTACTTCTTGCTCATTTTGTTGTGTCGCTTGCACTTTATTTAAATCTAAAATATCCAAATTTTTCCTTAAAAATAGTTTTAGCTTAACGCAATTTTTTAACCGCTTTTTTCAAGCTGTCTAGCAAATAATCAATATCGTTTATGGAATGCGTGAAGTGCAAACTCACTCTAAGCCATCCGGGTTTAGCGTTAAAATCGTTTGACTTTTGAGCGTTAAGATTCAATAAATCATGCCCATAAGGCCCCGCGCAAGAGCAACCTGCCCGGGTCTCAATAGCGTATTCATAGCTTAAAACTCGCGCTAAATCATAGGGCGAAATCCCCCCAATATTAAAAGCCACTACCCCCACCCGATGCGCTGTTAAATTCCCATAAATATTAATAGCGGGCAAATCTTTTAAGCCATGCATGAGCACTCTTAAAAGGTTGTTTTCTTTCTTGTAGATAAAATCCAAACCGCATTCATCTCTCAATTGATACGCTAAAGCGCTCCTGTAAAATTGTAACAATCCTGGCGTGCCAAACTCTTCTCTTAAAGGCAATTCATCAATAAATTCATGCCGTGTGCGATTAGCGTATTTAATCACGCCCCCTGCACTAAAACTCGGGGCGATTTGCGTGTCAATCAAATCTTTAGAAATGCCTAAAAGACCGCACCCTCCAATACCCCCTAAAAGCTTATGAGGCGCATAAAAACCGGTTTGGTATTCGCAATCTTTAGGGTTAGCATGCGCACTAAAATTCGCTAAATCCAAAGCCAAAGTAGCCCTATATTTCTTACACAACAATGAAACTTCTTTTAAGGGCGTAAGCAGTCCGGTTACATTAGAAGCCGCGCTCATAGAAACCAGGCTGTTAGGGGATTTTTTTAAAGTTTGCTCTAAAATTTCTAAATCCAATAAACCATGTTCATTTAAAGGGATACGCACCACTTCACACAAGCCTTCACGCCAACTAATTTCATTAGAATGATGTTCATAAGGCCCTACAATCACACGCTTTAAAGCCATATCTTTCAAATACGGCTCTAAATTTTTCTTCGTTTTTGAAGGGATACACACCCCTAAAATTTCTTGAAATTTCTTAATCGCTGAGCTCGCCCCATACCCCGTGCTCAAGACGCAATGATTATCGCTCAAATTTAAAGAACGCTTCAACTTTTCTTGGCACTCTTTTAAAAGCATGCCCATTAAAATCGCATGTTTAGAAGCGATGGAATGAGCGTTCGCATAATAAGGCAGTAAGGATTTCACGCGCTTTTCCACTAAAACGCTCGCCAAACCTGAAGCCCCCCAGTCAAAATAAGACACCCCTTTTTTTAAAATAATACTGGATTTAACTTGCTCTAAAGGACTTTCATTAGGATTGAGTAAGGGAGCAAAACTCCTGTTTAAAAACGCTTGCACGAACTACCACCAACGCTTTTAATGTTTGTCTCCGCTTAAAATATGAAAATGCAAATGCATCACCTCTTGCCCGGCGTTTTTACCCACATTGGTTAAAAGCTTGTAACCCTTCTCTTTGATACCTAATTTTTCCACCACTTCAAAAATAAAACTTGTCATTTGTGCCATAAGCTCTGGGGTGATGCCATTAAAATCCTGAATGCTTTGCTTAGGGATCACTAACGCATGCACTTTAGCTTTAGGGTTAATGTCATAAAAGGATAAAAAACGCTCGTTTTCTAAAATCTTAGAACAAGGGATTTCGCCTTTGATTATTTTTTCAAACACATTCATGCTTTTTTGCTCCCTTTTAAGGTTTTTCTTTTATTAAAGTTGTATTATAGCTTTTTAAAAATAAAATATAAGGATCGTTATTGCACACCTTAATAGAGCGATTAGAAAAGGTTACTAATAGCAAAGAGTTAGAAGAAGCGCGCTTGAATGCTTTGGGTAAAAAGGGGGTTTTTGCGGATAAATTCAACCAACTCAAAAATCTAAACGGCGAAGAAAAAAACGCCTTTGCTAAAGAAATCCACCATTATAAACAAGCGTTTGAAAAGGCCTTTGAATTGAAAAAAAAGGCGATTTTAGAGTTTGAATTAGAAGAGCGCTTGAAAAAAGAAAAAATTGATGTGAGTTTGTTTAACGCTATTAAAACAAGCTCTTCTCACCCTTTAAACCACACTAAAAATAAAATCATTGAATTTTTTACCCCATTAGGATACAAGCTTGAAATCGGCTCTTTGGTGGAAGATGATTTCCATAATTTCAGCGCTTTAAACTTGCCCCCTTACCATCCTGCAAGAGACATGCAAGACACTTTCTATTTTAAAGATCACAAGCTTTTAAGGACTCACACTTCGCCCGTTCAAATCCACACCATGCAAGAACAAACCCCACCCATTAAAATGATCTGTCTAGGCGAAACCTTTAGGCGCGATTATGATTTGACTCACACGCCCATGTTCCATCAAATTGAAGGGCTTGTCGTGGATCAAAAAGGGAATATCCGTTTCACACACTTAAAGGGCGTGATCGAAGACTTTTTGCATTATTTCTTTGGCGGCGTGAAATTAAGGTGGCGCTCTAGCTTTTTCCCTTTCACAGAGCCAAGTGCTGAAGTGGATATTAGCTGCGTGTTTTGCAAGCAAGAAGGCTGTAGGGTTTGCTCGCACACAGGCTGGCTGGAAGTGTTGGGTTGCGGCATGGTTAATAATGCGGTGTTTGAAGCCATAGGGTATGAGAATGTGAGCGGGTTTGCTTTTGGCATGGGGATTGAAAGATTAGCCATGCTGACTTGCCAAATCAATGATTTGCGCAGTTTCTTTGAAACTGATTTGAGGGTGTTGGAGAGCTTTTAATGAAACTGAGCATTAATGATTTGAATGTTTTTGTCAATACGCCTAAAGATATAGCCAAACTCTGTGAGGATTTGAGTCGCTTAGGTTTAGAAGTAGAAAGCTGTATCCCTTGTATCGCTCCTAAAAATGTGGTTGTGGGTAAGGTTTTAGAAAAAGCCCCCCATAAAAACGCCGAAAAACTCAGCGTGTGTCAAGTGGATGTGGGCAAAGAAGTGTTGCCAATCGTGTGTGGGGCTAAAAATGTCGTGCCAAACCAATTCGTGCCAGTCGCTTTAAATGGGGCGCTAATCGGCTCAACCACAATCGCTAAAACGGAGCTTAGGGGGGTTGAAAGCCATGGCATGATTTGCTCTAGTAGCGAATTAGGCTTCCCTAAAATCAATGATGGCATCTTGGAATTAGATGAGAGCGTTGGGGAGTTGGTTTTAGGGAAAGAATTAAACGAATACGCCCCTTTCAACACGCATGTTTTAGAAATTTCATTGACCCCCAATCGTGGGGATTGCTTGAGCGTTTTAGGCATTGCTAGAGAAATTAGCGCGTTTTATCACACGCCCCTAAAGCCTATTAAGGCTTTAAATTTTACGCCAAAAAGCGATTTGATCACGCTTAGTGCGGGTGAAAATATTGAATCGCATCTGGCTTATTATTTGATTTGCAACCATTCATTAAAAACCCCTTTAAATATCAAACTTTCGCTCGCTCATAATAACGCCTTAAGCGAGAACGATCTAAACAATTTCATAGAATTTAGCGCGCATTTTAGTGGGGTAATAATGAATGCTTATAGCCTGAATAAAACCCCTATGGATTTGAGCGTGAAAAACGATGAAAATAACCTTGAAAGCGTTTATATCAACCATCAAAAACGCTCCACGATCGCTATCAAGCATCAAGTTCAAAAAGATTTGAGCGAGTGTTTGCTTTTAGAAGCAAGTTATATTGATCCGATAAGCCTGTCTTTAAAATTACATGCTCTAAAAGATAAAACGCTTCAAAAAGACAACGCCCTTATTTATAGGAGTGCTAGGGGGAGTAACCCTAATCTATCAGACGGCTTGAATTTTTTAAGCGCTCATTTGAAAGCCACGATTTTAGAAAGCAAACAAACCGAGTGTTCTTTAAAAGATCGCACCCTTACATTCCAGCTTGAAGACATTACTGAAATTTTGGGGCTTGCTGTAGAGAAAGAAAAAATTCAAAGCATTTTAAAAAATTTAGGCTTTAAAGTCAGTGCAAAAGAGCCAAACTCAAAACCCCCAATTTTAGAGATTGTTGCACCAAATTTCAGGAATGACATTAAAACGATCCAAGATATTGCTGAAGAAATCTTACGCTTTGTAGGGATTGATAATCTAGTCTCAAAGCCTCTTAATTGTGTCAGTAGCAAAAATTCAAACCCCCATTATGACACGCACCGCTTTTTTGAAAACCTTAAACACAAGGCTCTCGCTTGCGGTTTTAAAGAAGTCATTCATTATGTGTTTTACTCTAAAGAAAAGCAGCAAAAACTAGGCTTTGAAGTTTTAGAAGATCCTCTAGAATTGCAAAACCCTATCACAACGGAGTTAAACACCCTAAGAACGAGCCTTGTTTGCGGGCTTTTAGACGCCAGCTTAAGGAATAAAAATTTAGGGTTTAAAAGCATCGCCCTTTATGAAAAAGGGAGCGTGTATAACTCTAAGAGAGAAGAGATCCAAAAACTAGGCTTTTTAGTAAGCGGCTTACAAAAAAAAGAAAGCTACCCTGACGCTAAGGGCAAGGCGTGGGATTTTTACTCTTTCGCTGAATGCGTTTCAAAAGTTATAGGGGATTTTAGCCTGGAAAAACTAACCACTCAAACCCCCATTAACCACCCCTACCAGAGCGCTAAAATCATTCAAAATCATGAAATCATAGGCGTAATCGCTAAAATCCACCCTAAAGTGATCCAGGAATTGGATTTGTTTGAAAGCTATTATGCTGAGATAGACGCTTCTAAACTCAAACGCCCCACCATGCTATTAAAACCCTTTAGCATTTACCCTAGCAGTGTGAGGGATTTGACTCTCATCATTGATGAAAACACCGCTTTTAGCAGGATTAAAAAAGCCCTAAAGGACGCTCAAATCCCTAATTTAAGCGAGATTCTACCCCTTGATATTTTTAAAGAAAGTAATAATTCCATAGCCTTAAGCCTGCGTTGCGTGATTCATTCTTTAGAAAAAACCCTGAATGACGAAGAGGTCAATTCAGCCGTGCAAAAAGTGCTTGAAATTTTAGAAAAAGAATTTAACGCCCGCCTTAAGGGATAATATAAAGGATAAAATGTGATAGAGCTTGACATTAACGCTAGCGATAAATCGCTCTCACACAGAGCCGTTATTTTTAGCCTGCTCGCTCAAAAGCCTTGTGTTGTGCGGAATTTTTTAATGGGAGAGGATTGTTTAAGCTCTTTAGAAATCGCTCAAAATTTAGGGGCTAAAGTGGAAAATACCGCAAAAAATTCTTTTAAAATCACGCCTCCAACGGCTATAAAAGAGCCTAACAAGATCTTAAATTGCAACAATTCTGGCACCAGTATGCGTTTATACAGCGGGCTTTTAAGCGCTCAAAAAGGCCTTTTTGTTTTAAGCGGGGACAATTCCTTAAACGCGCGCCCCATGAAAAGAATCATTGAGCCTTTGAAAGCTTTTGGGGCAAGGATTTTAGGGAGAGAGGATAACCATTTCGCCCCCTTGGTGATCTTAGGGAGTCCTTTAAAAGCTTGCGAATATGAAAGCCCTATCGCTTCAGCTCAAGTCAAAAGCGCTTTTATTTTAAGCGCCTTACAAGCTCAAGGCATAAGCGTTTATAAAGAAAGTGAGCTTAGCCGTAACCACACAGAAATCATGCTTAAAAGTTTGGGAGCTAATATCCAAAATCAAGACGGCGTTTTAACGATTTCACCCCTAGAAAAACCCCTAGAAGCCTTTGATTTTACTATAGCTAATGATCCGTCTAGTGCGTTTTTTTTCGCCCTCGCTTGCGCGATTACGCCCAAAAGCCGCCTTCTTTTAAAAAATGTCTTGCTCAACCCCACCCGCATAGAAGCTTTTGAAGCGTTGAAAAAAATGGGCGCTTCCATAGAGTATGCGATTCAGTCCAAAGATTTAGAAATGATTGGCGATATTTATATAGAGCATGCCCCTTTAAAAGCGATCAATATTGATCAAAATATCGCCAGTCTTATTGATGAAATCCCTGCTTTAAGTATCGCTATGCTTTTTGCAAAAGGCAAAAGCATGGTTAAAAACGCTAAAGATTTACGATCTAAAGAAAGCGATAGGATTAAAGCGGTTGTTTCTAATTTCAAAGCTTTAGGGATTGAGTGCGAAGAGTTTGAAGACGGGTTTTATATAGAGGGATTAGAAGATATAACTCAATTAAAACAGCACTTTTCTCAAAAAAAACCCCCCCTTATCCAAAGCTTTAACGATCACAGGATTGCGATGAGTTTTGCTATTTTAACTTTAGCGTTGCCTTTAGAAATTGATAATTTAGAATGCGCAAACATTTCTTTCCCGCAATTCAAACGCTTACTCAATCTATTCAAAAAAGGGAGTTTTAATGGAAATTAAAATGGCTAAGGATTATGGCTTTTGTTTTGGCGTCAAAAGAGCGATACAAATCGCTGAAAAAAATCAAAACAGCTTGATTTTTGGCTCGCTCATTCATAACGCTAAAGAAATCAATCGTTTGGAAAAAAACTTCAATGTGAAAATTGAAGAAGACCCTAAAAAAATCCCTAAAAATAAGAGCGTGATCATAAGAACCCATGGCATTCCTAAGCAGGATTTAGAATACTTGAAAAACAAGGGGGTCAAAATCACTGATGCGACTTGTCCGTATGTGATCAAACCCCAGCAAATCGTGGAATCCATGAGTAAAGAAGGGTATCAAATCGTGCTTTTTGGGGATATTAACCACCCTGAAGTCAAGGGCGTGATCAGCTATGCCACTAACCAGGCTTTAGTCGTCAATTCTTTAGAAGAATTGCAAGAAAAAAAGCTCCAACGAAAAGTGGCTTTAGTCTCTCAAACCACCAAACAGACCCCAAAACTCTTGCAAATCGCTTCTTATTTGGTAGAAAGATGCACTGAAGTGCGTATTTTTAACACGATTTGTAACGCAACTTCTTACAACCAAAAAGCCGCTTTGGATTTGAGTAAGGAAGTGGATATTATGATAGTCGTGGGCGGTAAAACTTCTTCAAACACCAAACAGCTCTTAAGCATCGCTAAACAGCATTGTGAAGACAGCTACTTAGTAGAAGATGAAAACGAATTAGAGTTAGCGTGGTTTAAGGATAAAAAATTGTGCGGGATTACCGCTGGGGCTTCCACGCCGGATTGGATTATAGAAAATGTCAAGCAAAAAATCAGCACGATTTAACACATTTTGAAAATTTTCTTTAAAAAAACCGCTAATTGTTAGTTTTTAAACGATTTTGTAAGCCAAAAAAGGATACAATGCCCCTAAGGATTTTATACTTAATTTTATAGTAAGGCAGTCAATGAGCAAGATAGCAGATGATCAGAACTTTAATGACGAGGAGGAAAACTTCGCAAAACTCTTTAAAAAAGAATTAGAAAAAGAAGAAACCCTAGAAAAAGGCACTATCAAAGAAGGGCTAATCGTTTCCATCAATGAGAATGATGGTTATGCCATGGTGAGCGTGGGCGGTAAGACAGAAGGCCGTTTGGCTTTGAATGAGATCACCGATGAAAAGGGGCAGTTGCTGTATCAAAAAAATGACCCCATTATCGTGCATGTGTCCGAAAAAGGTGAACACCCTAGCGTTTCCTACAAAAAGGCCATTTCCCAACAAAAGATTCAGGCTAAAATTGAAGAATTAGGCGAAAACTATGAAAACGCCATTATTGAAGGCAAGATCGTAGGCAAGAATAAAGGGGGCTATATCGTGGAGTCTCAAGGCGTGGAGTATTTTCTCTCCCGCTCGCACTCTTCTTTAAAGAATGACGCAAACCATATCGGCAAACGCATTAAAGCGTGCATCATTCGTGTGGATAAGGAAAACCATTCTATCAATATTTCTCGCAAACGATTCTTTGAAGTCAATGACAAACGACAGCTTGAAGTTTCTAAAGAATTGTTAGAAGCTACAGAGCCGGTATTGGGGGTTGTGCGCCAGATCACCCCTTTTGGTATTTTTGTAGAAGCTAAAGGGGTTGAAGGCTTAGTCCATTATTCTGAAATCAGCCATAAAGGACCGGTAAACCCTGAAAAATACTACAAAGAGGGCGATGAAGTCTATGTCAAAGCCATCGCTTATGATGAAGAAAAAAGACGCCTTTCACTCTCCATAAAAGCGACCATAGAAGACCCATGGGAAGAGATCCAAGACAAGCTAAAACCCGGATACGCCATTAAGGTGGTGGTGAGCAATATTGAAAATTATGGGGCGTTTGTGGATATTGGTAGTGATATTGAAGGCTTTTTGCATGTTTCTGAAATCTCTTGGGATAAAAATGTCAGCCACCCTAGCAACTACTTGAGCGTGGGGCAAGAGATTGATGTGAAGATCATTGACATTGATCCAAAAAACCGCCGCTTAAGGGTTTCTTTAAAGCAACTCACTAACAGGCCTTTTGATGTTTTTGAATCCAAACACCAAGTGGGAGATGTTTTAGAAGGCAAAGTGGCGACTTTAACGGATTTTGGGGCGTTTTTGAATTTGGGTGGGGTGGATGGTTTGCTCCACAATCACGACGCTTTTTGGGATAAAGATAAAAAATGCAAAGACCACTATAAAATTGGCGATGTGATCAAAGTGAAAATCCTTAAAATCAACAAAAAAGATAAAAAGATTTCTTTGAGTGCGAAGCACTTGGTTACTTCCCCTACAGAAGAATTCGCTCAAAAGCATAAAACAGATAGCGTGATTCAAGGTAAAGTGGTGAGTATTAAGGATTTTGGCGTTTTCATTAATGCTGATGGCATTGATGTGCTGATCAAAAATGAAGATTTGAACCCCTTGAAAAAAGATGAAATCAAAATAGGGCAAGAAATCACATGCGTGGTGGTTGCGATTGAAAAATCTAACAACAAGGTGCGCGCTTCTGTGCATAGGTTAGAGCGCAAAAAAGAAAAAGAAGAATTGCAAGCTTTTAACACGAGCGATGATAAAATGACTTTAGGGGATATTCTTAAAGAAAAACTCTAAAGAGTGATTTTAAAAACATGAGAATGGCATGAGATTTAAGGGTGTTGTTGCTTTTATTTCCCTAGCTGTCGCTCTTGGCGTTTTAGCCTATTTGTTTTTAAGCGTTAAAAAAGAAATGCCCGCTACTTCTCATGCGATCTCTCAAACACATGCGATCTCTCAAACCAATGAAGGCCTCTCTCAAACAGATGCAAAAAGCCATGAAATCAACCTAGAAGAAAGCCCCAATAATCCTAATACCCCTAACGATGAAAAAGCCTCCCATAACGAAGAAGATCGCAATAACGCCCTTTCTCAAAACCTTGATGCTCAAGAATCTATCAATTACCCCGTTGTGGAACATTATTTTGAAATCCCTTTTGAAGAAAAAAAAAGGGAATATTCAAAGCTTATTATTAAGGATTTAAAGGGTTATCAATGGTGGTGCTTAAAAGAAATCCTTAAAAAAGAACAAATTGATTACGCTTACGATAGCACCAAAAACCAGCCTAATCTCATCATCTATTTAGACAAAAACAAAAAAGAACGCTTTTTAGCCGATTTAGACTATTATAAAATACGCTATCATGCCGTTTTTTAAATTCAAAGGATAAAAATGTATCAAGTAGCCATTTGCGACCCCATCCATGCTAAAGGCATTCAAATTTTAGAAGCTCAAAAAGACATTGTCTTGCATGATTATTCCAAATGCCCTAAAAATGAACTTTTAGAAAAACTCACTCTTATGGATGCGCTCATCACGCGTAGCATGACCCCTATCACTAGCGATTTTTTAAAGTCCTTAACCCACTTAAAATCCATCGTGAGAGCGGGCGTAGGAGTGGATAATATTGATTTAGAAAGTTGCTCTCAAAAAGGGATTGTAGTGATGAATATCCCCACCGCTAACACGATTGCCGCTGTGGAATTGACCATGGCGCATTTGATCAATGCGGTGCGCTCGTTCCCTTGCGCGAATAATCAAATCAAACACCAAAGGTTATGGAAAAGAGAAGATTGGTATGGCACGGAATTGAAAAATAAAAAGCTGGGCATCATTGGTTTTGGGAATATTGGCTCTAGGGTGGGCATTAGGGCTAAAGCCTTTGAAATGGAAGTCCTAGCCTATGATCCTTATATCCCTTCTTCAAAAGCCACTGATTTAGGGGTCATTTACACAAAAAATTTTGAAGATATTTTGCAATGCGATATGATCACTATCCACACCCCTAAAAATAAAGAAACCATTAACATGATAGGCGCTAAAGAGATTGAGCGCATGAAAAAAGGGGTTATTTTAATCAATTGTGCTAGGGGTGGGCTTTATAATGAAGACGCTCTTTATGAAGCTTTAGAAACCAAAAAAGTGCGTTGGCTTGGCATTGATGTCTTTTCTAAAGAGCCTGGCATTCACAACAAGCTTTTAGACTTGCCCAATGTTTATGCGACCCCCCATATTGGCGCGAACACTTTAGAATCCCAAGAAGAAATTTCCAAACAAGCCGCTCAAGGGGTTATGGAATCTTTAAGGGGTTCAAGCCACCCGCATGCTTTGAATTTACCCATGCAAGCTTTTGATGCGAGCGCAAAAGCCTATTTGAATTTAGCGCAAAAATTGGGTTATTTTTCCAGTCAAATCCATAAGGGCGTGTGCCAAAAAATTGAGCTCAGTCTTTGTGGGGAGATCAACCAATTCAAAGACGCTCTTGTAGCCTTTATGTTAGTGGGGGTGTTAAAACCCGTTGTAGGGGATAAAATCAATTACATTAACGCTCCCTTTGTGGCTAAAGAAAGAGGTATTGAGATTAAGGTTAGTCTTAAAGAAAGCGCTTCGCCTTATAAAAACATGCTCTCTTTAACTCTAAATGCGGCTAATGGTGCGATCAGCGTGAGCGGCACGGTGTTTGAAGAAGATATTTTAAAACTCACTGAGATTGATGGGTTTCATATTGATATAGAGCCAAAGGGTAAAATGCTTTTATTCAGGAATACGGATATTCCAGGCGTTATTGGGAGCGTGGGGAATGCGTTCGCTAGGCATGGTATTAATGTCGCTGATTTTCGTTTGGGGCGTAACACGCAAAAAGAAGCATTAGCACTCATTATTGTAGATGAAGAAGTTTCTTTGGAAGTTTTAGAAGAGCTTAAAAACATTCCTGCGTGCTTAAGCGTTCATTATGTGGTTATTTAAGGTAGTTGGATGCGAGATTTTTTAAAGCTTTTAAAAGAGCATGATGAATTAGAAGTCATTGACACCCCCCTTGAAGTGGATTTAGAAATCGCTCATCTGGCCTATGTAGAAGCGAAAAAACCTAATGGGGGCAAAGCCCTTTTATTCACGCAGCCCATAAGAAAAGAACATGACCAAATCAAAACCTTTAGCATGCCGGTTTTAATGAACGCTTTTGGCTCTTTCAAACGCTTGGAGCTTTTGTTAAAAACCCCCATAGAAAGCCTGCAACAACGCATGCAAGCGTTCTTGCACTTTAGTGCTCCTAAAAATTTCACTGAGGGTTTGAAATTCTTAAAAGATTTATGGGATTTAAGACATATTTTCCCTAAAAAAACCACTCGCCCTAAAGATCTCATTGTCAAGCAAGATAAAGAAGTCAATTTGTTGGATCTGCCCGTTTTAAAAACTTGGGAAAAAGATGGCGGGGCTTTTATCACTATGGGGCAAGTCTATACCCAAAGCCTGGATCATAAAAAAAAGAATTTAGGCATGTATCGTTTGCAAGTTTATGATAAAAACCATTTAGGCTTGCATTGGCAAATCCATAAAGACTCCCAACTCTTTTTCCACCAATACGCTAAGGCTAAAGTCAAAATGCCTGTCAGTATCGCCATTGGTGGGGATTTGCTCTACACATGGTGTGCGACAGCCCCCTTACCTTATGGGATTTATGAACTCATGCTCTATGGGTTTATGAGAGGAAAAAAAGCGCAAGTAATGCCATGCTTGAGTAATTCTTTGAGCGTGCCAAGCGACTGCGATATTGTGATAGAAGGGTTTGTGGATTGCGAAAAGCTAGAGCTTGAAGGGCCTTTTGGGGATCACACTGGCTATTACACCCCCATTGAGCCTTACCCTGTTTTAGAAGTCAAAACCATTAGCTATAAAAAAGATTCCATTTACTTAGCCACTGTGGTGGGTAAGCCCCCTTTAGAAGACAAATACATGGGGTATTTGACTGAACGCTTGTTCTTGCCCTTGCTTCAAATGAGCACCCCCAATCTGATAGATTATTACATGCCAGAAAATGGGGTGTTTCATAATTTGATTTTAGCCAAAATACACACGCGCTATAACGCTCATGCCAAACAAGTCATGCATGCTTTTTGGGGCGTGGGGCAGATGAGTTTTGTCAAACATGCGATTTTTGTCAATGAAGACGCTCCCAATCTAAGAGACACCAACGCTATCATTGAGTATATACTGGAAAATTTTTCTAAAGAAAAAATTCTTATTTCTCAAGGCGTATGCGACGCTTTAGATCATGCAAGCCCTGAATACGCTATGGGGGGGAAACTCGGTATTGATGCGACTTCTAAAAGCAATACCCCCTACCCTACGCTTTTAAACGATAACGCCCTACTAGCGCTTTTACAAGATAAAATGCAAAATATCGTTCTTTTGAAACAATATTACCCGCACACCCGTAACCCCATTTGCGTCATTAGCGTGGAAAAGAAAGACAAAAGCGTCATTGAATTGGCTAAAAACTTGCTCGGTTTTGAAGAGTATTTACGCATTGTCATCTTTGTAGAGCATACCAGCAACGATTTGAACAACCCTTACATGCTGTTATGGCGCATCGTTAATAATATTGATGCGCAGCGCGATATCCTCACCTCTAAACATTGTTTTTTTATAGACGCTACCAACAAGGGCATTATGGATAAACATTTTAGAGAATGGCCTACAGAAACCAATTGCTCCATGGAAGTCATAGAGGATTTGAAAAAGAAAGGGTTCTTAAAAGATTTTGAAACTTTAAATCAAAAATTCCACCTCACGCATTCTTTCAGCACGCACAAAGAAGATCTATAAAGAAGAAGCCATAAAGAATAATTATGTTAGATTATCGCCAAAAAATTGATGCCCTCATCACCAAAATAGAAAAGGCTCGCATCGCCTATTCAAGGCACCATATTGTCAAAATCGTGGCTGTTTCAAAAAACGCTTCCCCAGAAGCTATCCAACATTATTATAACTGCTCTCAAAGGGCTTTTGGAGAAAATAAAGTTCAAGATTTAAAAATTAAAATGCGCTCTTTAGAGCATTTACCCCTTGAATGGCACATGATAGGCTCTTTACAAGAAAATAAAATCAATGCGCTTTTGAGTTTAAAACCCGCCCTTTTGCATTCTTTAGACTCTTTAAAACTCGCTTTGAAAATAGAAAAGCGTTGCGAAATATTGGGCGTAACTTTAAACGCTCTTTTACAGGTTAATAGCGCGTATGAGAAAAGTAAAAGCGGGGTGATGCCTGAAGAAACGCTAGAAACTTATTCTCAAATCAGTGAAACTTGCAAGCGCCTCAAGCTTAAGGGGCTGATGTGTATAGGGGCGCACACCGATGATGAAAAGAAAATTGAAAAATCCTTTATCACCACCAAAAAGCTTTTTGACCAAATAAAAAATGCGAGCGTTCTTTCAATGGGCATGAGTGATGATTTTGAATTAGCGATTGCTTGCGGGGCGAATCTTTTAAGGATTGGCTCTTTTTTGTTCAAAGAGTAAGATGCTAGAAACTTATGCACTTAAAAATGGGGCTGTTTTTATCTCTGATGCACATTTTTTGCCTAAAAGCCCTCACTTAATCCATACGCTTCAAGAACTTTTAAACGCCAAACCCCCACAAGTCTTTTTCATGGGCGATATTTTCCATGTTCTTGTGGGCTATTTACCCCTAGATAAAGAGCAGCAAAAAATCATTGGTTTAATCCATGCTTTAAGCGAAATTTCACAAGTCTTTTATTTTGAAGGTAACCATGATTTTTCCATGCGTTTTGTATTCAATTCTAAAGTGGTGGTTTTTGAGCGCCAAAACCAGCCCGTATTATTCCAATATGATAACAAACGCTTTTTACTGGCCCATGGGGATTTATTCATTACTAAAGCGTATGAATTTTACATCACGCAACTCACTTCCACTTGGGCTAGATTTTTTTTAAGTTTTTTAAATTTATTAAGTTTTAAAACCTTATACCCTTTTTTGAAAAAACTCATCTATCAAAAACCCATCCGCCTTTGGGAATTAGAACCAAAAGAATTGCAATCTTTTATTGAAAAACGCCTAAAAGCCTATCAAAACTATATTAAAGATCTTAACATTGGTAGCATTGACGGCATTATAGAGGGGCATTTTCATCTCAAAAGCGGTGCAAAAATCCCCTTGAATGCGCCTATTTATTGCCCACTGCCTTCCTTTTATTACGAACAAAGCCTTTTTAAGGTATCATCAAGCGTTTTAGAACCATCTCAAAATAAGGACGCCTAAATCATGGCAGAAAAAACAGCTAACGATTTAAAATTGAGTGAGATAGAACTCGTGGATTTTCGTATTTATAGCATGCAAGAGGGCGTCCCTTATGAGGGGATTTATGGCATCAATGTGGCTAAAGTCCAAGAAATCATCCCCATGCCCACCCTTTTTGAATACCCTACGAATTTGGATTATATTATCGGCGTGTTTGATTTGCGCTCCACGATCATTCCGCTTATAGACTTGGCTAAATGGATAGGGATTATCCCGGATAAAAGCAAGGAAAACGAAAAAATCGTCATTATCACTGAATTTAACAATGTTAAAATGGGCTTTTTAGTCCATTCTGCTAGGCGCATCAGGCGCATTAGCTGGAAAGATGTGGAGCCTGCATCCTTTAGTGCATCTAATAGCATCAATAAAGAAAATATCACCGGCACGACCCGCATTGAAAACGACAAAACCCTGCTTATTTTGGATTTAGAAAGCATTTTAGACGATTTAAAACTTAATGAAGACGCCAAAAACACTAAAGATACCCCTAAAGAGCGTTTTGAAGGCGAAGTGTTGTTTTTAGACGATAGCAGAACGGCGAGAAAAACCTTAAAAAACCATTTGAGTAAAATGGGTTTTAGCATCACGGAAGCTGTGGATGGGGAAGACGGGTTGAACAAATTAGAAATGCTATTCAAAAAATACGGGGACGACTTGAGAAAACATTTGAAATTCATTATTTCAGATGTTGAAATGCCTAAAATGGATGGCTATCATTTCTTATTCAAGCTCCAAAAAGACCCCAGGTTTGCTTATATTCCTGTGATTTTCAATTCTTCTATTTGCGATAATTACAGCGCTGAAAGGGCTAAAGAAATGGGGGCTGTAGCGTATTTAGTCAAGTTTGACGCAGAAAAATTCACCGAAGAAATTTCTAAGATTTTAGACAAGAATGCATAATTCTTTTTATAAAATTGTAAAATACTCTTATCTCAAACGCTAAAAAGGGTTTTAAATGGATGATTTGCAAGAAATAATGGAAGACTTCTTGATTGAAGCCTTTGAAATGAACGAGCAATTGGATCAGGATTTAGTGGAATTGGAGCATAACCCTGAAGATTTGGACTTGCTCAATCGCATTTTTAGAGTCGCTCACACCATTAAAGGCTCTAGCTCGTTTTTGAATCTTAACATTCTCACGCACCTCACGCACAACATGGAAGATGTCTTGAATCGCGCCAGAAAGGGCGAAATCAAAATCACGCCTGATATTATGGATGTCGTGTTGCGCTCCATTGATTTGATGAAAACCTTACTCGTAACGATTAGAGATACCGGCTCTGATACCAATAACGGCAAGGAAAACGAGATTGAAGAAGCGGTCAAACAGCTTCAAGCCATTACAAGCCAAAATTTAGAGGGCGCTAAAGAAGGGACTAAAGAAGCCCCCAAAAAAGAAAATGAAAAAGAAGCGAAAGAAGAAGCGAAAGAAGAAAATATAAAAGAAAATCAAGAAAACAAGGCAAAAGCCCCTACTGCAGAAAATTCCGCAAGCGATAACCCTCTAGCCGATGAGCCGGATTTGGATTACACTAACATGAGCGCTGAAGAAGTGGAAGCGGAGATTGAGCGGCTGTTGAACAAACGCCAAGAGGCCGATAAAGAACGAAGAGCTCAAAAAAAGCAAGAAGCCAAACCTAAACAAGAAGTTGCCCCCCAAACAGAAATCTCTAAAACAGAAACCCCTAAAACAGAAACCCCTAAAACAGAAACCCCTAAAACAGAAACCCCTAAAGCCCCTAAAACCGAAACTAAAGCTAAGGCTAAAGCAGATACTGAAGAAAATAAAGCCCCCTCTATTGGCGTGGAGCAAACCGTTAGGGTGGATGTGCGCCGCTTGGATCACTTAATGAATTTAATCGGTGAGCTTGTGTTGGGCAAGAATCGCTTGATTAGGATTTATAGCGATGTGGAAGAACGCTATGATGGGGAAAAGTTTTTAGAGGAATTAAACCAGGTGGTTTCTTCTATTTCAGCGGTAACGACAGACTTGCAGCTTGCGGTAATGAAAACCAGGATGCAACCAGTGGGCAAAGTGTTCAATAAATTCCCTCGCATGGTAAGGGATTTGAGCCGGGAATTAGGCAAAAGCATTGAATTAATCATTGAGGGCGAAGAAACCGAGTTAGACAAATCCATTGTAGAAGAGATTGGCGATCCGCTCATTCACATTATCCGTAACTCATGCGATCATGGGATTGAGCCTTTAGAAGAAAGAAGAAGGCTTAACAAGCCTGAAACCGGTAAAGTGCAATTGAGCGCGTATAATGAGGGTAACCACATTGTGATTAAAATCTCTGATGACGGCAAGGGGCTAGACCCTGTGATGCTTAAAGAAAAAGCGATTGAAAAAGGGGTGATTAGCGAAAGAGACGCTGAAGGCATGAGCGATAGGGAAGCGTTTAACCTCATTTTCAAGCCAGGCTTTTCTACCGCAAAAGTCGTTTCCAATGTTTCAGGCAGAGGCGTGGGCATGGATGTGGTGAAAACCAATATTGAAAAGCTCAATGGGATCATTGAAATTGATTCAGAAGTGGGGGTAGGCACGACTCAAAAGCTTAAAATCCCTCTCACTCTGGCTATCATTCAAGCTTTACTCGTGGGCGTTCAAGAAGAGTATTACGCTATCCCGCTTTCTTCAGTGTTAGAAACCGTGCGTATCAGTCAGGATGAAATCTACACCGTTGATGGCAAGAGCGTGTTGCGTTTGAGAGATGAGGTACTTTCTTTGGTGCGCCTTTCTGATATTTTTAAAGTGGATGCTATTTTGGAATCCAACTCAGATGTGTATGTGGTTATCATTGGCTTGGCCGATCAAAAAATTGGCGTGATCGTGGATTATTTAATCGGTCAAGAAGAAGTGGTCATCAAATCTTTAGGCTACTATCTTAAAAACACTAGAGGCATTGCTGGCGCTACGGTGAGAGGCGATGGGAAAATCACGCTCATTGTGGATGTGGGAGCGATGATGGATATGGCAAAAAGTATCAAGGTCAATATCACTACCTTAATGAATGAATCCGAAAACACCAAGAGCAAAAATTCCCCTAGCGATTATATTGTCTTAGCGATTGATGATAGCAGCACGGATAGAGCGATTATCCGCAAATGTTTAAAACCATTAGGCATCACGCTTTTAGAGGCCACTAACGGGTTAGAGGGCTTAGAAATGCTTAAAAATGGCGATAAGATTCCGGACGCTATTTTAGTGGATATTGAAATGCCCAAGATGGACGGCTACACTTTCGCTTCTGAAGTGCGTAAATACAATAAATTCAAAAACCTGCCTTTGATTGCAGTAACCAGTCGGGTAACCAAAACCGATAGGATGCGCGGCGTTGAATCCGGCATGACTGAATACATCACCAAACCTTATAGCGGCGAGTATTTAACCACCGTAGTGAAGCGTAGCATTAAATTAGAAGGAGACCAATCGTGAGCAATCAATTAAAAGATTTATTTGAAAAACAAAAAGAAGCTAATGCAGGTTCTAAACAAGAAGACAATGAAGAAATTTTGCAATTCATTGGCTTTATTATTGGCGATGAAGAATACGCCATTCCTATTTTGAATATTTTAGAGATCGTCAAACCCATTGGTTACACACGAGTCCCTGAGACCCCAAACTATGTGCTTGGTGTGTTCAATTTAAGGGGTAATGTCTTCCCGTTGATTAGCCTGCGTTTAAAATTTGGCTTGAAAGCTGAAAAGCAAAACAAAGACACTCGTTATCTGGTGGTGTGCCATAACGATCAGATCGCTGGGTTTTTCATTGATCGCTTAACTGAAGCCATTCGCATCAAGCAAACGGATATTGATCCGGTGCCAGAAACTTTGAGCGATAACAACAATTTAACTTATGGCATTGGGAAACAAAACGACAGACTCGTAACCATTTTAAGAGTGGAAGAAATCTTAAAAAAAGACTTTTAAAAATTTTAGTTTATCCATAAGTGGGCTTTGAGAAAGACTTATTCCATCAAAAAGCTTGGTTTTAATCAAGCGATAACCAGCGTTTGATTGGAAACAGAGTTTTTATGTTTTCTTTTAAACATAGCGTGAAGCTTTTTTAAACGGATTAAAGAGAACTTCTTATTTTGTCAGTCTTTATCACCCACACTTTTTAATGAGTGGGGCTTTTTGCATTGAAACTTGCTAGATTGTAGCCCCCTCCTTCTAAAGATTTCCTATTCCAACACTTTTAAAAGCACTTCATAATTAGGCTCTTCTAAAATGTTTTGAACGATTTCTTTATAGATAACCACTCCCTTATCATCAAGAACAAACACCGATCGAGTGAGCAAGCCTTGCATAGAGCCTTTGCCTAACAGCACGCCGTAATTTTCCCCAAAAGCCTTATACCTAAAATCGCTTAAGACTCTTAAGTCCTTAATGCCTTCAGCACCGCAAATTTGTCCTTGAGAAAAAGGTAAGTCCATAGAAATAACGCTAAAACTCACAGAAGGCAGTTTGCCGACTTGCTCATTGAAGCGCTTGGCTTGGAGCAAGCAAACCGATCCGGTTAAGCTAGGAAGCGAGCTAATGACTTGAAAACGCACGCCTGGCTTCAATAAACTGACTTCTTGCAAATCGCCATTCACCAATTTCACATCAGGAGCTTTATCGCCCACTTTTAAGGCTTTCCCTTCTAATTGGTATGTTTCTTCTTTAAAAGTAACTTTTTGCATTGTTAAATCCTTTCTAATTGAATTGCTATATTGCGTTAGAATAGTAGCCCATTAAGATTAACTCTTAACAAATTTAAAAAGAATTTGTTTAAAAAGTCGTTTTAATTTTAAAAAACCCCTTAAAACCCACAAAATTTGCATAACGATCAATTTTTAAGAAAAGATTTACCAAAAAGTATTAAAAAATGATTACAATACGGCTATCTGATCACAAGGAGAAAACATGTTTACATTACGAGAATTGCCTTTTGCTAAAGACAGCATGGGAGATTTTTTAAGCCCTGTAGCGTTTGATTTCCACCATGGGAAACACCATCAAACTTATGTGAATAATTTGAACAACCTCATCAAAGGCACAGATTTTGAGAAAAGTTCTTTGTTTGCTATTTTGACAAAATCTAGCGGAGGCGTGTTTAATAACGCCGCTCAAATTTATAACCACGATTTTTATTGGGATTGCCTAAGCCCTAAAGCGACTGCCTTAAGCGATGAGTTAAAAGGGGCTTTAGAAAAAGATTTCGGCTCATTAGAAAAATTTAAAGAAGACTTCATTAAGAGCGCGACCACTTTGTTTGGCTCTGGCTGGAATTGGGTGGCGTATAATTTAGACACTCAAAAAATTGAAATCATTCAAACGAGCAACGCTCAAACCCCAGTTACGGATAAAAAAGTGCCGCTTTTAGTGGTGGATGTGTGGGAGCATGCTTATTATATTGACCATAAAAACGCACGCCCTGTGTATTTGGAAAAATTCTATGGGCATATCAATTGGCATTTTGTTTCTCAATGCTATGAATGGGCGAAAAAAGAAGGCTTAGGCTCAGTGGATTACTACATCAACGAGTTGGTGCATAAAAAAGCTTAAGCGTTAGCGCTGTTGTGGTTTAAAGATTTTTAAACCACGCTTCTTTTTTGAATGAAAGACACTCTGTTTAATCAATCTCTAAACAAACGCTTTTGTTTTGATGAGAAAGTCGCTCATGTTTTTGACGACATGCTGGAACGCTCCATCCCCTATTACCATGAAATGTTAGATTTGGGGGCGTATTTTATCGCTCAAAATTTAAAAGAAAATACCAATGCTAAGCCCTTGATTTATGATTTGGGCTGTTCTACCGGGAACTTTTTTATCGCGCTTAACCAACAAATCCAACAAGATATTGAGCTTGTAGGGATTGACAATTCCATGCCCATGCTTAAAAAAGCACAAGAAAAATTAAAAGATTTTAAAAATGCCCGTTTTGAATGCATGGATTTTTTAGAGGTTGAGTTTAAAGAAGCGAGCGCGTTTTCATTGCTTTTTGTGCTGCAATTTGTCCGCCCCATGCAAAGAGAGGTGTTGCTCAAAAAGATTTATAACAGCCTTGCGTTGAATGGGGTTTTATTGGTGGGCGAAAAGATCATGAGCGAAGATCGGATATTAGACAAGCAAATGATAGAGCTATACTACCTTTATAAACAAAATCAAGGCTATAGCCACAATGAAATCGCTTTCAAAAGGGAAGCGTTAGAAAATGTGCTTGTGCCTTATAGTTTAAAAGAAAATGTCGCTCTTTTAGAAAGCGTGGGGTTTAAGCATGTAGAAGCGCTGTTTAAATGGGTGAATTTCACGCTGTTAGTTGCCAGAAAAACATGAGTTTTTTAAAATAATATATCAAACTTGAGTTTTTAAAAAATATCCACAGGATCCATATTCACGCTGCAAGGGATATTAGGAGCGGTTTTTAAAAACGCATGCACGCTTTTGATTAGGCTTAAAGGGTTTTTGGAACGCAATAAAATAAGGTAGCGGTAAGAAGAAGCGATTTTTTCAATGGGGGCTTTAAAGCTAGAGAGCGTTACGCCCTTTTCTAAACATGAAGAAAGGGTTTGAGAGGCTTTTAGGCTCAATTGTTGGGCTTTTTCTTCGTTTTTATGCTTAAACTCTAATAAACACAGCCTTGAAAAAGGCGGGTAGAGTTCGCACCTTTCTTGCAATTCGTATTGTAAAAAATCTTCATAATCTTCTAAGAAATTTTCTAATAGATCCGTTTCGGTGCTTTGAATGAACACTTGGCCAGAAATTTGCCTAGCGCTCCTCCCAGCGATTTGATAAAGTAGCGACACACCTTCTTCTAAAGCCCTGTAACTATTGGATTTAATGATATTGTCTATGCCTAAAACAACCGCTAAACTCACTTTAGCGTAATCATGCCCTTTGCTTATCATTTGAGTGCCGATTAAGATATTGGTTTTTTGAGCGTTGAAATCGTTTAAAATATTGTGGAGTTTTTTTGGCGTGCTGGTGTGATCTTTATCTAAAATGGCTATTTTAGCGCCTTTCAAAAGGCCTTCCAACTCGTTCAACACTTGCATGGTGCCTATCCTTTTACCCACTAAAACCTCGCTTTGACACGCGCTGCAAATTTTAGGGATAGGGCTTGAAAAATGGCAATAGTGGCACATGAGTTTGTGGGTTTTTAAATGCAAACTCATATTCACGCTGCAAAAGGGGCATTGAACGCTTTTATAACAATTTTGACACAGCAAGGTTTTGAAATTAGCTCTTGTAGGCACAAAAATAATGGCTTGCTCGTTTTTGTCTATAACTTGTTTTAGCGCTTCTAGGAGTTTGGGCGTGATAAAACGCTCGGTTTTTTCAAAAATAATGTTTTTTTGCGTAGGCGTGTAGCGCCCCTTTAAGCGCACTAAAGCCTTATCTTTAAAGCGTTTGTAACTATTTAGACTTGGCGTAGCAGAGCCTAAAATCACTTGAATAGGGAATTTATGGGATAAATACAAGCATAAATCCCTAGCGTTATACATAGGGCTTTGATGAGATTTATAAGAAAAGTCATGCTCTTCATCTACAATGATTAAACCCAACTCCTTAAGGGGTAAAAACAACGCACTTCGTGTGCCTACCACCAATTTGATTTCTTGCGAATAAAGCTTTTCTAAAAATTGTTTTTTTTGGGCTTGAGAGAGTTTGCTATGCCACAAGCCTAAATTTTCTTTAAAGACCCTTTTAAGGCGTTGTTGCATTTGAGGGGTGAGGGCGATTTCTGGCACTAACAATAAAGCGCTTTTTTTTTGCTCTAAAGTTTGAGCGATTGAATGCATATAAATCTCGGTTTTTCCGCTACCCGTATCGCCAAAGAGCAAACTTGCTGAATGTTTTTGCAATTCTTTTAAAGCGTTTGTTTGCGTTTGGCTTAACGCATTAAGAACGGGCTCAATTTTTTCTAACCCCACCAAATCGCATTCTTTAAAAGGGGTAAAAAGATTTAAGACTGAAGAAAGATTAGCCGAGTAATATTGAGCGATAAATAGAGCGAGCTCTATTTGAAAGGGGAGTAAAAAATAAGGGGTTTTTTCTAATTCTAGGCATTCAAAAGAGGGTTTTGAAACTTCTTCAAGAACGACGCCCAAAAGCGTTTTATTCCTTAAATGGATATTGACTAACGCCCCTTTAAGGTGTCGCTCTTTAGAAAAGTAAGTTAAAGGGGGGGTTTTGTTCTTTAAAGGAGCGATTAAGTGATAGAACATGATGAGATTTTTTCTAAAAGCTTTTGGAGTTCATTGTGCAAATACTCGTTTTGACAACTTTCATGCAAATAATCCTTCAAAAGCTCTAATGCGTTTAATTCTTGGTTATGGAAACGCTCCTTTAGGGTGCGTTTCATCTCATCGCTAAAGGTGTTATTGAGAGAGATTTTATAGCGTTTGCCTAAATAAGTGATTTCTAAGCTATCGTTTTCTGAATGCATGTTTTTAATGGTTTATGACAATAAATCAGAGATTTTGTCATAAAGACCTTGAATGCCCTTATCTTTAGCGCTCAATTCATCGTATAAAATAGCGATTTGAATGTCTTTTTCTTCATTTTGCGCATTCAGCGTGGTGTTTGCTTGGCGTAAAGCGTTCAACTCTTCTTCTTGTTTTTTGATTTTTTCAATCAATTCATCAATTTTAGCGCCCAATTGGTTTAACAAACTTAAAGATTGCATAATAAGCCTTTCATGGTTTTTAAAAGTTATTATATCAAAGCTATTGAATTATCGCAAAATACCCCTATCCCCTTAATAAAGTAACTAAAACCCCATGTTTTAAACCATTCTTATGGCGGTATTTGGTATTTTTGATTACCATAAAGCAACAAGATAGAAAGCTTGACATGGGAGTAATAAATGCAAAAAAATATATTAAAAATGACTCTATTGTTGGTTTTCCTCTTTTTAAGAAACGCTGTTGGTTTAGAGGAGAAAAACGCAGATCCTAAAAGCGTTCAAAATACGCCCAAAAATTTACCCCCTATCCAATTAAGGCTCAATCAAGTCCATGAAGAACTTATAGAAATGTTGGATAATATGGGGAAAGGCACGCAGTATGAGTTCCCTAAAATCAAAGAAATCCTGGAGCAAAGCGAAGAAGAATGGCTCAAAGTCGCCCATGAAGAATGCGTGGCGTTGGTTATGCTAATAAGCCCTAAGGCTTCTATTGAACACAGCCCTATTTATAAGAATTGCTATGAAGCTTATGTGAAGCAAAGAATCCATGATTTATATGATTTTTATATAGAAAGCAAAAAGGTGAAAAGAAAAATCAAGAAAGCCCATAAGCAAGAGACTGCTATTAACCAATCCCAGCCCTTAAAAAAAGAGCCGCCTAAAAACGAGAATAAAAAAAGCTTAGTCAAACCTAGCTTAAAAGATGCGGGTATCCCTAAAGGGTATTACTTGCAAATTGGGGCTTTTTTGAACGCGCCCAGTAAGGATTTTTTGCAAACGCTTAAAACTTTCCCTTACCAAATAAAGAAAAAAGACTCCCTCACGCATTATTTTATTGGCCCTTATAAAACGAAAGAAGAAGCCCTAAAACAGCTTGAAAATGCGGCTAAAAATTTTAAAAATAAGCCTGTGTTGGTGGAAAAGTGATTTTTACTCAGTTTGATTGGATCTTATAAAACCACCCAGCTATTAGCGCGACAAACAAACTCGCACCCAAAAACACATAACCTATCATTTTATAAAGGGGGATAAAATTTTTTTGAATTTCTTCTTCTGCAATAATGATTTTAGAAACCCCTAAGCGGTTAGTTGGGGTGCTGTCTGTGAAGTAAAAGCCTTGTTTTTTAAACGCAAAATAAGGGGTTTTGATTGCGTCATTTTTAAAAGAGGCCACAAACGCCCCGATATTAGAAAACTTGACTTTATTGTCTGCATCTAATAAGACAAAGGGGGTGTTTTTGAATCGTTCTTCTAAGATTTTTAAAGGCTCTAAAGAAGAGGCATTATCCAATTCTAAAAGGCTTTTAGCGATCGCATCAGCGGTGTATTGCATGCGTATTTGGATGTTTTCTAAGAGGTTATTTTTCGCATAAAAGAAAAATAACGCTAACAAAACCCCCACTAAAAGCAAGGTAGAAAGGGCGTAAATGATTAAAAAACGCTTTTTAAAAGAATAGGGCATGACAGACCTTTATAGCAAGTTGGATAACACAGCTTTTTAGAATTAAAAACGCTCAAAAATAGCCCCTTTTTTCTACCATGTTTATTTAATTTTATGGTAAATTCTTGAAAAATTGTTATAATTCCTACACTTTTTATTGGTAAATTAATTGAGAAAGGAGTTTAGAACATGCTTGAAATATGGATAGATATGATAATTTGTATTTTTTATTTGCTCTTTTTTACGACTCCTTACATTATAGGCGATATTTTGCAATTGAAATTTATCCGTCAAAAGCTCTGCGAGAAGCCTGTTTTACTCCCACAAAAGGATTATGAAGAAGCGGGAAATTACGCCATTAGGAAAATGCAATTATCCATTATTTCTCAAATTTTAGACGGGATCATCTTTGCTGGTTGGGTCTTTTTTGGTTTGACGCATTTAGAAGATTTGACGCATTATTTAAACCTTTCTGAAACGCTAGGTTACTTGGTGTTTACCTTGTTATTTTTAGCGATTCAAAGCGTTTTATCCTTACCCATTAGCTACTACACCATCATGCATTTGGATAAGGAGTTTGGCTTTTCTAAGGTGAGTTTGTCGTTGTTTTTTAAGGATTTTTTCAAAGGATTATTGCTCACTTTAAGCGTGGGATTGTTGTTGATTTACATTCTCATTACGATCATTGAACATGTGGAGCATTGGGAGATTAGCTCGTTTTTTGTCGTGTTTGTTTTTATGATCTTGGCTAATCTTTTTTACCCTAAAATCGCCCAGCTTTTCAATCAATTCACCCCCTTGAATAATAGGGATTTGGAGAGTCAAATTGAGAGCATGATGGATAAGGTGGGTTTTAAATCTGAAGGCATTTTTGTGATGGACGCTAGCAAGAGGGATGGGCGTTTGAATGCGTATTTTGGGGGCTTGGGTAAAAACAAGCGGGTGGTGTTGTTTGACACTTTGATCTCTAAAGTTGGGACAGAAGGGCTTTTAGCCATTTTAGGGCATGAATTAGGGCATTTTAAAAATAAGGATTTACTGAAAAGTTTAGGGATTATGGGAGGCTTGCTCGCTCTTGTTTTTGCTTTGATCGCTCATTTGCCACCGTTGGTTTTTGAAGGCTTTAATGTTTCACAAACGCCAGCGAGTTTGATTGCGATTTTACTCTTGTTTTTGCCGGTATTTTCTTTTTACGCTATGCCTTTGATCGGGTTTTTTAGCCGAAAGAATGAATACAATGCGGACAAATTTGGGGCGAGTTTAAGCTCTAAAGAAGTTTTAGCCAAAGCGTTAGTGTCTATTGTGAGCGAGAATAAAGCGTTCCCCTATTCGCACCCTTTTTATGTTTTCTTGCATTTCACGCACCCGCCCCTATTAGAGCGCTTGAAAGCTTTGGATTATGAAATTGAATGACCCTTTCACAAGCCCTAAACAAAGCCAAAAAAGAATTATCGCAAAAAGGTTTTAGGGGGGGCTTAGAGTCTGAAATTTTATTAGGCTTTGTCTTGAAAAAAGAAAGGGTTTTTTTGCACACGCATGCTTATTTAGAGTTAAACCACAAAGAAGAGGCACGCTTTTTTGAATGGGTAGAAAAGCGTTTGAATGACTGCCCCATAGAGTATTTATTAGAAAGCTGTGATTTTTATGGGCACTCTTTTTTCGTGAATGAGCATGTTTTAATCCCACGGCCTGAAACGGAGATTTTAGTCAAAAAAGCCCTGGATATTATTTCTCAATACCACTTAAAAAAAATAGGCGAAATAGGCATAGGGAGCGCTTGCGTGTCTGTTAGTTTGGCTTTAGAAAACCCCAAAATTTCCATTCATGCGAGCGATATTTCACCAAAAGCTTTAGAAGTGGCGTCCAAAAATATTGAACGCTTTAATTTAAAAGATCGTGTTTTTTTAAAAAAAACGCATCTTTGGGATCGCATGCCAACGATACAAATGCTTGTCTCTAACCCGCCCTATATCGCTAGAGATTATCCTTTGGAAAAATCCGTTCTCAAAGAACCGCATGAAGCCCTTTTTGGGGGGGTTAAGGGCGATGAAATCTTAAAAGAAATCATCTTTTTAGCCGCTGAATTAAAAATCCCTTTTTTGGCTTGTGAAATGGGGTATGACCAGTTAAAAAGCTTGAAAGAATGCTTGGAATTTTGCGGTTATGATGCGGAGTTTTACAAGGATTTGAGCGGCTTTGATAGAGGGTTCATAGGCGTTTTAAAAAGTTTTTTAAGATAAAGTTAAAACTTAATTACCCTTTTAGTGTTACAATAAAAACACTTAAAATAATAAAGGATGCCGCTATGTATATTGAAAAAATCCTCCAATCTTTACAGAAAAAATACTCCTATCAAAAAGAGTTCCATCAAGCCGTCTATGAAGCTATCACTTCTTTAAAACCCCTTTTAGACAGCGATAAAAGTTATGAAAAACATGCCATTTTAGAGCGTTTGATTGAGCCTGAAAGGGAGATTTTTTTTAGGGTGTGTTGGCTAGATGATAACAACCAGATTCAGGTCAATCGGGGGTGTAGGGTTGAATTCAATTCAGCGATTGGCCCTTATAAGGGGGGTTTGAGATTCCACCCTAGCGTGAATGAAAGCGTGATCAAGTTTTTAGGCTTTGAGCAAGTGTTGAAAAATTCGCTCACCACTTTGGCTATGGGGGGTGCTAAGGGGGGGAGCGATTTTGACCCTAAAGGAAAGAGCGAGCATGAGATCATGCGTTTTTGCCAGGCGTTCATGAATGAATTATACCGCCATATTGGGGCTACGACTGATGTGCCAGCCGGGGATATTGGAGTGGGTGAAAGAGAGATTGGCTATCTGTTTGGGCAATATAAAAAATTAGTCAATCGTTTTGAGGGCGTATTGACCGGTAAAGGGCTCACTTATGGGGGGAGCTTGTGCAGAAAAGAAGCTACCGGTTATGGGTGCGTGTATTTTGCTGAAGAAATGTTGCAAGAAAGGAACAGCTCTTTAGAAGGTAAGGTTTGCTGCGTTTCTGGGAGCGGTAATGTCGCTATTTATACCATTGAAAAATTGCTTCAAATAGGAGCCAAACCGGTAACGGCGAGCGATTCTAATGGCATGATTTATGATAAAGACGGCATTGATTTAGAGCTTTTGAAAGAGATTAAAGAAGCGCGTCGTGGGAGGATCAAAGAATACGCCCTACAAAAACCAAGCGCGAAATACACCCCCACAGAAAATTACCCCAAAGGGGGGAATGCTGTATGGCATGTGCCTTGTTTTGCGGCTTTTCCTAGCGCGACCGAGAATGAATTGAGCGTTTTAGACGCTAAAACCCTCCTTTCTAACGGGTGTAAATGCGTGGCTGAAGGGGCGAACATGCCCTCAAGCAATGAAGCGATTGAATTGTTTTTACAGGCTAAGATCTCTTATGGCATAGGCAAGGCGGCTAATGCTGGGGGGGTGAGCGTGAGCGGCTTGGAAATGGCACAAAATGCGAGCATGCACCCTTGGAGTTTTGAATTGGTGGACGCGAAATTGCACCACATCATGAAAGAGATTTATAAGAATGTCTCTCAAACCGCTAAAGAGTTTAAAGACCCTACTAATTTTGTTTTAGGGGCTAATATCGCTGGTTTTAGAAAAGTAGCGTCTGCGATGATAGCGCAAGGGGTTTGATTGATCTATCTTACCAACCTATTTTCTAACCCACCCCCTTATGGCACGCAACAAGGGTAAGAATTTTTGATAAATTTTGCGATAGATTTTAAAAGAGGTGTTTTGGGATAGCTCCAAAAGAGGGGTAGCCTTTGATAAGAGGCGTTCATGATCTCTTCTCAAATCATCATGATCTCTTCTCAAATCATCATGATCTCTTCTCAAATCATCATGATCTCTTCTCAAATCATCATGATCTCTTCTCAAATCATCATGATCTCTTCTCAAATCATCATAATTAACCCTCAAATCATCATGATCTCTTCTCAACCCATCAACAGACACTAACGGCTCATTCAAATCACGATGAAGAGCAGAATAATGGGCATCATTGCAATGATAAATCGTATCGTTTTCTAAAATCGTTTTAAAAAAATCCAGGATCTTTTCAAAACTCAAATCTTGGTAAAAACCAGCTTTCCCATCAATGGTGTTTAAAGGGTTTTCATAGAGCATGTCTAAATAAGCGTTTTGGTGCGCGTGCAAATATCTGATATAGTCAATCGCTTCATCAAAGTTTTTAAAATCATGCACATTCACAAAACTTTTAGGGTTAAAATCTTTCGCCACGCTGGGACTCCCCCAATAAATAGGAATGGTATGGCTGAAATACGCGTCAAGGATTTTTTCGGTTACATAGCCATAGCCTTGTGAATTTTCAAAACAGAGATTGAATTTGTATTGGCTTAAAAATTCGTTTTTGTTTTTGACCTTATAGCCTAAAGTGTTTTTCACGCTTCCTCCCCCAGCCACTGGCTCTATAGAATTTAAAGCGTCATAGAAAGCGTTCCTAACAGGAGCGTTAGCGTTGCTCGCAACAAAACTGGCAAACCCTCTTTTCAAAGGATCGCTTTCATTATGGATTAGCGCGCATAAATTGGGGTGGTTTTCTTTAAATTTATGGGAGGGTTTTTTTAAAGTATAAAGGCTGTCAGCTTTGAGTTTATAGGGTGAAGTGGTGTCATTAACGATCTCGGCTTTATAATGCAAATAGGCGTAATACAAAGGCATTCTCAAATAACGATCGTTAAAATCTAATTCATCAAAGCCTATGGCGTAATCAAAAAGGTTGAAATTGGGCGCTTCATTTTCGCCGGTGTAAAACACTCGTTTGGTGTTTTGATAGGATAAGATTTTTCTGGCTTGTTCCAAAGGATTGCCAAAGACTAGATCTGAGGGTTCATTGGGGTTGTTGTGTAGAATGATTTTATAGCGTTGTTTTAGGATGACATGCAAAATGAAGTCTCTGAATCCTTTTTTTTCGCTATTTTTTAAGGGCCACCAATTGGCTAGGGCTACATTTAATGGGGGCTTATGGGTTGTTTCATCTAAATGGGTGCTGTCTATGAAAGCGCCTAGTAAGGGCTGGAACATTCTTATCCTTTAAACCAATTTAGGCAAACTCAAATGGCGTTTGAAATACGCCAAGATCACGAGAGCAAAAGGTATCGCTATTAAAAAGTATAAGAAAGTAGGGATGGGCAAAGGATCGCCTGCGGCATAGCTGTGCAAACCAGAAAGGTAGTAATTCACGCCAAAATAAGTCATTAAAACCGAATAAAACCCTAAAACGCTGCTGCTCGCTAAAATAAAGGGCCAATTTTGAGAGCCTAGAAAACGCAAATGCAAGATTAAAGCATAGACGCAAATAGAAATCAACGCCCAAGTTTCTTTAGGGTCCCACCCCCAATAGCGCCCCCAAGATTCATTCGCCCACACCCCGCCTAAGAAATTCCCAGCTGTGAGCATGAACAGGCCTAAAATCATGCTCATTTCATTGATAGCACTAATGGAGAGAATGGTTTTGTCCAAATTGAAACGCCCTTGTTTGCGCAAAATAAACAAAACCAAACTCAAAATCCCTAGCACAAAACACAAGCCCAAAAAGCCATAACTGGCGGTGATGACAGAAACATGGATATTGAGCCAATAGGATTTTAACACCGGCACTAAATGGCCAATTTGAGGGTCCATAAAGCCTAAATGGGCCACAAAAAGCGCGATACCGGCTAAAAAGCTAGAGGCCGATAGCGCGAGTTTGGAGCGTAAAACAAACCCTGCGATAACAGAAGCCCATGCGATATAAAGCATGGACTCATAAGCGTTGCTCCAAGGCGAATGCCCGCTCACATACCAGCGCAAAACAAGCCCCATAGAATGAGCGAGCGCGCAAAGCAAGATAGCAATATAAAGGGTTTTAGTGAGCCAAATATTTGGAATCGTGTTTTTAACAAGAGAGCTGATCACAACGATAAAAAGCAATAACCCAAGAAGGATATAAGGCAGAGTTAGGCTGTTAAAAAAATTGGTGTGGTTTAAAAAAATTTCAGAATCCACTTTAGAAGAGGGTAAATAGAGGTTTTTGGCATGCTCTTGTTGGTAAATGCTTAAATCTTTTAGGGTTTTTTCTACTTTATCCCATTGATTGGTTTTTAAAGCGTCATCAAACCCGCTAAAAATATTTTTTAAAAACCCCGTTGCCACGCTTGAAATTTCTTTATCAGGGCTGTTGATCGCTTCAATGGGCGAGAGCCAAGCGGTGGTTTTATCGCTAGGGAAAATGCGTAAAAATTGAGCGCTAAAAAGCGTATAGACTAAGTTGATTCGTTCATCTACTTTTAAGACATCTTTATCCAACTCGTTGCGCGCGTTAGGGGATTTTTGATTGACCTCTTCAACCAAATTTTTTAATTTATACCCACGGCTATCAAAAACATCTCTAAAAGCGATACGGCTTTCGTCTAAAGGCGTGCCAATAAGCTTTCTTAAGGCTTTAGTGGAAGTGTAAATCATCTTAATACTGCGCCAATCATTGGGGAAAAACATGATCCCTAAAAGCACTTGCATGGCGTTTAGCCCCTGAAAATCATCTTTTTTTAAAATCTTATGGATATATTCAATGCTGATGGTGTCTAAAGGTTTGATACGCCCGTCAAAATCCTGGACTTGAAGCCTTTGAAAGGCTTTTAAGTGGTCTTTGGAATACTCTCTTAAATGTTTCAAACGCTCTAAAATCGCGCTTTTAGAATCCTCTTTATTAGCGGGATTTTCTACATTCTGTCGTTCTATTGGAGCGCTTTTTCCCCCATGCATGTCAATTGGAGCCTCATTAGCAAACGAAGAAGTAAAAGGGCTGATTAAAATTAAAGCGAGTAAGAAACTAGCCATTTGTTGGGATTTTAAAAAGCGTGAAAGCTTTAAAAAACGCCCGTTTTTATCCAAAAGTAACCACAAAGCCCCCAAAATAAGCATCGCATACCCTAAATAAGTGGGGATTTTACCCGGGTCTTTATTGACAGAAAGAATCGTGCCTTTTTCATCCGTATCATAGGAAGATTGGAAAAAGCGATAACCTTCATAATCTAAAACATGGTTCATAAAAATCCTATAAGGTTTGATTAAAGTGTTATCCAATTTCAAAACTTCCACTTCTGAAGCGTAAGATGAAGGGCTCATAGAGCCGGCGTAACGCTCTAATTCAAAACGCTTCAGTTTGATTTGAAAAGGCAATCCAATGTAAGCCGATCCAAAACTTAAAGAGAGCTTGTCGTCTTTAAACATCTCGCTTTCTTCTATGCCTTCATTCCTGTTGTTTTTAATGAGGTTGAATTTGTGGCTCACGCCGTTATAGGTCGCTTTTAACACTAAAATGGTAGCGTCATCTTTTTTAATAGCGTTTTGCTTGTAGATCTCTAAAGGTTCTAAAATCAAAGGCTTGTGATCTAAAGTGGCATGAATGGGTTTTAATCGTTTGGAATAATAAAAAGTTAAAGGCGTTTTTAAAGAAAGTTTTTTTTCGTCGTTTAGGGTGATATTAAGGTAAGTGTCCGCGCTTTCAAAAGAGCTTTGCGCGCTGTTTTCTCGCACATGCATAAGCCCTTCTACGCCAAAAAAGTGCGTGATGGCTGCCCCCAAAATGATTAAAATCAAGGAGCTATGGAAAAAAAGGCTCGCATACCTTTTGCGCTCCAAAGCTTTAGATTTAATGAATGTGCCTATTAAAACCACCAACAAATACGCATGCAAGAAATTAAACCAAGGGGTGTTATACACAATCGCTTTACTCGCACTCGTGCCGTAATCGTTTTCTATAAAAGTGGCTATCGCGCACGCTAAGGCGTAGAGCGCGATTAAAGGGATAGCGACCCAAAAAGAAGCCAGCAAAAAAGAAAGCAGGCTTTTGAGATTCTTCATTAGACTTTCCTAGTTAGACTTGCTTTTAGAAAGGTTGGTTTTATACTTGATGTAAGCCTTTAATTTTTTAGTGAGATCCTCATCGTTTTTCGTGTCTTGATACTTCCCATCGCCGATAAATTCTAACACGGCTAAAAATTGCGTGGAAGGCATATAGCCGGGCAATTCATAGATGGTTTTGCCGGTTTTATCGGATAAAACAATCGTAGGGGTGGATTGGACGGCATAAATTTGCGCTAATTCTTCTGTGGACATTTTGATTTCTTTTTCATTATTTTTATCGCCGACTTTAAAATTATGCTCTTTGGAGTAGCTGATATTGACATAGTAAGCGCTAAAATGCTCTTTAATGTAGTCGCGCAATTCTTTGACATTCTTGAGATCTTTTTTAAACCTTTCGCAATAGGAGCAACCATTACGCCCAAAAACTAAAAGCATGTATTTGTTATTAGGGCTAATGGACTTATTGTCTAAAAAAACATCTTCTAAACCGGCGTAACTCTTTTTGTCTATGTTGTCTCGCTCATCGTTCAATTCTTTGGAGCTTTGAGAACCGGAACTTAAAAGATTTTCATCTAATTTGTCTTTATTGTTGGATTTGCAAGCACTTAAAAATAGCGAAATCAATAGCAACACGCTTAAAAATTTCTTGGAAACATAAGAAAGTGAAAACATGAAATAACCTTTATTTTTTAATGGGTTTGAAAACCAGGTATCTTACTACAATAATCGCTTTTTTATGCGCATTTTACTATTCCTTGAGATTTTTAACCCGTTCAATAATGAATTGTGCAAACTCTATGGAATCGTTTAAGCATGGGCAAACCAAATATTCTTTAATTGCCAAGCGCTCTGCCATCAAGCGGTATTGCATGTCTAATTCATAGAGCGTTTCAGAATTGTCAATCGTGAAAGCCAAAGGGTAGATGATAATATGAGACTTGCGGTGCTTTTCTATCAACTCTTCAGTGCTTGGCTCTAGCCATTTCATAGGCCCTAGCTTGGATTGGTAGGAGAGTAAAACTTCTTTAAAAGGGATATTTTTTTGTTGCATCAACTCTTTTAACAAACTCACATGGTGTTCGCATTCTTGTTGGTAAGTATCACCGGCATCAACAATGCTTTTAGGTAAGCCATGGACGGAAAAGATTAAGACAAAATCCTGGCTTTTGCGGTTGTTTAGGGCGCTTAAAATCGTGTTTAAAATGATTTCATTAAGCTTTTTGTCAGCATAAAAGCGCTCTATCACTCGCACCTTAGGGCGGAAAGTTTCTAGGGATTTTAGGGCGTTAAAAGCGTCATTGAAGCTAGAAAGGGTGGTGGTGCTAGAATATTGCGGATACATGGAAAAAAACACCAAGCTTTCTACCTCTTTTAAGGCTAAATCTTGCAAGACCATAGACGCATAAGGGGGGGTATAACGCATCGCATAAGTGTAAAAGCGAGAAGGATCCAATTCGTTCAAACGCTCTGTAAGGGCGAATGTGATAGGCGTTAAAGGGGATTTGCCTCCTAATTTTTCATAGATTTTTTTGGATTTTTCTATGCGGTTATTGACAATCATTTTACCCACCATTTTACGCATGAAATTATTTTTAATGGTAAGGATAAAGGGGTCATCAAACATGTTTTTTAAAAACACCCCCACTTCATAAAGGCTGTTAGGCCCTCCCATATTCAAAAGAACGACCGCTTCTTTAGGGGATTTTGTGGCGTTATTTTCTAAATTATTAAGCTTTTCATTGATTAAATTCATTAGCACATGCTAAAATAAAACGATTAATAAAAAATAAATCGTTAGAAAGAAGTTAATGTTAGAGATGAGTTTGCAAGTATTAAATACACAAGATTCTTCTGTGATGGCTCAATCCTTGCTTATCCATGCCTTTTTTGCCGCCTTGCTTGCCCTAGCTTTTATGATCAATCTTTACACCCTTTTTAAAGAAAAGAATCTTATCCAATTGAACAAAAAAATCTATCTTGTCATGCCAGCGATTTACATTCTTTTAAGCATCGCTCTTTTGAGCGGGGTTTTTATTTGGGCGATGCAACAATTTGCTTTTTCTTTTAGCGCTGTTGCCATGCTTTTAGGGCTGTTGTTGATGCTTATAGCAGAAATCAAACGCCATAAAAGCGTGAAATTCGCTATCACTAAAAAAGAAAGGATGGAAGCGTATATCAAAAAAGCTAAAATCCTGTATTTTTTAGAAACGATTCTTATTGTTGTGTTAATGGGCCTTTGAATGCGTTTTGTCTATCACCCTTTAGCCAAAGAGCCTACTTTAAAAATAGAAGGCGAGAGTTATACGCATTTATACCGCTCAAGGCGTATCAAAAGCGCGAGTCGTTTGGATTTAAGGAATTTAAAAGACGGCTTTTTATACACCTATGAGCATACAGAAATCACTAAAAAACACGCCCTTTTAAAGCTAGTGGGCGAGCGATTATTAGAGGTTATGGCCAGTAAAAAAACGCATTTGATTTTAAGCGTGATTGAAATCAAAAGCGTTGAAAAAATCCTACCTTTTTTAAACCAGTTAGGCGTGAGCAAGTTGAGTTTATTCTATGCGGATTTTAGCCAACGCAATGAAAAAATAGACAGCGCCAAATTAGAGCGCTTCCAAAAGATTCTGATCCACTCTTGCGAGCAATGCGGTAGGAGCGCTTTAATGGAATTGGAAGCGTTTTCAAACACCAAAGAGGTATTAAAAGCCTACCCAAAAGCGAGCGTTTTGGATTTTAAGGGTGAAATACTACCCGCAAGCGCGAATTTTGAAAAAGGCGTTATCATAGGGCCTGAAGGGGGCTTTAGCGAACCAGAAAGAGGGTATTTTAAAGAGCGTGAAATTTATCGCATCCCGTTAGATATGGTGCTAAAGTCTGAGAGTGCATGCGTGTTTGTGGCGAGTATCGCGCAAGTTTAGGGGGTATCGCAAAAGTTTTAAAAATAAAATTTTAAAAACTTAAAATCTTAACTTTTTGCTAACCCCCCATTAAACCCTCCCCCATTAACCCCTAGAAAATCCACCCGTAATTAAAAAACACTTTAAAATGACTGCCCCCTTCATCCAAAATGACAGAATCCGCATAGATGCCATTATTAGAAGCGATTTGGATATTGCTTTGGATTAAAGGAACGCTAATGCCTATAGAATATTTAGAATGCTTGTAGCGGTAATTAAACCCAGTAACTATATCTAAATTACCGCTTCCTTTGACTTGGTTGAAGACATAATAGCTATTGTATAAGCCCCTTAACCCTCCAAACACCCCAAAAGAGGAAGCAAAAACTTTTTTAGTGGGATTGTTTTGCTTTTTATTGGTATAAGTGGTGATGAAATCAAACAACACATCCATTCCCCCACCATAGCTTAATTGCTGGATTTTTTCATCGTTAGCTTGAGCGTAGTTGTATTTGATGATGCCGTAATAGGCTAACCCTATGTAGTCATTGAAATAATGTTGGTAGCCTATTTTAACATTGACCCCTAAAATAGGGCTTCTAAAATTCTTACTTGAAGAGCGGTAAGTGGTGGTGGAAGTGGTGGAAAAATTTTGCGCGATTGCGCTGACCATAGAGGTTGCAAAATTTTGCACATTCAACCCGGCGTTTAAATAGTTGGCTTGACTGCTCAAATTAGCGAAATTAATGGGCAGGGCGTTTTGATTGATGAGCTGTTGCCAAACAGCGCTGGTAACCCCTATAAGCCCGGCGGGGACTTGAGCACAATTGGTGTAGATGGAATTGGGGTAGTTGCCCGCTGTATAGACTTGGTGATTGTCCTTATAAAAAGAACATACATTATAGGTGTAACCATCCTGATCTTTTACTTCTTTTCCGTTTGTAAATTTTAGTTCTTCTTTTCCATTGACCAATTCTTCTTTCCCACCCTCACATTCTTGTATAGCTCCGCCGTTTTCTTGACACAAGCGCACCCTTTGATAAGTCATGTTCCCATTATGCGTATAGCCTTTAGTGTGGCTAAATTCATGGATAATATCTCTTAATTCCACAATATCAACTTTGTTCAAAGTTTTACCAAACAATTTTTCGGGATTTAATGCAGAAGCGGCTATCCCTAGATTACCATCATTATCATCAAGTTCATACCCTAGCCCTAAAAACCCTGATTTCATGATGTTCACTTCAAGATTGATCGCTCTTCTAAACGCATCTATAACGGATTGTGGGGTTAGCACGTATTTTTCATAGATGGGAGCGACACGCCCGTTATTGAAAGGATTCACGCACTTAGGAAAGTCAGAGCCACACTCTGATGAGCTGTTAGAAAATTGGAAAGGGGCGTTTAAAACGGCTTCTTCCCACGATTTAGAGTCAAACACCGCAATCATATCTAACATTAAATTGGTCAATTCTTCTGCGGTTTGTGGGGTGAAATCTGACACACAATCATTGCAATTACCTTTAAAATTGTTGGTATCGGCGTTTTCATAACTCATCGCTACATTGGTTGTGATCTTGCTGAGCTTTTCAAACAAACTCTGCGTGTTAGCATCAGAAAATTGTGTGGCAGTGGCTTGAAGTTGTTGGTAATTAAAGCTATCAGCTTGTTCAAATTCTGAATCATTAAACAAGCTTGCAGGCAGAATGATTTGAGAATCTTTAGGGATAGTCTCTATCACGCCTAAATTAATCACCTTGCCTTGAGCGTCTTTAAAACTCAGTTCAACATTGTTTAAATTATAAGGCAGAAAGTTTTGTATGGTTACGCTCCCATTAACCATATTCGCATACACAGGGTTTTGAGAATAAAAAGTTAAGCCATTTTCTATCTTGTCCGTGGTGAATAAAGCCGTTGCGTTTTTTAAAATGGTGCTTTGGGGTATGTAGTATTTTCCGTAAGCGCTTTGGGGGGTGGCTGTATCGCTTTTGTTTTGTTCTTTAGGCTGTTCTTTAGTTTGTGGGTGGGTTAGAGGGTTTTTTTGGATTTTTTGGGTGTTTTGAGCTGTTGCTTCTTCTTTAGTTTGCGTGCCTTCTAATAACCCGGTTTCAAACCCAGCTTCTATAAAAAAGCCGTCTTTTTGGTGTTTTTGAAAGGCTTCTAAAGGGTTGAACAAGCCGATTAAAGACAAGCAAATCGTTTTACTAACGAATCTTAGCATGGTAATTTCCTAAATGGTTTAGCGTTTTGTTCTCAAAGAGTTTGTAACTCAATCAAACTGAAGTTTCGTATTATAATACATTTTTGAGAAATTGCGGTATTGTCTGTATTAAAAAATAAACAACACCCAAAGGATAAGCGCTTTTATCTTTCTTCAAATCACTTTAAAATTTTAGGCAAAGTGATTCCCACTTGCCCTTGATACTTACCGCCTCTGTCTTTATAGCTTTGCTCGCACATTTCATCGCCTTGTAAAAACACCACTTGCGCGATCCCCTCATTGGCATAGACTTTAGCCGGTAAGTTGGTGGTGTTAGAAATTTCAATCGTGATATAGCCTTCAAATTCCGGCTCAAAAGGCGTAACATTCACAATAATCCCGCATCTAGCGTAGGTGCTTTTGCCTAAACAAATCGCTAAAGTGTCTTTAGGCATTTTAAAATACTCTATCGTATGGGCTAGGGCGAACGCGTTAGCGGGCAAGATAAAAAAGCCCTCTTGGCTCGCATCAATTTTAGTCGCGTTGTTAGGGTCAAAGTTTTTAGGGTCAATTAAAGCGTTTTTGTTATCAAAGAGCATGAACTCACTCCCCACTCTAATATCATATCCGTAACTGCTCAAACCATAGCTGATCACATTCTTACCGACTTGCTTTTCGCAAAAAGGACTAATCATGCCATGCTCTAAACTCATTTTTTTAATCCAAGAATCCGCTTTCAATCCCATATACACAAAGCCTTTAAAGTTTGTTAGTAATTATGTTATTATAACAATAATTTTTTGCTAAAAACGCTTATGGTTAGTTTTGTGGCATATTTTAAAATAATATTAAGGAATAAATCGTTATGAACCTTTCTGAAATTGAAGAGTTGATCAAAGAATTTAAAGCTTCTGATTTGGGGCATTTGAAATTAAAGCATGAGCATTTTGAGTTGGTTTTGGATAAAGAATCCGCTTATGCGAAAAAAAATGCGCTAAATCCCGCCCATTCTCCAGCCCCTATTATGGTAGAAGCGAACATGCCAAGTGTCCAAACCCCTGTGCCTATGGTATGCACCCCCATTGTGGATAAAAAAGAAGATTTCGTGCTTTCGCCTATGGTAGGCACTTTCTATCATGCGCCCTCGCCCGGGGCTGAGCCTTATGTCAAAGCGGGCGATACGCTTAAAAAAGGGCAAATCGTGGGCATTGTAGAAGCGATGAAAATCATGAATGAAATTGAAGTGGAATACCCTTGCAAGGTGGTTTCTGTTGAAGTAGGAGACGCTCAACCGGTAGAATACGGCACGAAGCTCATCAAAGTTGAAAAGCTTTAAAATCCATGAATAAAGTGAATAAAGAAAATAAAAAGGTAGAAAAGAAAGAGCTTTCACGCATTTTGATCGCTAATAGAGGCGAGATCGCTTTAAGAGCGATCCAAACCATTCAAGAAATGGGTAAAGAATCCATAGCCATTTATTCTATCGCTGATAAGGACGCCCACTATCTCAATACGGCTAACGCAAAAGTGTGTATAGGGGGGGAAAAATCCAGCGAGAGTTACTTGAATATCCCTGCGATCATTAGCGCGGCGGAATTGTTTGAAGCGGATGCGATTTTCCCTGGGTATGGGTTTTTGAGCGAGAATCAGAATTTTGTAGAGATTTGCTCGCACCATTCTTTAGAATTTATTGGCCCGAGCGCGAAAGTCATGGCTTTAATGAGCGACAAATCCAAAGCCAAAAGCGTGATGAAAGAAGCCGGCATGCCTGTGATTGAGGGCAGTGATGGGTTGCTTAAAAGCTATCAAGAAGCTGAAGAAATCGCTGATAAAATCGGCTACCCTGTCATCATTAAAGCGGCCGCTGGTGGGGGCGGGAGAGGCATGCGCGTCGTAGAAGATAAATCCAAGCTCAAAAACCTTTATCTAGCCGCAGAAACGGAAGCTTTGAGCGCGTTTGGCGATGGGAGCGTGTATTTAGAAAAATTCATCAACAAGCCTAAGCACATTGAAGTCCAAATTCTAGCCGATAAGCATGGCAATGTCATTCATGTGGGCGAAAGGGATTGTTCGGTGCAAAGACGCCAGCAAAAGCTCATTGAAGAAACCCCGGCAGTGGTTTTAGAAGAGGGCGTTCGTAAGCGTTTGCTAGAAACAGCGATCAAGGCCGCTAAATATATCGGCTATGTGGGGGCTGGGACTTTTGAATTTTTGCTCGATTCTAACATGAAAGATTTTTATTTCATGGAGATGAACACTCGTTTGCAAGTGGAACACACCATTAGCGAAATGGTGAGTGGGTTAAACCTCATTGAATGGATGATTAAAATCGCTCAAGGCGAGAAACTACCCAAGCAAGAAAGCTTTTCCCTCAAAGGGCATGCGATAGAATGCCGAATCACCGCAGAAGATCCTAAAAAATTCTACCCAAGCCCGGGCAAAATCACCGAATGGATCGCTCCTGGTGGGGTGAATGTGCGCCTTGATTCGCATGCGCATGCCCATTATGTCGTGCCTACGCACTATGATTCTATGATTGGCAAGCTCATTGTGTGGGGTGAAAACAGAGAAAGAGCGATCGCTAAGATGAAAAGGGCTTTAAAGGAATTTAAAGTAGAAGGCATTAAAACGACCATTCCTTTCCACCTTGAAATGCTTGAAAATGCGGATTTCAGGCAAGCAAAAATCCACACGAAGTATTTAGAAGAAAATTTTTAAGTTTTAAGGATTTTCTTAAGCATGATTTAAGGATTTTAAACGATCAGAAAAAATCAGCATTAAATTTTATGATTTTATAGTAAAGTTTTTTCATGCAAACCTTGTTTAAAGAAGTTACCCCTAAACGCTATGTCAATGGCAATGAGATGAAAGAAAATTCTAGCAATGTTCTAGATCAGTATTTCACTAAGCCTAGCGTGGCTTTAAAATGCTTTCAAAAAGCTTGTGAGGTTATTAAAAAATACGAAAATCTAGATGACTTTATTTTTTTAGAGCCAAGTGCAGGTGATGGGGTGTTTTATGACTTGTTTCCTAAAAATAGACGCATTGGTATAGACATTGAACCTAAAAGAGATGGATTTATTCAATGCGATTTTTTAAATTATAAATTGCCTACGCATCAAAAAGTGATTTGCTTGGGCAACCCTCCTTTTGGGCATCGTGGGGTTATGGCGTTAGAATTTATCAACCATGCTAGAAGTTGTGATTTTGTGTGTTTTATCCTACCCATGTTCTTTGAAAGTCAAGGAAAGGGCTCTATTAAGTATCGTGTGAAAGGTTTAAATCTGCTTTATAGCGAACGCTTAGAAAAAAATGCGTTTATAGATTTTAAAAATAAAGAAGTGGATGTGCATTGCGTGTTTCAAATTTGGAGCAAAAAGTATCAAAACAAAAAAAGTGAATTTTCTTGGTATAAGAATCGCCATAAAGAACCCTTTGGCGAGTATATTAAGGTTTTCACGGTTTCATTAGCTAAAAACAGAGAATGCGGTAAAGAGTGGATTTTTAATCAAAAAGCGTCTTTTTACCTTTCATCAACTTTTTATAAAAGCACACAAATTGTAGAGAACTTTGAGGAAGTTAAGTATCAATCTGGTATTGCTGTGGTATTTACTAGCGCCAACAAGGCTTTAAACGCTAAATTAAAAAAACTATTTAAAGAGATTGATTGGACAAAATACGCAAGTTTAGCGACTAATTCTTGCTATCATTTAGGAAAAAGTCATATTTTTCAAGCCTTATATGATCATTTAGATAGTTTAAAGGATAATTGATGGACTTAGAACAAACTTTTTTAAAAATTATTGAAAAAAAACATAAAGAATTGAATTTAGGGCAAGATTACAACGCTATTTTTTCAAAAATTAGAGATTTTGAAGCCAACGCTATAGGGCAGATTGGTGAAGAGTTTTTAAAAAGTGTGCTTAACGCTATAGATGAAGTGATCAATGATGGCATTATTCATGATGAATACGATATTATGACAAAAAGCGGTGTGTCCTTTGAAGTCAGAACCGCACGAAAAGGCAGAACCAACAACACTTTTTTAGTTCAATGGCATAAACCCACGATACAACTATGATTTTTTGATTTGCTTAGGAGTGTGCGAAGACCAATTGCTTTATAGAATTTTTAAAAAAGATGAAATCCATTACATTCATAAAGAAAGAAAATACTTTATGAAACAAAATGAATTTAAAAAGCAATTGGTGCCAATGAATCCTGATAATCAAGTCAATGATAAGCTCACTCTCAATATTAAAGAATTGAAAGAAATTACAAACCTCATCAAAGAGTTAGAAAGAATTTTAGAGTTAGATTAATATTTTTAGATAGAATTGGGTGGAACAAAATGTTTTTAGGAATAGAGTTTGCTTATCTTTAAGAAAATCCAATGAAGTGGAGGATAAGATGTCTAAGATTTCAAATAATTATAACCCGTCTTTGATGGTGAGGGATTACCACAGGGTTGGTTCGCACGCGAGAAAAGAAGAAAATAAGGAAATTCAAAATCTTTCAGAGAATGATGAAAAAATCAAATTGGCCAAACAAGCTAAGCAGGATAACCTAGCCATAGGGGATTTAGAAAGCCGCCTTAAAAGCTTAAAGGGCATGGATAAAGACGCTAAAGAATTGGTGGGGATTTCTAAAGCTTACGCTCATAATAATGAAAAAGATCGAAGCGATTTTGAGCATTTCAAAAGCCGTTTGGACAAAGCGATTGATTCTTTCAATCAAAAATCAGGCAATGATAGTTTGAAACTCCCTGGCAATATTGATATTGATGACACGAAGGCTTTGGAAAAATTTTCCAAATCATTAGAAAGTGAGAAAGAAAACATTCAAAACTCTTTGCACCAGTGGAAAAAACAGCTCGCTGAAACGAATCATTTGAACAAGGAATACAACACCTTAGATAAAACAAGACTGAACGCTCAAAAATTCCAAGATGTCCATGACACAAGCAAGATCACCCCATCTCGCTTGCAAGACTTGCTCGCTTGAAAGAGTTTGCTTATAGCGAGCCTTGTTTAGACGAAGAAGATAAAAAGGCTGTTTTAGAGGTTTTAAATTCCAAACAGCTCACGCAAGGCAAACGCTCTCTTTTGTTTGAAGAAGCTTTGTGCGAGTTTTTGGGCGTTAAGCATGCGTTAGTGTTTAACAGCGCGACTTCAGCCCTTTTAACGCTCTATAGGAATTTTAGCGAATTTAGTGCTGATTGTAATGAAATCATCACCACCCCTATAAGCTTTGTAGCGACGGCTAACATGCTTTTAGAAAGCGGTTACAAGCCCGTATTTGCTGAAGTCAAAAACGATGGCAATATAGATGAATTAGCCCTAGAAAAGCTCATTAACAAAAAAACCAAAGCCATAGTGAGCGTGGATTATGCCGGTAAAAGCGTGGAAATAAAAAGCATTCAAAAGCTTTGCAAAAAGCATTCTTTGAGTTTTCTTTCTGACAGCTCGCATGCTCTAGGGAGTGAGTATCAAAACAAAAAAGTAGGAGGCTTTGCGTTAGCGAGCGTGTTTAGTTTCCATGCCATTAAGCCTATCACTACGGCTGAAGGGGGAGCGGTCGTTACTAATAATAGCGAATTGTATGAAAAAATGAAATTGTTTCGCTCTCATGGCATGCTCAAAAAAGATTTTTTTGAAGGCGAAGTCAAAAGCATAGGGCATAACTTCCGCTTGAATGAAATCCAAAGTGCTTTGGGTTTGAGCCAGCTTAAAAAAGCCCCCCTTTTCATGCAAAAAAGAGAAGAAATCGCTCTAGTTTATGATAGGATTTTTAAAGATAACCCCTATTTCACCCCTTTACACCCCTTGTTAAAAGATAAAAGCTCTAACCATCTTTATCCTATTTTAATGCGCCAAAAATTTTTTACATGCAAAAAACTCATTTTAGAAAATTTGCACAAGCGTGGCATTTTAGCCCAAGTGCATTACAAGCCTATTTATCAATACCAATTGTATCAACAGCTCTTTAACACAGCCCCCTTAAAAAGCGCAGAGGATTTTTATCGCGCTGAAATTTCCTTGCCTTGTCATGCGAATTTGAATTTAGAGAACGCCAAAGCGATCGCTCATGGCGTTTTAAAAACTTTTGAGGATCTTAAGATAGAATGAGTTTTATTCAGGGCTTCAAATCTTAATCATTAAGAATGGTGCGGAAGAAAGGAATCGAACCTTCATGCCTTGCGGCGCTAGATCCTAAGTCTAGTGCGTCTACCAATTTCGCCACTTCCGCACACCGCACGCAATCGCGCACATAAGAAGTAGAAAACAAAGAAGCAGTATTATAGCTTTTTAATCCTTTAAAAATACTGAAAAATTGAAGCTTTTTAAAATTTTGGAGTTTTTTCTGGCTTTAGGGAGTTTTAAATTCTTTTAAGGTATTCTAACAAGACTATATCATTGAGATAGTTTTAAGGAAATTAAGGAACAAAATGGAAGTTTCACGCAAGAAAATTTACAACCCCAATTCTACAGAAAGTGTGAATGAAAGAAAGATTTTTGGGGGCAATCCTACAAGCATGTTTGATTTGAATAAGATCAAGTATCAATGGGCGGATCATTTGTGGAAAACGATGCTCGCTAACACCTGGTTTGCTGAAGAAGTGAGCATGAATGATGACAAAAGGGATTATTTGAAATTGAGTGCAGAAGAAAAGATCGGTTATGACAGAGCTTTAGCGCAACTCATTTTTATGGACAGCTTGCAAACCAATAATTTAATTGACAATGTCAATCCCTTTATCACCAGTCCTGAAATCAATTTGTGTTTGGTGCGTCAAGCTTACGAAGAAGCCTTACACAGCCATGCGTATGCGGTGATGGTAGAAAGCATAAGCGCGAATACTGAAGAGATTTATGACATGTGGCGTAACGATATGCAATTAAAAAGCAAGAACGACTATATCGCGCAAGTGTATATGGAATTAGCCAAAAACCCTACAGAAGAAAACATTCTCAAAGCGCTTTTTGCTAACCAGATTTTAGAGGGGATTTATTTTTATAGCGGGTTTAGCTATTTTTACACTTTGGCTAGGAGCGGTAAAATGCTAGGATCAGCGCAAATGATTCGTTTTATCCAAAGAGATGAGGTAACGCATTTGATTTTATTCCAAAACATGATCAACGCTTTAAGGCATGAAAGAGCGGATCTCTTCACGCCACAATTGATTAATGAAGTCATAGGAATGTTTAAAAAAGCGGTAGAAATTGAAGCTTTGTGGGGGGATTATATCACGCAAGGCAAGATTTTAGGGCTCACTTCAAGCTTGATTGAGCAATACATCCAGTTTTTAGCGGATAGCCGTTTGAGTAAGGTGGGTATCGCTAAAGTTTATGGCGTCCAACACCCCATTAAATGGGTAGAGAGCTTTTCAAGTTTCAATGAGCAACGCTCTAATTTCTTTGAGGCTAGGGTGAGTAATTACGCTAAAGGGAGCGTGAGTTTTGATGATTTTTAAGGGGCTTGTTTGAATAGTATTAAAAACCATTTGATGTGTGAAGAAATCCACAAGCGTTTTCATTTGCACCCCAAAGTGAGAGAGGCTATGGAGAGCATTGAAAGGGAGGTTTTTGTGCCAGCCCCCTTTAAACACTTTGCCTACACTTTAAACGCGCTTTCTATGCAAGCACAACAATACATTTCTTCGCCCCTAACCGTGGCCAAAATGACGCAATATTTAGAAATCGATCATGTGGATAGCGTGCTAGAAATTGGCTGCGGGAGCGGCTATCAAGCGGCGGTGCTGTCTCAAATTTTCAGGCGCGTTTTTAGCGTTGAAAGGATTGAAAGCCTGTATTTAGAAGCGCGTTTGCGCCTTAAAACTCTCGGTTTAGACAATGTTCATGTCAAATTCGCTGATGGGAATAAGGGTTGGGATCAATACGCCCCCTATGATAGGATTTTGTTCTCTGCTTGCGCTAAAAATATCCCCCAAGCGCTTATTGATCAGCTTGAAGAAGGCGGGATATTAGTTGCACCCATTCAAGAAAACAACGAGCAAGTCATCAAACGCTTTGTGAAGCAAAATAACGCTTTGTGCGTCCAAAAAGTGTTAGAAAAATGCTCGTTTGTGCCTGTCATAGATGGGGTGCAATAAAGATTAAGGCATGATTAAACACTATCTTTTCATGGCGGTTTCGCAAGTCTTTTTCTCTTTCTTTTTAGTGCTGTTTTTTATCTCTTCCATCGTGCTATTAATCAGTATCGCAAGCGTAACGCTCGTGATTAAAGTGAGCTTTTTGGATCTAGTGCAACTCTTTTTGTATTCCTTGCCTGGAACCATTTTTTTTATTTTGCCGATCACTTTTTTTGCGGCTTGCGCTTTGGGGCTTTCAAGGCTTAGCTATGACCATGAATTGTTAGTGTTTTTCTCTTTAGGGGTTTCGCCTAAAACAATGACTAAAGCGTTTGTGCCTTTAAGTTTGTTAGTGAGCGCGATTTTATTGGTGTTTTCGCTTATTTTAATCCCCACTTCTAAGAGCGCTTATTACGGGTTTTTGCGTCAAAAAAAAGACAAGATTGATATTAACATCAGAGCCGGTGAATTCGGGCAAAAATTAGGCGATTGGCTCGTGTATGTGGATAAGGCTGAAAACAATTCCTATGATAATTTAGTGCTTTTTTCTAATAAAAGCCTTTCTCAAGAAAGCTTCATTCTAGCCCAAAAAGGCAATATCAACAATCAAAACGGCGTGTTTGAATTGAATTTATACAAAGGGCATGCGTATTTCACTCAAGGCGATAAAATGCGTAAAGTTGATTTTGAAGAATTGCATTTGCGCAACAAGCTCAAGTCTTTCAATTCTAATGATGCGGCTTATTTGCAAGGCACGGATTATTTAGGTTATTGGAAAAAAGCCTTTGGTAAAAACGCTAATAAAAATCAAAAACGCCGTTTTTCTCAAGCGATTTTAGTTTCCTTATTCCCTTTAGCGAGCGTGTTTTTAATCCCCTTATTTGGCATCGCCAACCCACGATTCAAAACGAATTGGAGTTATTTTTATGTCCTTGGAGCGGTTGGGGTTTATTTTTTAATGGTGCATGTGATTTCTACGGATTTGTTTTTGATGACCTTTTTCTTCCCCTTTATTTGGGCGTTTGGCTCTTATTTGTTGTTTAGAAAATTCATTTTAAAGCGTTATTAAATGCGTTGTTTTAAGGCTACTATCGCTTATGATGGGGCGTATTTTTTAGGCTATGCCAAACAGCCTAACAAACTCGGCGTTCAGGATAAAATAGAGGGCGCTTTAAACATGCTAGGAATTAAAAGCGCAGTCATAGCAGCCGGGCGCACGGATAAAGGCGTGCATGCGAACAACCAAACGCTGTCTTTTCACGCTCCAAAACACTGGAGCGCTGATAAATTATTTTATTATCTAGCCCCCAAACTCGCCCCGCATATTGTCTTAAAAAAACTAGAAGAAAAAAACTTCCATGCGCGTTTTGACGCTCAAAAAAGAGCGTATCGTTACCTTTTGACGAAGAATTTAAAAACGCCTTTTTTAGCGCCCTATATCGCTTGTGGGGATTATGGCTCACTAGATTTATTAAATACCGCTTTAAAGCAATTCACAGGCAAGCATGATTTTTCTTTGTTTAAAAAAGAAGGCGGGGCTACAACCAATCCTAATCGCATCATTTTTAACGCTTTTGCTTATACAGCCTTTATCATGGGGCATGAGTGCGTGGTGTTTAAAATCATTGGCGATGCGTTTTTACGCTCCAGCGTGCGTTTGATCATTCAAACATGCGTTCAATATTCCTTAGAAAAAATCACGCTCGCTGAAATTGAAATGCAAATCCACAACCTCAAAGCCACTATAAGAACACCCATAATGGCTAATGGTTTGTATTTGCACAGGGTGTATTATTGAAACCTCAAAAGGTGTTCTTCCCAATCTAGAGCGCTTTTGATAATAGTGTCTAGGTTGTTATAAAGGGGTTTGAAAGGGGTGTTTTGTAAGATTTTAGTGTTATTGGCAATAAGGCTTGCTGGATCGCCCTGTCGTTTGTCTAAAATTTCCACTAAAAAATCGTTGTTTGAGATTTCTTTAACCTTTTCTATCACTTCTTTCACGCTATGGCCTTGATTGTAGCCGACATTATAGATCTCGCTCTTATTTTTTTCTAAAAGGGTTTGATAGCTCGCTAAATGCGCGTTAGCCAAATCATCTACATGGATATAATCCCTAATGCAAGTGCCATCTCTTGTGGGGTAGTTAGTGCCAAAAATCCCCATTTTTTTCCTTTTTCCCACCGCGCATTCGCATGCGATTTTGATTAAATGCGTGGCGTTGAGCGTGCGCTGGCCTAGCGTGTATGGGGTGGTATAATCATTGTGCATGCATGCCCCAGCCACATTGAAATAGCGCAAAATAACGCATTTAAAATCCGCTATTTTAGAAGTGTCCAACAAAATCCTTTCGCTCATCATTTTAGACGCTCCATAAGGATTAATGGGGTTTAAGGGGCTTTCTTCATTCAAGCTTGAACTAGATTCGCCATAAACCACGGCCGTAGAAGAAAAAATAAAACGCTTGATTGCATGTTTTAAACAAAGTTTGACAAGCTCTAAAGTGTTGAGCGTGTTGTTGGTGTAGTATTCTAAAGGCAAGCGCGTGGATTCTTCTACTGAGATTTTAGCCCCAAAGTGCAAGACAGCTTCAATAGGATCTTTTAGCTGTTGCTTATTCAAAAAGGCGTCTAATTTGTGCGTTTCATTCAAATTCGCTTGAATAAACACAACCCTATTAGGGTAGTAACGCTCTAACGCTTTGAGGTGCTCTAAAAAGCCGGTGCTTAAGTCATCTACAATAATGATATTTTCTTTGGTTTTTTCTAAAAACGCCCTTGCGGTATGCGAGCCTATATAACCGCACGCCCCTGTGAGTAATAATGCCATAAAACCCCTTTTAAAATGAAAAAATAACAACTATTATAACATCTTAATCCCATTTATCATTTAAGGATTTTTTAAGAAAGTTTAATCTATAATTTTATCTTTATTGGCTTTAAAGGGCTTATAGCTCAGGTGGTTAGAGCGCACCCCTGATAAGGGTGAGGTCGGAGGTTCAACTCCTCCTAAGCCCACCATTTTTTTACAATCTTTGGGGAATTAGCTCAGCTGGGAGAGCGCCTGCTTTGCACGCAGGAGGTCAGCGGTTCGATCCCGCTATTCTCCACCATTGTTTTTCTCCTTAATTTTTTTCTTTTTATCCATCATGTTTGGTTGAGAAATTCTAAACGATTGGATCGTCCTTGTTTAACGCCGTAAGTCTTTTAACTCAAAGCTCCTTGATAAAAGATTGAGTTGGATTGAGATTTTTTGTTTGCTTTGTTCTTTAAATGGTGCAAAATCTCTTTTGCTTTATAACTTTTCGCTTTCTAGCTTTGGCGACTTTATCGGCTTATATTTGTTCTAGGGGGCTTAAAATTTTAGGGTTTTGGGTTTTTCAATGATTGTAAGCGTGTTGTTACTAAATTGTGGATTTTGAGCGCTTAATTCTTTCTTTATTGGCTCAATTCAAGCCTTTCGTTAGGGCGTGGAAAAAATGTTAGAAACCCTTACAAAACAAGCTAATATATTCCATTCAATTTGCTTCAAGGACAAACAAATATGAAAAAATTTCTTTATACCCTACTCGTGCTTCTTTTAATCGGCCTTTTAACAACCTATCTCATCCTTTTTACAGAATGGGGGAATAAGATCATCGCTTCGTATATAGAGAAAAAAATCAACCCGAACGAGCGCTACTTGAGCGTTAAAACCTTTAAATTGGGATTCAACTCTTTGGATTTTAAAGCTCAAGCCAATGATGATTCTGTTCTCATTCTTAAGGGGGATTTTTCACTTTTAAAGCAAAGCGTGGATTTGAATTACCATATAGATATTAAAGATTTACGCTCTTTCAAAGAATGGATACCCTACCCTTTAAGGGGGGCTGTTATTGCTTCTGGGAATATCAAAGGGCATAGAAAAGCCCTCTTGATTCAAGGCGTCTCTAATGTGGCTCAATCCCACACTGCCTACAACGCCCTTTTAGATGATTTCAAGCTTTCTCACTTAAGTTTGAACGCACAAGACGCCAATTTAGAAGATTTGCTTTATTTATTCAACCGCCCTGCTTATGCGAACGCAAAAGTGTCCTTACAAGCGGATTTTAACTCTCTAAAGCCTTTAGAAGGGCATTTGATTCTAACAGCCAATAACGCTTTAATCAACAACGCCCTAATCAATCAAATGTTTCATTTAAACCTTAAAGACACGCTTATCTTCAACCTCTCGCATTCAAGCGACTTTAAAGAGAACAAAGCCATCAGCGATACCACCCTAACTAGCCCTTTAGTTAATTTTACAGCCCTAAAAAGCGAATATCTTTTCCCTATTTTAAAACTCAACGCCCCCTACACTTTAGAAATACCCAACCTAGCCAAACTCCAAAATATGATTAACCACCCCCTAAAAGGGAGTTTGACTTTAAAAGGCGCTATAGAGCAAAGCCCCAAACTTTTAAAAGTCAGCGGCCATTCAAATTTACTGGACGGTGTGCTGGATTTCACGCTTTTAAATAAAGATTTGAAAGCCCGTTTTTCCAATATTTCCACTTTAAAAGCTTTAGATTTATTCCATTACCCCAAGTTTTTCCAATCCATTGCAGACGCTAACTTGGATTATGATCTTATCGCTAAGCAAGGCGTATTGAAAGCCCGCCTAAAAAACGCAAGATTCCTTAAAAATGCATTCAGCGATTTCCTCTACTCCATTTCTAAATTTGATATTACTAAAGAAATCTATAACGATGCCAATCTGGTAAGCCAAATCAACCAGCAACGCCTACTCTCTGATTTGAGTTTAAAAAGCCCCAAAACCCAATTGAAAATCCATAACGGCTTGTTGGATTTAAACACCAAGCAAATGGACATGCTCATGGATGCGGAAATCTTAAAATTCATTTTTAAAATGAAACTTCAAGGCAACATACACCAGCCAAAATTTTCCCTCATTTTAAACGAAAAAGCCATCCAACAAAACCTGCAACAAGGCTTGAAAGAAATCCTAAAAAACGACACCATAAAAAAAGGTTTAGATCATTTGCTCAAAGACGACAAGCTCAAAGAAAAGCTTGAAAAAGGACTTAAGGGGCTTTTTTAAAATTTTAAAGGATAGAAATGGCACACATTTTAGTTAGCGGGGCGACTTCAGGGTTTGGGCTAGAAATCGCTAAAGCGTTTTTACAAAAAAGCCATGTGGTTTTTGGCACAGGGAGGCGAAAAGAGAATTTGCAAGAATTACAACTCGCTTACCCTAAGCATTTCATTCCCCTGTGTTTTGATCTTCAAAACAAGCTTGAAACTAAGCGGGCGATAGAGGCTATTTTTTCCATGACGGATCGCATTGACGCTTTAATCAATAACGCCGGCTTAGCGCTAGGCTTAAACAAGGCTTATGAATGCGAGTTAGACGATTGGGAAATCATGATAGATACGAATATCAAGGGGTTGTTGTATCTCACTCGTTTGATCTTGCCCTCTATGATAGAGCATAACCATGGGACTATCATCAATCTTGGATCTATCGCTGGCACTTACCCCTATCCTGGCGGGAATGTCTATGGAGCGAGCAAGGCGTTTGTGAAACAATTTTCTTTAAATTTGCGAGCGGATTTGGCTGGCACTAACATTAGAGTGAGTAATGTTGAACCCGGTTTGTGCGGCGAAACCGAATTCAGCATGGTGCGTTTTAAGGGCGATAAAATCAAAGCCCAATCCGTCTATGAAAACACCATCTACCTCAAACCACAAGATATTGCTAACATTGTGCTATGGGTTTATGAACAACCCTTGCATGTCAATATCAACCGCATAGAAATCATGCCCACAAGCCAAACTTTCGCTCCCCTACCCACCCATAAAAGCCCTTAAGGGGTTTTAAATAAAGGCTTTGTTAAACAAACCATAAAAGAGCTTGACGCTAGAGCAATAGTTTTTTTGAAGCGATTTTATGGGGGCTATGGGTTTTTAGTTTGCAGGAGAGAATTATTTCAAAATACCCCCTATCACCTTTAAAAATGAGTTTTACCATAAAATAAAATTTAAAACGATAAAACAAAAAACAAAACAATAAGAAAAATTGAAATCAGCTAAACGAAAGCCGTTTAGCCTAGCTTTGTTAGGGCTAAACTTTTATTTTAAATGGTTGAGAAAATCGCATATCTTTTCATCTCCTAATTTGCAACTCTTTTTAAAGTTTTCTATCGCTTGCTCTTTATCCTTTGCTATGCCATGGCCATCGTATTGCATCAATCCTAAAGCAGAACACCCATCACCATCATTCAACTCACAAGCTTTTTCAAAATATTTCTTAGCTTGAGTGAAATCTTGCTTACTGTAACTATTTCTACCCAAATCAACAAGCTTTTTAGCATTTAGCTCTGCCATTAACCCCCCCCCCCTAAACACAACGCACCCAAACATAAGACCCTAAAAAGGGCTTTTTTGACATTTTTTAGCATGACACTTCTCCTATTCAAAATTTTATTATAGCCAGAAAGATTAGCTTGTGGGGTCTATGCGTTCATCAAAATCTTAAAAAGCATAAAAACCAATCAAACGAAAGCCACTGATCAAGCCTTATTAAACTAAACTTTGATTTTGAGCTGCTTGAGAATATCGCATGCCCCTTTAGTGCCTAATTTACAGCCCTTTTTAAAGTTTTCTATGGCTTGCTTTTCATTCCTTGTTACGCCTTCGCCATTGTATTGCATAGCCCCCAAATTGAAACACCCTCCGCCGTTTTGCATCTCGCATGCTTTAGAATAACGAGCGAGAGCCTCTTTAAAATTCTTTACCACGCCATCGCCATGATGATACATATTCCCTGCGTTAAAGCACCCCGGGCTGTCTTTTAAGTCGCAAGCTTTATCATACGAAGCGAGCGCTTTTTTTAAGTCTTTAGGCGTGCCTCTGCCTGCATCATACAAGCTCCCTAATATCGTGCAGCCATCGCCATCGTTTAAATCGCATGCTTTAGTGAAATATTCCACCGCTTTTTTAAAATCCCTAGTTACCACTTTACCATCATGATAAATCCCCCCTAAGCTCGCACACCCTTCGGCGTATTTCAAATCGCACGCTTTAGAATAGTATTGTAAGGCTTTATTGGTGTTTTGGGACACGCCTTGCCCGCTGTAATATAAATTCCCCAATAGATGACACCCATTGCTGTAATTTAAATCGCAAGCCTTAGCGTAAAAGGAGGCGGCTTTTTTCAAGTTCTTTTCCACCCCTTGCCCTTGATAATAAAGCACCCCTAAATTAAAACACCCGCTATTTTCTTTCAAATCGCACGCTTTTTCAAAATATTTCTTCGCTTGAGTGAAATCTTTCTCTTTGTAGCTCTTTGCCCCCAAACCCACAAGCTCTTTAGGGTCTTGCTCTGCCATTAGCCCCCCTAAACACAGTGTGCCCAAGCACAAAACCCTAAAAAAGGACTTTTTGACATTTTCTAACATGATGTATCTCCTTATTAAAAATTTTATTATAGTGTTATTAAGCAAATACAAAATGCCATGATCTCTTTGTTATCTTAAGCTAACGCCCTCTTACAAATTTCTGTGATCTTATCCCACTCTTTGTTTTGAATCAAATCTTTAGGGGTAAGCCAACTCCCCCCCACGCACAAAACATTTTCTAAATTTAAATAAGAACGCATGTTATCTGCACTAATCCCCCCAGTGGGACAAAATTTCACCCCTTTAAAAGGGCCATTAAAAGCGTTTAAAAGCTTAACGCCCCCGCAATACTCTGCCGGGAAAAATTTCAAAGCGTTATAGCCCAATTCTAAGGCTTGCATGACTTCACTACTGCTAGAAACCCCGGGTATTAAAGGCATGCCTTTTTTCTTTGCGTGTTCTAAAAGCTCTATCGTAAGGCCCGGGCTAATCAAAAACTCTGCCCCCCTATTTTGTGCTTGCTCTAATTGAGTAAGATTTAAAATCGTGCCAGCACCCACGCGCATTTTTGGCACATTCTTAGCGATAAGCTCTATGGCTTCTAAAGCGCAACTGGAGCGCAAAGTAACTTCTATGATTGGAATACCCCCCTCTATCAGGCTTTGCGCTAAAGGCACAGCATCTTTTATATCCTCAATCACCACCACAGGGACAATGGGGCTAATTTGTAAAACTTCTATTATTTTATCTTGCATTTTATCTCCTTTATATTTTTATACCTTTATGCCAAAACTCATGCCGCCCTCTTCAGCGGTATTAACATTCAATCTCAAACTCGTAAATAATTCCCTACCCAGCCCAAAAGTAGGCTTTTCTAAATTTTCTAAGGTTTCTAAAAACAAGGGGTTGATACCTCTCTTTTCAAAATCCTTTTCAAGCACATTCAAGGCGTTATTAGGAGCGTCTAATTCTATCCAATCGCCATCTTTAATCTTAATGATCGCCCCATTTAACGCTCCCTCAGGGCTTAAATGGATCGCGCTAGGCACTTTCCCGCTCGCCCCGCTCATGCGCCCATCAGTAACGAGCGCGACCTTATAGCCCATATCCTGCAAAGCCCCTAAATTCGTGGTGAGTTTGTGCAATTCTGGCATGCCGTTAGATTTAGGCCCTTGGAAAGGCAAGACCGCCACAAAGTCCCTTTCTAATTCTTTATTTTTAAAGCGTTCTAAAAATTCGCTTTGGGTTTTAAAAACAATCGCTCTAGCCTTAACTTTCCTATGCTCATCTTTAATGGCTGAGATTTTAATCACGGCCCGCCCCAAATTACCCTTTAAGATTTTAAGCCCCCCATTAGCGGCGAAAGGCTCGCTCACAGGGCGTAAAATATCCGTATTCAAGCTATGACTAACAGCGTCTTTATACACCAATTGGTCGTTTTCTAAAAAGGGGGTTTTGGTGTAATTTTGCATGCCTTTTTGCGTTTCTGTATCCATGATGGTATGAGTGTCTTCAAATAAAAGCCCCTCTTTTAATAATTCTTTAATCACAAACGCTAATCCCCCACACGCTTCAAAAGCGTTCACATCCGCTGATCCGTTAGGATAGACTTTAGCTAAAAGGGGTATGAGGTTAGAAACTGCGTCAAAATCGTCCCAATTGAGGATCACCCCACAAGATCTAGCGATAGCGATCAAATGCAAAGTGTGGTTAGTAGAACCTCCTGTTGCCATTAAGCCTATGAGAGCGTTAAGAATGCTTTTTTCATCAATGAGTTTGGCTAAAGGCAGGACTTTCCCGCTCGCTAATCTTTTGGCACTCTCTTCTACTAAAACCTTCCGTAAGGGGTTGTTAGGGTTGATAAAGCTAGAATTAGCCACATGCAACCCCATAAACTCCATCATCATTTGATTAGAATTAGCCGTGCCATAAAAAGTGCAAGTGCCCACATCATGATAGCTTTGCATTTCCACTTTTAAAAGCTCTTCTCTGTTGATTTTTCCCATTGCAAAATCTTGGCGCGCTTTGGCTTTTTTATAATTTTCTATCCCGCTCACCATAGGCCCGCTTGGCACAAACACGCTCGCTAAATTCCCAAAACTTAACGCTCCTATAAGCAAGCCTGGCACGATTTTATCGCACACGCCCAAAAAAAACGCCCCGTCAAAAACATTATGGCTTAACCCTACGGCGGTGCTTAAAGCGATCACATCTCTGCTGAATAAGCTCAATTCCATTCCCTCATAACCCTGCGTGATACCATCACACATCGCTGGCACCCCACTAGCAACGCTCGCATAAGCGTTATGTTCTTGCAACTCTTTTTTAATCAAATCAGGGTAATTTTTAAAAGGTTGGTGGGCTGAAAGCATGTCGTTATAAGCCGTGATAATCGCAAAATGCTTTCTTTTATGCGAACCTAAAGGCATTTTTAAATGCTCTGGCATGCTCGCTGTAACATGCGCAATATTCGCGCAACCCAAGCTCTCAATCTTGGGCTGGTTTTTAGGGTTAAAGATATTTTCTAAATAAAGCTCTCTGGTTTTTTTGCTACGCTCTGTAATTTTTTCTTTGATTTGTTCTAAAGAATGCTTAGGCATGAACACCCCTTCAATTAAGATTTAATATATAATAATAACTTAAAAACACTCTAAAAGGGTTATTGATGTTGGATTTTGATTTGGTTCTTTTTGGCGCGACTGGGGATTTAGCCATGCGAAAGCTCTTTGTTTCGCTCTATGAAATTTATACCCATTATGGTTTTAAAGAAGATTCTAGAATTATCGCATCGGGGCGTAAGGAACTATCCAATGAAGAGTTTTTAGCGCTTCTTTGCGAAAAGACACAACTGCATTCAAGAGAAAAGGGTGAGGAATTTTTAGCCCATATCAGTTATTTTTGCGTTCGTTTGGATAACCCTAAAGACTTTGAAGAACTGAGTAAAATCGCTACAAAAAATAAACCCTTGATTTTCTACTTTTCTATCTCCCCTAGTTTTTTTGCAACGACCGCCCAACATTTGGCCAAAAACGCGCTCAATCACGCTAACACTCGTTTGATTTTAGAAAAGCCTTTAGGGCATGATTTAAAGACTTGTAAAGAGATTTTCCAAAGCATTAGTGCTTTTTTTAAAGAAGAACAAATCTTTAGAATCGATCATTATTTAGGGAAAAAGGGCGTTCAAAATATCCTTGAATTGCGCCTAAATAACCCTATCTTAAACATTTTATGGGATCAAATCAGCGCGGTTGAAATCTGCGTGTATGAGACTTTAGGGGTGGAAGAAAGGGGCGAATTTTACGATAAAATTGGGGCTTTAAGGGATATGGTTCAAAACCATCTCTTGCAAGTTTTATCCCTTATCGCTACAGATTTACCCAACGATTTAAAAGACTTGAGGAAAGAAAAAATCAAAGTTTTAAAAACCTTACAACCCCCCAAAGATTTCAAAAAACAAGTTATTCGGGCCCAGTATCAAGGCTATAGAGATGAAAATAAGGTTAATAAAGAGAGCCAGACAGAAACTTTTGTCGCTATTAAAGCCTTTTTGGATACGCCTAAATTTAAAGGAGTGCCTTTCTATATTAAGCACGCTAAAAAAATGCCCCACAACCAAGCGAGCGTGAAAATCCATTTTAATGCGGTCAATACGCTAGAATTTTTCCTCTCTCAAGATAAAATCACCCTCACCCTAAAAGACAATCAAAACCCCCTTATTTTAGAAACCCACAACAAACAAGAATTTTTACAGCCCTACGCTAAATTGCTCTATGATGCGATACAAAATAACCACAATAATTTCGCCCACCAGTTGGAATTAGAAGCGTCATGGGTTTTTATTGACACGCTCATAGAGGGTTTTATGAATAACGCCACGCCCTTATATTCCTATGAAAGCCATAATCTCAACGAATCAGAATTTTTAAAACCACTCTATCAATAAAAGGGATTTCATGGGTTATCAATTGTTTGAATTTGAAAATTTAGAAGATTGCCACAAGGCTTTAACAGAGCGTTTTAAAGAATTTTTTAACACCGCTTTAAAAAAGCATCATCAAGTTTCTATCGCTTTTTCTGGGGGCCGTTCGCCCATTGGTTTGTTGCAAAAATTAAGCGTTTTAGATCTCAAATGGCATGAGTGTTTAATCAGTTTGGTAGATGAACGCATTATAGACACAAGCCACAAGGATAGCAACACCAAATTATTACATGATTACTTGTTGCAAAATAACGCCTTAAAAGCTTCTTTCAACCCACTTTTGCCCAAAAAGATTTCTAGCGATACAAACGCGCTTTTTCATTTTGCTAACCAGCATTTCAAACAGCCTCATTTAGCCATTTTGGGCATGGGGACTGATGGGCATACGGCTAGCCTTTTTCCTGAAACGAGTGCTTTTTTAAACGAAGAAAAAGAAAATATCGTCTTAACTAAGCCAGCTAACGCTCCTTATGAGCGCTTGAGCATGTCTGTTAACGCCTTAGAAAATTGCGAAAAACTTTTCTTAAGCGTTAGTGGGGTAGAAAAAAGGGAGGTTTTAGAAAAGGCTTTAAAAGAAAGTGCTCCCTATTCTCTGCCGATTGCTCGGATTTTACATTCTCAAAAAGTTACCACGGAGGTGTTTTATGCCAAAAACTGAAACTTACCCAAGACTATTAGCCGATATTGGCGGCACGAACGCGCGCTTTGGTTTAGAAGTCGCCCCACGACAGATTGAATGCATTGAAGTCTTGCCATGTAAAGATTTTGAAAGCTTGAGCGATGCGGTGCGATTCTATCTTTCCAAATGCAAAGAAAGCCTTAAACTGCACCCTATTTATGGCTCTTTTGCTGTGGCTACGCCCATTATGGGAGATTTTGTCCAAATGACTAACAACCATTGGACTTTTTCTATTGAAACGACACGGCAATGTTTGGATTTAAAAAAATTGCTTGTTATCAACGATTTTGTCGCGCAAGCCTATGCCATTAGCGCGATGCAAGAAAACGATTTGGCTCAAATAGGCGGGATTAAGTGCGAAATCAACGCTCCTAAAGCGATTTTAGGGCCAGGAACTGGGCTTGGGGTAAGCACTCTTATCCAAAACAGCGATGGCTCTTTAAAAGTCTTGCCCGGTGAAGGGGGGCATGTGAGCTTTGCCCCTTTTGATGATTTAGAAATTTTAGTGTGGCAATACGCCCGCTCTAAATTCAATCATGTGAGCGCGGAAAGGTTTTTGAGCGGGAGCGGTTTGGTGTTGATTTATGAAGCCCTGTCTAAACGCAAAGGCTTAGAAAAAGTGGCGAAGTTAAGCAAGGCTGAATTAACCCCACAAATCATTAGCGAACGCGCTTTGAATGGGGATTACCCTATATGCCGATTGACTTTGGACACTTTTTGCTCCATGCTAGGCACGCTCGCTGCTGATGTGGCTCTCACTTTGGGGGCTAGGGGGGGCGTGTATTTGTGTGGGGGGATTATCCCACGATTCATTGATTATTTTAAGACTTCGCCCTTTAGAGCGCGTTTTGAAACGAAAGGACGCATGGGAGCGTTTCTCGCTTCTATCCCTGTGCATGTCGTGCTGAAAAAAACTCCGGGACTTGATGGGGCGGGCATTGCGTTAGAGAATTATTTACTGCATGATAAGATATAGCAGCATTAAGAATAAAAGCAGCTTATACAAGGGGTGTGTTTAAGCGCGCCAAACAACGATACCATATAACCAACAATGATAAAATTAGTTAAACCTATAGAAATATAAGCAAACCATAAAAACGATACAATAGCAGTGTTTTAATCAAACAAGGAGTTTTAATGAGAGTTCAATCTAAAGGTTTTGCTATTTTTTCTAAAGACGGGCATTTCAAACCCCATGATTTTAGTCGCCATGCTGTAGGCCCTAAAGATGTGCTGATTGACATTCTTTATGCAGGGATTTGTCATAGCGATATTCATAGCGCTTATAGCGAATGGAAAGAAGGCATTTATCCTATGATTCCTGGGCATGAAATTGCTGGGGTCATCAAAGAAGTGGGTAAGGAAGTTAAGAAATTTAAGGTTGGCGATGTGGTGGGCGTGGGCTGTTTTGTCAATTCATGCAAGGCGTGTAAGCCTTGTAAAGAACACCAAGAGCAGTTTTGTGCCAAAGTGGTATTCACTTACGATTGTTTGGATTCTTTCCATGACAACGAACCCCACATGGGCGGATACTCTAATAATATTGTCGTGGATGAAAACTATGTGATTAGCGTGGATAAAAACGCTCCTTTAGAAAAAGTAGCCCCCTTGCTTTGCGCGGGCATCACCACTTATTCACCCTTGAAATTTTCTAAGGTTACTAAAGGCACAAAAGTTGGTGTCGCTGGGTTTGGTGGGCTAGGAAGCATGGCGGTTAAATACGCTGTGGCTATGGGGGCTGAAGTGAGCGTTTTTGCAAGAAATGAACACAAAAAACAAGACGCTTTAAGCATGGGGGTTAAACATTTCTACACTGACCCTAAACAATGCAAAGAAGAATTGGATTTTATCATTTCAACCATTCCTACCCATTATGATTTAAAAGACTACCTCAAGCTCTTAACTTATAATGGCGATCTAGCCCTTGTGGGACTCCCCCCTGTAGAAGTCGCTCCAGTGCTTAGCGTTTTTGATTTTATCTTTTTAGGCAATCGCAAGGTTTATGGCTCATTGATTGGGGGCATTAAAGAAACCCAAGAGATGATGGATTTTTCTGTCAAACACAATATTTACCCTGAAATAGATTTGATTTTAGGCAAGGATATTGACACCGCTTATCACAACCTAACCCATGGGAAAGCGAAATTCCGCTATGTGATTGATATGAAAAAATCGTTTGATTAAAGGCTTTGGCTCTAGCTCTTTTTTAAGAGCTTGAGTAGGATTTTTTTAACAATCCCATGAAGCCCTAGGATTTTAAGGGTTTTACTAATAAGACTCTTGAGTGGTATTGAAAAGCAGTGTTTAAATAGTCTTTGTCTTGCGTTTTTGGGAATCTCATGAATGTGTAAAGAATAATGATTTAAAAAGGTCTTAAAAGCGTCATGGGCGATCTGTTCTTCTGTTTTCCATAAAGGGAAGTAGTAATGGTAAGCGATAATGCTATGGTAGTAGTGCCATTTTTCGCTGCCTATCTCCCCATCTCCTGTAATCAAATAAGACCAATCGCTCATAAAAGGGGTTTTAGCCAAAGCGTTCAGCCATAAATCCGCTTTTAAACCAAAAGGATATGTCCAAGGTTTTATTTGAAAATAAGGATGGGAGTCGTATTGTATAACGATAGGTTCTCTTAAGGCTTGTTTAATGGTGTTATGATAAATTGCATTGACCACACCCCTTAAATGCTCTTCAGAAAGACTATAATAGTGTGGGAAAATGCAATACTCTATTTTTAATGGTGCGATCTTTGATCGACAAAATTCTGTTAATTGCGGTTCTTTATCTATTTTTTGTGTGTGCATGGTTTCTAGTATTTTTTTACAAAATTGATTTTTTCGCTGGCAAGTTAAGTTACAATAAAAAAAGCCTTCATACGGGTATATTTTGTCATAAACCCCATAAAAATAATTCTCATCATCTTCTTTAATGTTTAAGAAATCAGCGCTAAATTCATTGCAAAAGATAACGTCCACATCGCTCCACACCATTTTAGAATATTTAGGGAACAAATCCGCTAGAAAATATTTCACTAACACCATTTTAGAAAAACGCTTGGTGAAATCCTCATCAAAAGGGTTAGGGATAGTATCTAAAAAAGGTTCAATATCTTTCACTTCTAAAGCAGCAAATTCTTTAAAAGGTTCTGTGATTTGGTGGAGTTTTGCTTTATCTTCTTCATTCAAGCCTACCACTAAAGCGTGTAGGGTGTAGCGGATTTTTTTATTGGCTTTAGCGATGCTTTCTAGCAAGGAATAAAGACACGCGCCCGCAGGAATGAGGTAATTCTTATCAAAAGCAAAAGCGATAGGAATATGAAAATCTTGTTCTTTGAAAGAATGATTTGAAGCTGAAGTCATAAAAATTAAACACCCTTTTTTAAAGCTATTTTATCCAAAAAAAAAAAAAAAACCGAACTTGAAAAGGTTCTGTTTTTGGTTTTTATGTTGTTTTTAATGAAAATTAATTTAAAAAAAGGTTTTAAACACTTTATTCTATCCCTTTTTTAAGAGCTTGATTAAGATTTTTTTCACAATCCCATGAAGCCCTAAAACTCTAAGGATCTTACTAACCACCCTTTTGGCTAACGCTTTAGGCATAAAAAACCCAAAATAAATAAGCTTATTGAAAAATTTTTTCACTAAATTACAAGTTAATTCAAAAGCTCTTGAATGGATTTTCCTTTCTTTAAACACAACAAACAGATACGATTTGAAAAACAAATACGGAGCCTTAAAAACAATTTCTTTTGAAGACTTTACTGAAGAAAAATAATGCTGCTCAGCCATTTTTGTGGTATAAAAGCTCTCATTGGTGTGCATTTTCTTAGTGTAATCGCTCATAAATGGGGTTTTAGCCAAAGCGTTCAGCCACAAATCCGCTTTTAAACCAAAAGGATAGTCCCAAGGCTTCACCGCTCCCCACCAAGCGTCATAGTGGATAATAGTAGGGTTTTCTCGCACCTCTAAAATGGTTTTCTTGTAATTCTCGTTTAAATACGCATTAGAAAAATCTTTAATGGTGTAATAATAAGGGAAAACGCAATACTCAATCCCCAAAGCTTTCATGTTAGGCCAACACCATTTTGTAAAATCCAACTCCCCTTTAGCCTCATTCCCCTTTAAAATCTCATGCATTCTTAAGGTGAAATTTTTCTTGCGTTGGTAATCTAAATTACAAAACAAAAACCCTTCCATCATGTGGTGCTTTTCAACTTCTAAAACCCCATAAAAATAATTCTCATCATCTTCTTTAATGTTTAAGAAATCAGCGCTAAATTCATTGCAAAAGATAACGTCCACATCGCTCCACACCATTTTAGAATATTTAGGGAACAAATCCGCTAGAAAATATTTCACTAACACCATTTTAGAAAAACGCTTGGTGAAATCCTCATCAAAAGGGTTAGGGATAGTATCTAAAAAAGGTTCAATATCTTTCACTTCTAAAGCAGCAAATTCTTTAAAAGGTTCTGTGATTTGGTGGAGTTTTGCTTTATCTTCTTCATTCAAGCCTACCACTAAAGCGTGTAGGGTGTAGCGGATTTTTTTATTGGCTTTAGCGATGCTTTCTAGCAAGGAATAAAGACACGCGCCCGCAGGAATGAGGTAATTCTTATCAAAAGCAAAAGCGATAGGAATATGAAAATCTTGTTCTTTGAAAGAATGATTTGAAGCTGAAGTCATAAAAATTAAACACCCTTTTTTAAAGCTATTTTATCCAAAAAAAAAAAAAAAAAAACCGAACTTGAAAAGGTTCTGTTTTTGGTTTTTATGTTGTTTTTAATGAAAATTAATTTAAAATCGTATCTTGTCTTTAAGCGTTGCTATTTTAAATGTTGCAACTTTAAAAGATGATGAAAGGGGCTGTATTCTAATTTGATTTTCTTAAAAAAATCTCTTTGCGCGTTGTTATTTTCAGGTTTTTTAACACCACCCTTAATAAAAGCGGCTAGTTTTGTCTATGACTTGAAGTTTATGAGCTTTAATTTCAATTTAGTGGCCCCAGCCAACAACCCCTATTGGAATAGCCTAACCAAAATGCAAGGTCGTCTCATGCCTCAAATTGGCGTTCAATTGGACAAAAGACAGGCCTTGATGTTTGGAGCGTGGTTCATTCAAAATTTACACACGCATTATAGCTATTTCCCTTATTCGTGGGGGGTTACGATGTATTACCAATACATAGGGAAAAATTTGAGATTTTTTTTAGGCATTGTGCCACGAAGCTATCAGATAGGGCATTACCCTTTAAGCGCTTTTAAAAAACTTTTTTGGTTTATAGACCCTACTTTTAGGGGAGGAGCGTTTCAATTCAAACCGGCTTATGATCCTAATCGCTGGTGGAACGGGTGGTTTGAGGGCGTTGTTGATTGGTATGGGGGGCGTAATTGGAACAACCAGCCCAAAAAGAAAAATTACGATTTTGATCAATTCTTGTATTTTGTTTCTTCAGAATTTCAGTTTCTTAAAGGGTATTTGGGTTTAGGGGGACAGCTTGTCATTTTTCATAACGCTAGCTCTCATAGCATGGGAGATAACTACCCTTATGGCGGAAATTCCTACTTAAAACCAGGCGATGCAACCCCGCAATGGCCTAATGGCTACCCCTATTTCAGTCAAAAAAATAACCCACAAGGCGGGGAAATAGGCAAATACTCTAACCCCACTATTTTAGATAGAGTCTATTACCACGCTTATCTTAAAGCGGATTTTAAAAATCTCATGCCTTATATGGACAATATTTTTATAACCTTTGGCACGCAGTCGTCCCAAACCCATTATTGCGTGCGTTATGCTAGCGAGTGTAAAAACGCCCGATTTTATAACAGCTTTGGGGGGGAATTTTACGCTCAAGCGCAATACAAGGGCTTTGGGATTTTTAACCGATACTATTTTTCCAACAAACCCCAAATGCACTTTTATGCCACTTATGGCCAATCCCTTTATACCGGGTTGCCATGGTATAGAGCCCCTAATTTTGACATGATAGGGCTTTATTATGTTTATAAAAATAAATGGGTGAGCGTGCGAGCGGATGCGTTTTTTAACTTTTTAGGTGGGGGCGATGGGTATCATTTGTATGGGAAAGGGGGCAAGTGGATCACCACTTATCAGCAATTCTTAACCCTAACCATAGACACACGAGAATTAATTGATTTTGTCAAATCTAAAACCTCTAAATAGCTATATCTAAAAATTATAGATATAATTGAAATAAGCGACCGGTAAGCGGTGCCATAAAGTAGTCGCGCTCAAGCCATCAACGATTTCAGTTCTTTTGTTAGGAATGAAAGGGAATTTCAACCCGAAAGTGATTTCATTGTGGAAAAAGCCAAAACGAAAACCCACTTTCGCAAGCAATTGAAAAAGCGAATTTTCTTTGCCTAAATTCTGAGCGATAACCCCATGCATAGCCCCTCCTGGCATGTAAGTCGCCCCAGCGATGCCTAAGCCAAATTCTAACCCTAAAAACATCTTTTGCGAATTGAAAGCGTCCCACAAACCGCTAAATTCTAAACCATAGGTAGAAATATAGGATTTGTGAGAAGAAAAGGTCTGATCATAAAACAACCCGTAACGAAAACCCACATGCTCTACAGCTTGCGTTTTAGCCACAAATTTCCCCCCTAACACCACACCAAAGCCATTGCCGGTCATGAAATACGATTTATCTACAGACTCGGTGCTAAACGATGTGTTGATCGCGCTAAGTTGATACCCAACCCCTAAATAAAATGTGTTCCTGTCCGCTAATTTAGGTTTTTTTGATTTTTCATCAAGCTCTGCCTCTGTGGCTTGAAGCGATGATAATAACGCCATGCCCATCAATATTTTAACCATTGTTTCATTCATAACCCAATTCCTTATGTTATCCTGCCCCACACTTGCCCCATGCAGACTAAAATCAAATCACACCCTAAATAATAACAAAGTTTAAAATAAATATTAGTGATTTTTATTAAGAACGCCTATCTTTTTAGAATAAATAGCCATAATTCTTGTGGGTATGCCCCCATTTTTCTATAAAAATTCCTAAAAAGATATTGTTATAAGACACATTAATAGTTTTTCTTGTATAATTTTAGGCTGAATTCAATTTATCTTATACGATATTAAGGAGACATATTACCATGTTTCAAATTAGATGGCATGCGCGAGCGGGTCAAGGCGCAATCACTGGCGCTAAAGGGCTGGCTGATGTGATTTCAAAAACAGGTAAAGAAGTGCAAGCGTTCGCTTCCTATGGTTCAGCTAAAAGGGGGGCTGCTATGATGGCTTATAACCGCATTGATGATGAGCCTATTTTAAACCATGAACGCTTCATGCAGCCTGATTATGTGCTAGTGATTGATCCGGGTTTGGTTTTCATTGAAAACATCTTCGCTAATGAAAAAGAAGACACGACCTATATCATCACCAGCTATCTTAACAAAGAAGAATTGTTTGAAAAAAAACCTGAATTAAAAACCCGTAAGGTGTTTTTAGTGGATTGTTTAAAAATCTCTATGGAAACCTTAAAACGCCCCATCCCTAACACGCCCATGCTAGGGGCGCTAATGAAAGTGTCTGGCATGCTTGAAATTGGGGCTTTTAAAGAAGCTTTTAAGAAAGTTTTAGGCAAAAAGCTCACGCAAGAAGTCATTGATGCTAACATGCTCGCTATCCAAAGAGCTTATGAAGAAGTTCAATAACATTAAGGAACAAAGATGAAAGATTGGAATGAATTTGAAATGGGAGCGGTGCTCTTCCCTTTTGAAAAAAACGCACAAAGCGAAATGGAAAAACACAATGATGAGCGCCATTACACCGAGCAAAGCTACTTCACCACTTCAGTGGCTCATTGGCGCGTGGCTAAGCCTGTGCATAACAATAACATTTGCATCAATTGCTTTAATTGTTGGGTTTATTGCCCAGACGCTGCTATTCTTTCAAGAGAGGGCAAGTTAAAAGGTGTGGATTATTCTCATTGTAAAGGCTGTGGCGTGTGTGTGGATGTCTGCCCCACCAACCCCAAATCGCTATGGATGTTTGAAGAACAAATTGATCCTGCTAGCGCCCTCACTCAATGGCCGCAAAAACAAGAAAAGAAAAAATCGTAAGGAAAAAATATGGCAAGAAGTATTGAACTACAAGAGATAGAAGTGTGGGATGGCAACATGGCCAGCTCTAACGCTTTAAGACAGGCTCAAATTGATGTCATCGCAGCCTATCCTATCACCCCATCAACGCCCATTGTGCAAAATTATGGCTCGTTTAAGGATAATGGCTATATTGATGGCGAATTTGTTTTAGTGGAATCTGAGCATGCCGCCATGAGTGCATGCGTGGGAGCTGCAGCAGCTGGTGGAAGGGTCAGCACTGCGACTAGCTCTCAAGGTTTGGCGTTAATGGTAGAGGTTTTATACCAGGCTTCTGGCATGCGTTTGCCTATCGTTTTGAATTTAGTCAATCGCGCTTTAGCAGCCCCTTTGAATATCCATGGCGATCATTCTGATATGTATTTAAGCAGGGATTCTGGTTGGATAAGTTTATGCACATGCAACCCCCAAGAAGCTTATGATTTCACTTTAATGGCGTTTAAAATCGCAGAGCATCAAAAGGTGCGCGTGCCTACTATTGTCAATCAAGACGGGTTTTTATGCTCGCACACCGTGCAAAATGTCCGCCCTTTGAGCGATGCAGTGGCTTATCAATTCGTGGGCGAATACCAAACCAAGCATTCCCTTTTGGATTTTGATAAACCGGTAAGCTATGGCGCGCAAGCTGAAGAAGAATGGCATTATGAGCATAAAGCCCAACTCCACCATGCGATCATGAGCGCGTCTTCTGTGATTGAAGAAGTGTTTAATGATTTCGCTAAACTCACCGGCAGACAATACCATTTGACTAAAACTTTCCAGCTAGAAGACGCTGAAATCGCTATTTTTGCGTTAGGCACTACTTATGAATCAGCGATCGTAGCGGCTAAAGAAATGCGTAAAAAAGGCATTAAGGCCGGCGTGGCCACCATCCATTCCTTGCGCCCTTTCCCTTATGAAAGATTAGGGCAGGATTTGAAAAATCTTAAAGCTTTAGCGATTTTAGACAAAAGCTCTCCAGCGGGCGCTATGGGGGCGATGTTTAATGAGGTAACGAGTGCGGTGTATCAAACACAAGGGACTAAACACCCTGTGGTGTCTAACTACATTTATGGTTTAGGCGAAAGGGATATGACAATCGCGCATTTATGCGAAATTTTTGAAGAAATCAATGAAGACGCTCTTAAAGGCACGCTCACGCACCCTACCCAACAATTCGTAGGCTTGCGTGGCCCTAAAATGAGCTTTTTTTAAAAAGGAAATATCATGGTAAAAGAAGTCAAAACACTCAAAGGTTTTAGCCAAAGCGCTGAAAAATTTCAAGGCTCGCACTTGCTTTGTCCGGGTTGTGGGCATGGCATTATTGTGCGCGAAGTTTTAAACGCTGTAGATGGGCCTATCGTTTTAGGCAATTCTACCGGTTGTTTAGAGGTATGCTCGGCGGTGTATCCGCACACTTCATGGGATGTGCCTTGGATTCATATTGGTTTTGAAAATGGCTCTACAGCAATTTCAGGGGTGGAAGCGATGTATAAGGCTTTAGTGAATAAGGGTCGCTATCAAGGTCAAAAGCCAAAATTTGTGGCGTTTGGAGGCGATGGGGCTAGTTATGATATTGGTCTTCAATTCATCAGCGGTTGCATGGAAAGAGGGCATGACATGACTTACATTTGCCTGGATAATGAAAACTACGCCAACACCGGCGGTCAAAGAAGTGGCTCTACGCCATTAGGGGCTAGCACTTCTACCACGCCATCAGGATCGGTTAGCTTTGGTAAAAAAGAAAAGAAAAAAGACATCGTCAATATCATGGCAAGCCATGGAGTCCCTTATGTGGCGCAGCTCTCGCCTAACAAATGGAAGGACATGAACAAAAAGATTAAAACCGCGCTAGACACTGAAGGGCCTTGCTTCATCAACGCTCTTAGCCCGTGCACGACTGAATGGAAATTTGAATCCAATAAAACCATTGAATTAGCGGATATGGCTGTGGATAGCTTGATGTTCCCCCTATTTGAAATCTTTAATGGCAGGGAATTGAAAATCACTTACCGCCCCAGAAATATCATTCCTGTAAGGGATTATTTAGCGGCTCAAAAGCGTTTCAAACACCTTTTCAAAAAGGAAAACGAACACATTATTGAAGAATTGCAAAAAGATGTGAATGAGCGTTGGGAATACTTGCAACGCAGAGAAGAAGCTAAAGTATAATCCTTCCATTAGATCAAGGCGCTTTTTTGCGTCTTGTGTGATTTTCCCCCTTGACTTTTTAAACCCCTTTAAAGTAACATAAATCCCATTTTGATTTTAAGGATTGTCGGTGTTAGAACGCTATGCGAATGAAGAAATGAAAGCCCTATGGAATGAGCAAACCAAGTTTGAAACCTATTTAGAAGTGGAAAAAGCTGTCGTTAGGGCGTGGAACAAGCTTGGGCAAATCCAAGATAGCGATTGTGAAAAAATCTGCTCAAAGGCGGCATTCAATCTTGAGCGCATCAAAGAAATTGAAAAAACCACTAAACATGATTTAATCGCTTTCACTACTTGCGTGGCTGAAAGCCTGGGCGAAGAATCGCGCTTTTTTCATTATGGGATCACTTCTAGCGATTGCATTGATACGGCTATGGCGTTATTGATGACAAAAAGCTTAAAACTCATTCAAAAAGGCGTTAAAAACCTCTATGAAACCCTTAAAAACAGGGCTTTAGAGCATAAAGACACGCTGATGGTGGGCAGAAGCCATGGAGTGTTTGGCGAACCCATTACTTTTGGCTTAGTGTTAGCCCTTTTTGCTGATGAGATCAAACGGCATTTAAAAGCCTTAGATTTAACGATGGAATTTATCAGCGTGGGAGCGATCAGTGGGGCTATGGGGAATTTCGCGCACGCCCCCTTAGAATTAGAAGAATTAGCGTGCGAATTTTTAGGCTTAAAAACCGCCAATATCAATAATCAAGTCATTCAAAGAGATCGCTACGCTAGGCTTGCATGCGATCTGGCTCTTTTAGCGAGCAGTTGTGAAAAAATCGCTGTCAATATCCGCCATTTGCAACGCAGTGAAGTCTATGAAGTGGAAGAAGCTTTTTCAACAGGGCAAAAAGGAAGCTCTGCGATGCCTCACAAAAGAAACCCCATATTGAGCGAGAATATCACCGGGCTTTGCAGGGTGATTCGCTCTTTTACGACCCCTATGCTAGAAAATGTCGCCTTATGGCATGAAAGGGACATGAGCCATAGCTCTGTGGAGCGTTTTGCATTGCCCGATCTGTTTATCACGAGCGATTTTATGCTCAGCCGCCTAAATAGCGTGATTAAAAATTTGGTGGTTTATCCTAAAAACATGCTTAAAAATTTAGCTTTGAGTGGGGGGCTAGTCTTTTCGCAACGGGTGTTATTGGAATTGCCTAAAAAAGGTTTGAGCCGAGAAGAAAGCTATTCTATCGTGCAAGAAAATGCGATGAAAATATGGGAGGTTTTGCAACAAGGCGCTTTTAAAAACGCTGATGAAAATTTGTTTTTAAACGCCCTACTCAACGATGAACGCTTGAAAAAATATTTGAGCGAGGATGAAATCAAAGCATGTTTTGATTACGGGTATTACACTAAAAACGTGGGGGCGATTTTTAAAAGGGTGTTTGAATAAGGCGCATTTTTACAAAAACAAAACTATAAAATAAGCGCTAAAAAATTGAAGTTTTAAGGGGTTTTTTGAAACGAGCGTTATGTTTAGTTTTAGGGCTTTTTTGCACGCTTAATGCAAAGGGTTTTAAAGATGTTTTGACTAAAGGGGATTACACTTTTTTTAATAAAAAGGTGGTTTCGCCCATTAAACGCTATGCGGATAGATCGGTGTTTTATTTGGGGTTTGGGTATCAATTAGGGAGCATTCAGCACAACTCTAGCAACTTGAATCTATTCCAGAACTTCACCAAAACCCAAATTATTTTCAGCGATGGCTTAAGCCCTGTTTTTAAAAATTCGTATGTGTCTAATGGTCTTGGCGTGCAAGTGGGCTATAAATGGGTGGGTAAGCATGAAGAAACGAAGTGGTTTGGTTTCAGGTGGGGGCTATTTTATGATTTGAGCGCTTCTCTTTATGGCCCACAAGAATCGCAGTCTGTCATCATTTCCACTTATGGCACTTATATGGATTTATTATTTAACGCTTATAATGGGGATAAGTTTTTTGCCGGGTTCAATCTGGGGATTGCTTTTGCTGGGGTGTATAATAAATTAAGCGATGCGCTATTGTATCAAACGCTTCTTCAAGACACTTTTGGCGGGAAAGTGGATCCAAATGGCTTCCAGTTTTTGGTGGATTTAGGGGTTCGTTTAGGGAATGAGCGCAACCAATTTGGCTTTGGGATTAAAATCCCTACTTATTATTTTAACCACTATTATTCCATGAATAACATTAGCAATAGTAGTGGAAATGTCCTAAAGGTTTTACGATTTTTAGAATACGGGATCAACAGCGTGTTGTATCGGGTTGATTTCAGGCGCAATTACTCGGTTTATTTCAACTACACTTATAGTTTTTAAGCGGTAGCGTTTAAAGCGTTCTTAATTTAGCGATTTCATCTCTCAAACGCATCGCTTCTTCAAAATCCAAATTTTTCGCGCATTCTCGCATTTTTTTATCCAGTTCTTTAATGATTTTTTCCCTTTCACTTTTAGGGATTTTGTTCTTTTTTAAGGCTTTAGCGATTTTAATCTCATCGTCTCTTAATTTCAACTCCTCTTCTAAAGCGCGAGTAACGGTTTTGGGGGTGATATTGTGAAGCTTATTGAACTCTTCTTGCTTAGCGCGCCTGTAGCTCGTAATTTCAAAGGCTTTTTGCATGCTTTGAGTGGTTTTTTTAGCGTATAATAAAACCTTGCCATTGGCGTTTCTAGCGGCTCGCCCCATGGTTTGAATGAGGCTTGTTTCACTCCTTAAAAACCCTTCTTTATCCGCATCCATGATCGCTACTAAAGAAACTTCAGGCAAATCCAACCCTTCTCTTAAAAGATTGATCCCTATTAAAATATCAAATTCTTTAAGCCTTAAAGAGCGGATGATGTGATTTCTTTCAATCGCATCAATTTCACTATGCATGTAACGCGCTTTCAAGCCCCATTCAGCATAATATTTGCACAATTCTTCTGCCATTTTTTTAGTGAGCGTGGTGATGAGCACCCTTTCATCTCTGGCCACCACTAACTTGATTTCATCAAATAAATCCTGGACCTGCTTATCGCTGTCTCGCACTTCAAATTTAGGGTCTAAAAGCCCTGTAGGGCGAATGATTTGCTCAGCGACATTCTTTTTGGAAAGCTCTAATTCGAGCTTATTGGGCGTAGCGGACACAAAAAGGAACTGGCAATTTTTATGGATAAATTCATCAAATTTTAAAGGGCGGTTGTCTAAAGCGCTAGGCAATCTAAAACCATATTCCACTAAAACGCTTTTCCTGCTCATATCCCCTGCATACATCCCTCCAAACTGCGGCAAACTCACATGGCTTTCATCTACAATGACTAAAAACTCCCGCTCAAATATCCCTAAATAATCAAACAAGCAAAAAGGCGTTTCGTTAGGGGCTTTACCGGTGAAATGGCGCGCGTAATTTTCAATGCCCTTACACACACCGGTCGTGCTAATCATTTCTAAATCATGCTCGGTGCGTTGTTTGAGGCGGTTGTATTCAAGCATTTTATCCTGCTCTTTAAAAAATTTCAATCTTAAAGCGAGTTCATCTTCAATGCTTTTAATGGCTAAATTCAGCCTCTCGCTCCCTACGGCAAACTGACTGGCCGCATAAAGCATAATAGAATCCAAGCGTTTGATTTCATTTCTTTCTAAAGCGTCAAAGACTGCAATCCTTTCTATCTCATCGCCAAAAAATTCAATCCTAATAAATTCAGCGTCATTATAAGCGGGGAAAATATCCACACATTCCCCCATCGCTCTAAAGCTCCCCCTATCAAACACCACTTCATTACGGCTATAACCCATTTCTACTAGCTTTAATAAAAAGCTCTTGTAAGCGCGCTTCTCACCCACTTTGATTTTTTCCATGACTTTTAAATATTCTTCAGGGTTACCCAAACCATAATTAGCCGAAACGCTCGCTATCACGATCACATCATCATAACCTAAAAGTGAGGTGGTCGCGCTCAATCTCAAACGCTCTAAATCATCGTTAATAGAGCTGTCTTTTTCAATAAATAAATCCCTCCTAGGGATATAGCTTTCAGGCTGGTAGTAATCAAAGTGGGAGATAAAATACTCCACCCTATTATGCGGGAAAAACGCCTTAAACTCGCTATAAAGCTGTGCGCATAAGGTCTTATTATGGCTCATGATCAAAGTGGGTTTATTGGTTTGAGCGATGATATTGGCCATCGTATAAGTCTTACCGCTCCCTGTAACCCCCACTAGAGTTTGATAATGGTTGTTATTTTTCAAGCTTTTTGTTAAAGCTTCTATGGCTTGGGGCTGATCGCCTGCTGGTGGGTAAGGGCTTTTTAAATCAAATAAAGGCATCTTTAAAACTCGCATTTTTTAGGGGTATTATAGTAGGTTTTTAACACGCCTTATTCAATCTCAAAAAAATCAATGTTTTGATAATGATCGTGTTTTTCGCTTCGTTAATCTCGCTTGTGGCTTGTTGCTTTTCTGTTTTGATCGCTTCAAGGCTTTGGGTTTTGTTGGTGTTAATTTGCGTTGTAGCACTTTCTTTGGCTTCGTTAATGTTAGTTATCGCTTGCGTTTTATTCTCGCTTATTTCGTTGTTAGCGGTCGTTTTAGCTTGTGTGATTGCTTCAAGGCTTTGCGTTTTGTTTTCGGTGATTTGATGATTAGCGTTTTCTCTAGCTTGGTTTAAAAAGATTTGATAGCTCGTTAAAAGCCTTGTAGCGGTTTCTATCAATTGATTTTCTAGCTTCTTAATTTCGCTTTTGATGTTTTCGGTGTTAGCGTTTAGTGTAGCGGTTACTTCCTGCTCATTAGTGTGCATGCTCGTATTGAAATCATTAAAAAAGCCCTCGTATTCTTTCATTTTGTTTTTCAAGCTCTCTCCGGCGTTAGTAAGCCACTCAATGGAGTTTCTTAAACTGCTATCGATCTCGTTGGCGTTTTTGAAAAAATCCAAAGATAAAAGCACTTCTAAAATCCTAACAATCCCTTTAAGGCTTAATTCCACTTGCTCGGTGAAAAGAGTATTAGAATTTAGCGCGCTTTGTAATTGCTTTAATAACTCGTTAGTGATTTCTTTCACTTCAGGCTGGCTTGTTATCTCTAAATTACTATTAGGTAGGTTAGGGTAATTCATTTTATTCCTTTTTTATAAATATTTTCAATCATCAAAACCTCCACATTTCAACAATTCCACGATTAAAAAATCAATAATCCACACTGCACAATCTCTTTTATTATCTCTGTATTGCTTCACAAGTGAGAGGCATTCTTTAGCTTTGTTAATTTGTTTTTCTAGTAGTTGCTTACTTCCATCACGCTGACACGCTTCTATTCCCGCATGGTTTTGTTTTCATCTTGCTTATCTCTAACAACAAACTCCCAAACTTCATCGCTATCATTTTTAAACCTAAACACTAAAGGGTAATCCTCTACGCTCTCGGCTGTCTTTACTAATATTGAAAACCGCTCGCTCTCGCTATCAAACATTTTAAAATCGCATTACTAAGGGTATCGTTTGCTTCGCTAAAATGTTTTAAGAATGTTACGACTTCTAATCCCAAATGTTCGGACTCTTCATAAAAACTATTATAAGCCTCTGTTGCAATCTTCCATTTTTCAAATAGCTGCATTTCTTCCTCCTTGACTTATTGAAGTTTTTTAAATAAAATTCTTACAGACATCGCTATAGGAACTCGACCTATGGTTGCCCCTTAGAGGGTTTGGTGTCTTGTAATTTTTTATAAGCGTTGTTATTCTTATAATCTCCGTTACTCTTAAACATCGTTTTTAAAACTAATTCACTCTTTCTATTAACTGCTTGCTCTACCACTACCGCATAGCCATTGATTTGCTTGAATGCGATCAAATTATTATTATTAACAAAAATAGCATCTGCCCCATCAATAAAGCTTCTATAATTAGCTACATCTTCGTAAGTAATAGGGCTTTCATTCCTAACATTAACAGAATTAACGCCATGCCTTTTGAGTATGTGAGTAATAGATTCATGATCTAAACTCGCCCTAACATCTTCAGGGTGTCTAAAGTTAGCGTTTTGTAAAAGTTCTACTTCTTTATTAGAGGCTTTTTCTATAATCATTTTCTTGTTGTTTTTGTGTAGAAATTCAACAATTTCAGGCGTTAGGTTATTCTTACCAAAAATAACAGCGTCTCTCCCGCTTGTAGGGATTTTTGCGTTATTTAATATCTCTTTGATTTCATCATTACTTAATTTCTTATCGCTATAATCTCGTTTTATCCCTTTCTCGCTCTCTTTTTGCATATCCTTCACGGCTTCTATCAAGCGATTTAAGGTAGGGTTATTTTCGTTCGGCTCTCTATTTACCATTAAAAGGTAATGCGTGAAGTCGTAAATATCAATATCCTTAAATTCCTTACTATCAGGGTTAAACATGTCTTTTGTAACATCTGCTATTTTGAAATCTTTCAAACCTTTTTTAATGTTATCGCTTCTTAAAGCTTCAAATAACGCTTTGCTCGGATCATCAAACCTCGCAAATCGTGCGATAGCTCCTCCTAAAATCTCGCTGATATCGCTTGTAGTTTGTTCGCTCTTTTCAAACATCTCTAAAGAACTCGTTTTATAGAATTTTTCGCTCAAATCTTTCAGGCTTTCGCTCGTGCTTTGATAATTCTTTAAATTCGCAAAACTGCGATCCATAATATCGCTTAAATAAGCGTTCAGGCTTACATTAGGGAAATTCATATCGTGGATGAGATTGTGAAAGCTTCCCGCATTATCTACAAACATTTTTTTTACTTTTTCATAGCTTTTAATATCGTTACTAAATTCTTTCTGCCATCGGTTTAATAATTCTATCCCTTGCGTTTTGGTCCTTGGCATGTTATACATGAGAAGTGCGAGGTTACTATCTCCTACATTAGGATGAGTTGCTTTGTCAAAATTCAAATTTTTAGCAACAATGTTTTTTAAAGAATAGATGCTATCAGCGTTTAATTTTTTGTCTAATTCTTTTAATTTTGCTTCATAATGGCTTAAAACCGCTATAGCGTGATCGCTTTCGCTATTAAAGCGTCCTTGATTGCTTGAAGCCGCTAAATTGTTGATCTCGGTGTTGTTTAGCCTCTTGTGTGGCACTCGCACTAACAATTCGTCCGGCTTTAATTCTATGTTATAGTATTCCTTGATCGCTCTCTCGTAAATATAACGGCTTTTAGGCGTGAAATTTAGCATGCCTTGGATTCGGTGGTTTCCTGCGATCACTTGGCCGTCGTGTAAAATAATAGGTAAATCTTCAAAACCTCCACTCCCAAATATCTTTTTAGGATCAAAATTCTCAGCAATGCTTTTAATCTGCTCTTCGTTCATGTCGGTGCGTTTTTGCGTTCCGCCTGTGGTAAAGCTTGGTTTTAAATCTTTTGCTTTCACGATCGCATAGTCTAGATCGTAAATCTCTCTTTCGTTTAGCCTCACTCGGCTTTTTGGTAATTGCTCTTGCGCATTCGTAGGTATATCCTCTCCTACTTCTATTTTAGTCTGGCTTTCAATGTTGCCTGCATTGCCTCGCTCGTGTTCTAACTTCTTTTTTAATGCGGCTTTGCGCGCTTGTTCTTGCTCTTTTAAGCGTGTAAATTCTTTTTCGCTTTCAAGCTTCTCGCTTTCTAACTTAAGAAGCTTTTCAGCGTTGGCTTGTTCTAATGGGCTTAATTTTGTAGCTTCTTTGGTGGTTTCGTTTAAATTTTCGCTTGTTTTTAATAAATTCTCTTGATCTGTTAGCGGTTTTGGTGTAGGATTATTTTCATTAAGTGTAGTAGGTTGTGGCCTGCTATCCTTTGAGGTGCTAGGTTGTGGCCTGGCATCCCTAAAATCTTTAAAATTCCTATCACTATAAAAATCAAAAATCTTATTCCCATTATTCAAATCATCTACGACTAACCTAAGCTTAACGCCGTTATTATCCCATTCATAGCCGTATCTAAACCCGTTTTTAAGCTTTTCAAAACTCTCTAATAACACGCTTCCGTTTTTGATAACTTCGCTCATGTTGATTAGCTCGTCGTTAGTTAGTCCGCCTGTATTTTCTGCTCCGTTCTGTTTAACTAAAATCTTTTTAGCGCCTGCGTGCCTTGATCCTTGATCTAAAATGTAAAGGTCGTTTAAATCTATCTTTTTAATCTCGCCCTTGTCTAATTCTCCCTTAAAAACCTTTAAAACTTGTTTCTGTTCTTTAGTAAGTGTGCTTTCATCAATCTTTTGTAATTCTTTTAAGGCGTTTTCGTATTTAGTTACTTTCTCTTTGATTTCTTCGCTCGCTTGTTTAACGCCGTTATTAAGCTCTTCAATGATTTTAAGCGTGTTGTTTGAAAATTTAGCGTTTTTGGCGCTTAGTTCTAGTTGCTTACTAAATTCGCTAATGCTGTGGCTTCGTTCAAGCGCTCGTTTAATGTGATACTTTAAGGCGGCTCCTGCGGTGGCTTCGTTTAAGGCTTTGGGTAGTTTAACCCCTAAAATGCGATCGGGAGCGTTTCTGTATAGAGTTCCTAGCGTGAATTTAGTCCATTGGTATTTTAACGCTCCGCTTAAAGTGGTCGCTAAACCTTGGCTTAAATTTTTCGTTGTAGCGGGCTTTAGGCTTAAAGCGATCTTATCATCGTTTTTAAAAAGCTTATGAAAACCGCTCGCTATTGTTTGGAGTTTGTAAATTTAGGGGTTTGTTAAGAGAATATTTAGGCGAGACCAACAAAGCAAAGTTATAGCAAGCAATGTTTTCTGGCTAAAGTTTTTAGTATAAAGCCATCTAGCCATGAAAAATGCAATATCTTTAATCTATCGCTTCAAATCAATTGTTCAAAAAACACGCTACTTAGCATAAAATAAAAAAATCCTTGAATCAAGCCCAAGTTTGAGAATTATCGGCTTGAAGTGTTCTTTTTCTTACAATTTTTATCAATGTCAAAATCACATGCTTTTTGCATGTATTCTTCAGCCTTTTTCTTATCTTTTTCCACGCCTAACCCATACTGATAAGACTCTGCTAACCCTTCATAAGCTCTAGAAGAACTCATATCAGCCGCCATTTTATAATAGACAATAGCCTTATCTTTGTCTGGCTCAATACCCAATTGATCATTCCCACTATAATAAATATCCCCTAAAAGGATATAAGCTTCTACATTACCCTTATGCATCGCTTTTCTAAAGCACTCTGTCGCTTTCACATAGTTGCTTGGAACTCCCCTACCCTCCATATACATGATGCCTAAGTTGATATAGGCGTTAGTATAGCCTTTCTCTGTAGCTATTCTAAAATATTCCACGGCTTTCTTTTCATCTTTAGGCACGCCCCTACCCTCTTTATACATCACACCTAAATTGTTATACCCTCTAGGTATATCGTTATCAACCGCTTTTTGAAAATATTCAGCCGCTTTCTTGTAATCTTTAGGCACACCCCTACCATTTTCATACATGATCCCTAAAAGAACATAAGCAAGTGGCTCGCCATTTTTAATCGCGCTCTTATAAAAAGAAGCCGCCCGCTCGTATTCCTTATTATTATAGGCTTCCTCCCCTTTATAAATAAAATTCCTTTTTTGTTCAAGGTGTTCTGCACCAAGAGCACTAAATAAACACAAACCTACCAAACAAATCTTCAAGGCTAATTTGCTTGCGTATCCCATTGTTACTCCTCTACTTTAATAAGGTCAAACATAATGTCAATGATTAATCTTAAAAAAGAAACTGCATGCGTTCTAGAACCAGCAAACATTCTCAAACTCCCTTCTGCATACACCATTTTAGATCTAATATCGTCTCTTGTAATGAGAAATTTTACACTATTTTTATGAATTTTAAAACTAAATTTAAGATTTTCTCGCTAAAAAGTCCCCCCCTCCCAAAAAAATAAGGCTAAATAGGACTAAAAACCTTTATATGACAAAGAATTAAAATTCTTTCCTTGGATCCGTTGATCCATAGAAAACGCTCCCCTTAGTTTTAGGCAAAACCTGGATCGCGTTCACATCGCCCATGACCGGCTTAGTAACGATTTGATAGCCCATTTTAGTGAGGTTGTCTTTCACATCAGCGGGCATGCCAAACTTTTCAATCCTTAATTCATCAGGGAGCCATTGCATGTGAAATCTTGGGGCTGAGACCGCTTCAGAAATATTCATGTTGTAATCAATGACATTGGAAATCACTTGCAACACCGTAGTGATAATCCTAGACCCTCCAGGGCTTCCCACCACCATGAAAACCTTATTGTTTTTCAACACAATCGTAGGCGACATGGAGCTTAAAGGGCGCTTATTGGCTTCAATCGCATTCGCATCGCCCCCTACTAAACCATAGAGATTAGGATTCCCAGGCTTTATGGAAAAATCATCCATTTCATTGTTCAATAAAAAACCTGCCCCATCAATACTAGCAGCGCTCCCATAAGAAGCGTTAATGGTGTAAGTAACGCTGACTGCATTCCCCCACCTGTCCGCTACAGAATAATGCGTGGTATTGCTCCCCTCATGCAACTGCCCCATTCCTGGTTTGATTTGAGAGCTTGGCGTAACCGTATCTGGCTGGATAGTGTCAAAAATCTTTTTGGCATACGCCTTATTAATCAATTTATCCACCGGCACCGAAACAAAATCAGAATCTCCCATATAAACCGATCTATCCGCATAAGCTTGGCGCATCGCTTCTGCAGCGATATGGATATTCTTAGAAGCCCCATACCCAAGGGCGCTTAAATCCGCATTCTCCATGACATTTAAAATCTGAATCAAATGCGTGCCTCCTGAACTTGGCGGCGACATAGAAATGATCTTATACCCACGATAACTCCCTACCACGGGTTTGCGCCATTTCACATTGTAACTGGCTAAATCCTCTTTAGTGATAATCCCCCCATTTTTTTTCATATCTTTCTCAATAAGCTCAGCGACTTGCCCTTGATAAAAGCCTTTAGCACCTAGCGTTTTGATTTGATTCAAAGTCTTGGCTAAATCTTTTTGGACAAATAAGTCCCCTTCTTGATAATCAAGATGCCCTTTTTTAAAAAAATACTTTTTGCTAGAACTGTATTTTAAAAACCGCTCCCTCGCTTCTTTTAGGGTTTCTGCTTGTCTTTGTGAAATCGCATAACCATTTTCAGCCAATTTAATGGCAGGATCAATGAGTTGCGATAGTTTTTTGGTGCCGTATTTTTTCAGCATCGCTTCCATGCCCGCCACCGTCCCAGGAACCCCGGCCGCCAAATAGCCATCTTCGCTGAGTTTAGGGACTACATTGCCTTGCTTGTCTAAAAACATGTCTTTAGTGGCTTTCAAGGGGGCTTTTTCTCTAAAATCTAAGGCAACATTTTCACCATTAGCCAAATGGATAACCGCAAAACCTCCGCCACCAATATTACCTGCTGCCGGATGGACGACTGCTAGAGCGAATCCCATCGCTACAGCCGCATCAATCGCATTACCTCCCTCTTCTAAAACCTTTTGCCCAATTTCAGTGGCTAGCGGGTGGCTAGAAAGGGCTAACCCCACTTTAGTGTTTTTAATGGGCGGGTAACTCGCCGCGCTCAAAGGGTTTAACAAACCCAAAGAGAGCGCTATCACACCCAAGCCAATCGTTTTCAAAAAACTCCGTCTCATCTGTTTTCCTTTCAATCAACAATAATCGTTATTATAGCATAAGCTTTACAAAGCACTCTCTCGCTTATAACTTACATAATACTATTAATTGTTTGAGTGTTGGTTATAAAAAAGGCTCAAAAATGAGTTTTAAAATGAATAGAGCTTAAAAAATAAGTTAAGGCCTATTTGATAAAAACGCTATGGGTAGGAAACTTATTGTTTAATCCCTAATAGAGTGTCTATCATCCGATCAATGGCGGTAATGACTTTAGCGTTAGCCGCATAGCCGCTTTGAAACTTGATCAAATTCACCATTTCTTCATCCACGCTCACTTGCGAAATAGAGAGTTGCTCTTTTTTAATGGTCTCTAACATGCTCTTTTTAGTGTCCAAAATACGCCCTGATTTTTCAGCGTCCGTGTTGATTTTACCGGTTAAAAATTGATAAAACTCACTGATTTTCATTGGTTTAATGTCAAACTTGTCGTTATAAAAATCCACGCTATCGTATTGCAATTGCTGCATCATGTTCGCCACATCAAAATTCCCGTTAATGGGAGCAAGCCATGGGCGGATAGTGGTAGGCTCTTTTTTGTATTCTTTATTCAAGCTGATATTAGAAGCGTCATCGCCTTGAAAAAAAGGGTTGAGTTTTAACGCCCCCATAAAATTCGTGCCGTTATCTTTCATAGAGACAAACAACCCTTGCGAAGCGTTTTTAGGCTGGATAACAAATTTTTTAGTCTCATTGTTAAAGCCCGCTGTGAAATAATCATCAAAATCGTTTTCGGTGTTATTGTCTTGATTGTCATCGGTGTTAGCGTTAATGGCCTGGATAATATCGTTCATGGTTGTAATGGGCGTGATAGCAATGGTTTTTCTGGCGATTTCTTTACCATCGGTGTTGTAAGCTATAAGATCAAACGAGCCGTTTTTGATATTGTAGTTCGTGTCTTTAAAGGCTTCATCGCTATTGAACTCCACAGGCTCGCCCTCAATATAATGACTCGCGCTTTGGGCGTAAATCGCATTAGTGGATTCTATCAAGCCCTTAGCAAAAGAATCCAACAAATCAATATAATCTTGCAATTTGCCCTTTAAAGTCCCGTTAGAGCCGTCATTATACACATTCAATAACGCCCCCACTTTCCCCTGATTGAGCTTGTCAGTAATATTAGTAACCTTAAAATCATCGCTTTGAAAATAAACCTGGTTCAAACCCCCTTTATTTTCGGATTCTTTAACCACTAAAGGATGGAAAATAGATCCATCAATGATATTGAACCCATGCCCGATATTAAGGTTATAGCTCTCATCAAAATCCGCTGAGTCTTTATCTGTGAGCGAATTGGTTTTAATGCTGCTTTTAAAAACATTCCCCCCTAAAAGCTCTCGCAAATGGAATTCCAACTCATCTCGCTTATCCCTTAATTCATTCGCATGCTTTAAGCTCTTGTTGTTTTCCACTTCTTTAATGCGTTTGTTGATTTGAGCGATTTGAGAACCCAAGCTATTGACTTCTTTGATAACGCTTTTTAATTCTTCGCTCGCCTTGTGCTGTAAGGTCGTTAACCTTTCTCTGGTGTCTTTAATGTTGTGCGTTAAAGCTTCTGTTTTTTGAGCGAGAGCCTGTTTTTGAGCGGAGTCTTTGGCGTTTTTAGACAATTCTTTCCATGAGTTAAAATAATCTTGCAAATCCGTAAAAAGGCTCGCTTCATCAATGTCCGGAAAATACGCGCTCGCTTCTTTTAAATGCGAAAACTCTGTATCATAATAAGTGTTTTCGTAATTAGCCTTCGTGTAACGAGCAAAAACAAACTCATCATGCACCCTTTCAATGGCTTCTACATCCACGCCCATATTCACGTTTTTAGTGCCATACATGTAAGCCGCTTGAGGCTTTGCAATCACGCGCTGACGGCTATAAAATTCATCGCTGGCGTTAGAAATATTATTCCCGGTAACATCCACCATGCTCTGATGAGCTTGTAGGCCCGTGTAAGAAGTGTTGAGTGAAGATAAAATCCCGCCCATTTTACGCCTGCACTCTTAAAAAATGGCTCCCCACATGCCTAGAGCCTTTATAATCGCAAGTGTCATGGGGGATGATTTGTTGGATGAGCGAAGAATAAAAATCAGAAACCGCAAACGCCATGCGCGAATAAATCAAGTTTTTTTCTTTCAAAGCAAGCAAGGACTCTCGCATTTGGTTTAAAAAATCGCTCGTTTTTTCGTCTAATAATCCACTCATTTCTTTATTAGGGAATTGGTTTTTTAAAGACAACATTTGCACATCTATATTCGCTTTTTCTTTTTCAAAAGCTTGAATCGCTAACTGTTTTTGATGGTTTCTTTCAAAAATTTCGGTGTGTTTAGCGAGTTTGATGTCTCTTATATCGCGCTCGGTTAAATCAATCAATTCTTTCAATTGGTTGAGCGCGTTTTCTAAATGAGAATGTAAAACGACCATAACAAATCCTTTAGCTCTTGTTTCAGCCGTATTCAAGCAAATACTATGCCATTTTTAGTTTTATTATAAAACTCAATTTCTTAAGGGGATAGGGGGTATTTTGAAATCATTTTCCCTTTAAAGCTCCCTTATTAAATCGCCTTTAACATTTGCTTAGCGATAGCAGCAATCACATTCACGCTCATCGCATTCCCTGCTTGAGATAATAAATGGCTTTCTTTAAAATTAGGATTATTTTTAATCTTAGCGATCAAATCCCTAGGAAATCCTTGTAAAAGCAAGCTTTCAATAGCGTTTAATCTTTTGATTTTGTCTTTTTGAATATAAAACAGGCCATGTCTTCCTGTCCTTAAGGTAGGAAAAACATTAAAATACAACCTTAAATCAGATTGTCTTGTATCTAAAACAGCGTTTTCTAAAGCTAAAATATTCTCTAAAAAAACCCGGTTATAGTTGTATGGGTTGCGCAAGTATCTTTGAAATGTAGCGTTACTCACATCCAAATAACACTCATTATCAGCGTCTAAAAAATCGTTAAAACAATAATCATTGGCTAAACCTAAAGGGAAATGAAATGGGTGTTTCAAATCCTTCCTAAACCCTACGATATAAAGACGTTCTCTCTTTTGGGCTAATTGGAAATCAGCGCTGTTTAAAATTTGATAATGAGTTGTATAGCCCGCTCCTTGCAAGGCTTTGATAATGGTTTTAAAAGTTTCTTGTTGCTTATGATGGATCAAGCCCTTAACGTTTTCAAGCAAGAAACATTTGGGCTGTTTGACTTTTAAGATACGAATAAGCCCATAAATAATAGTCCCTCTTTCATCTTCAAGCCCCTTCCTTTTGCCATTGATAGAAAAAGCCTGACAAGGAAACCCGCTAACTAACGCATCAAAATCGGGCAAATCATTAGGATTGATTCGCATCAAATCCCCAAAATTATGGGTATCTTTAAAAAATAATTCATAAGTCCTAAGGGCTTCATGATTGATTTCTGCATGCCCTACGCATTTTAAATGGCATCGCTCCAAGCCCAAACGGCCTCCACCAATACCAGAGCAAAAATCCATAAAAGTTAAAATTTCCAATCAATCATTCCTAACACACAACTAAAAACACGCCCTATTTAAGAGAGCGACAAATCCATTCAAAACATAGAGAAACTAAACTTCAGTGAAAAACAAAACGACAGTGAGAATGAACCCCCCTAGAAATGAAGCCCTTAAACCCCCTAGCTTATCCCCAATAAATCCTGTGCCATTTTGTGAGAAGTCTCATGCAAGTTGATTTTATACTGGTTATTTTCAATCGCTTTCTTGATCTCAGCTACCCTATCAAGAGCGGCCTCATTGTTTTCAACTTTTTCATTCTTTTCCACACGCTTATAATTCCCCAAAGACTGCACCGGAGCAAGAGAAGAAACGGCATTAATCATTGTAAAATCCTTTAATTTGATATTCATTCTATTACAGCAAGTATCGGCAAAAAAGAAAAAAAGTTAATGGATTTTTGAAATCTGTTTTTGCAATTCCTTACCAAATTTCTTGGTGGTGGTGATGGGTTTTTTTCCGGTTTCTGCCACAGAGCCAAACGATTGCGATTGCAAACTTTTAAACATAAAAAACATTAAAAAAATTAAAATATAACAAAATAAAAAAAAGCAAATGGTAGGGAATAGCCAATTTTTGAGGTTAGAACCATTCATGACCTTGCCTTTTAAAGACTCCTATACCTTACTACCCATGCGAACATGAGCAACTACAGCCCCCACCTTTCTTCCCGCCATGATCCCCATGACCGCCACAGCAACCTGTCCCACCGCCATGGTGTGAAGCTAAAATTTCTTCTTCGCTCACTTCCCTAAAACCTAAAACCTTGAAACGGAATGCTAAAGTTTTCCCGGCTAACGGGTGGTTATAATCCACCATCACATGCGTAGCGCTAAAGTCTTTGATAGTGGCTTGAATGGTTTGGTTGTCTTCAGTTTGCCCAAAAACGCTCATGCCTTTTTCTAATTCAATGCCTTCAAATTGATCTCTAGGGACTTCTTGCAAATAGCTGCTTTCATAAACCCCATAAGCTTCCTCTGGGGCGATGACAACCTCTTCCCACTCGCCAATTTGAGCCTTTAATACCGCCTTTTCTAACCCTACTATGATTTGATTAGCGCCTATAATAAACTCTAAAGGCTCTTTAGAAATATTGCTGTCTAGCACAACACTAGAGCCTTGTTCTCTCACTTCATATTCAATCAAAGCGGCTTGTTTGATTGACTCTAAATCATGGTTTTGCATGGTGGTGTTTCTCCTTGTTTTCTAAGATTTTTTGTGCCATTTTAGCTTGTTCGCTTGAAGGATACAAGTGCTGCAAAGTGTTTAAAAATTTATAATAGTTTTGATCGTCTTTGATTTTTTTAAACGACCATGCCGTATGCCACAAAAGCACAGGCATGTAAGACGCTTTTTTATTTAAAAGAGCGCTCTCTTTGTAATACTTGATCGCTTCTTTATATCTCTTTTCTCCATAAGCCACTTCTCCAAGAACATAACGCACATAATAAAGTCTGTAACTATTGGCTTCTAACCACAACAAACGCTCTTTAGCTTCTGCATAGGATTTGTTTCTAAAAAAAGACAGGACTTCTTGAAAGATCTCTTTTTGCTTGGACAAGTCTTTATCAAACTCAACTTTCGCCTTTTCTTGGGTTTTTTTCTCTTGATTTTTTGGGGCTTCGGCTTTTAAAGAGGGGTTTTTATTGGCCGGAACGCTTGGTTTGAGCGGCTTTTCAGCTTTTTCCTCTTGTTCTTTTAGGGCTTTTTGGATTAAGGCAATTTGTGAAACCAAATCCTGGCTTAACTTGGTCAATAATTCACTCATCTCTTTATTTTGCTTGTCTAACTGCTGGATAGCCTGCTGGTTAGCGTGAATCTCATTCCTCAAATCCTCTAAAGTTTGCGATTGCTGCTTAAGCGTGTTAGCCTGCACTTCTTGCGAAGCTTTTAAGGCTCGCAAGGATTCTTCTTGGGAAAGGATAGCGTTGTTGAGATCTTTAATCTTATTAGCCTGCCCTTCATAAACGCTCCTTAGACCCTCTTGAGCTTGAGTGTTAGCCTCTACTTGCGAATGGATTTTGGTCAAAATATTAGAAAAATTCTTACTATTGACTTGCAACTGCTTGAGTTCTTTTTTGGTAGCTCCGCTTTGCAAATCAAACGCTGAAGGCTCCCCATTGAGAAAAAAGGGAGCGACAAAAGGGATAAAAAAAAGCCTTTTCATCCTAGAATTACTTCACTAATTTGACATCCACTCTTCTGTTTTCTTTGTAACATTCTCTAGTTTTTTGGGTGCATTTGGGTTTGGTTTCACCAAAACTGATGGTTTTGATCATATCTTTTTCTACCCCTTTAATGACTAAAGCGTTCTTCACGCTCAAAGTCCTTTTAACGCCAAGCGCTTGGTTGTATTCGCTAGAGCCAAATTCATCGGTATTGCCTTCCAAAAGCACTTGCATGTGGTTTTCTTTAGCTTTTTGCACGATCTCATCTAAAGTCTCTTGATCGGATTCTTTGATTTCATACTTGTCAAAATCAAAATAAATAGAAGCGATGATAGTCCCGCTCTCAACAGCTGGCTTTTCTTCAACCACTGGAGCTGGCTCTTGTTTAGGCTCTTCTTTCTCTGGAGCTGGTTCTGTAGTAACAGGTGCAGTCTGAACCGTTTTAGCACTCACATCGCCAGCCACAGTCTTATTATCCATTTTATGACTACAGCCAGCTACCAATAAAAAAGCTACCAAGAAACTAAATACAGAAGATCTCTTCATTATAAACTCTCCAAGAATCAAATTTTAATAAGTGTAAATATTAACTCACATTCGCTTAATTTAACCTTACCAATCAAAGGCTTGTATTTTCACATTCTTTAAAGGGAATAAAAAACTCTGATTATAGTCTAGCAAAATAAGCCCCATGGCGTATTCTTGGGGTGTCTTTTTGATATACATGATATTTCTCCCATCCGTAGAAAAACGAGGCATCTGGTTAGAGCCATTCACGGTAAGCCTGCGGATATATTTGCTGTTTAGAGTGATCAAATTCAAATTAAACACCGTTTTGCCAAATTCATTAAGGTTTTCCCGGCTCACATACACAATACTATCTTTATAAGCGTCAATGGATTCATTGCTTCTTCCTTCATAAAGGAGTTGCTCCGCGCTTTCTTTTAACCCCAATTTCTTCATGTAGATGTTAGGATAACCGGATCTATCCGAAACAAAAGCCATAGACTTGTCATCTTCTAAAAACACTCCTGAAACATCTATCCCAGGATAGCGCGTTATTTTAGTTTTAGTTTTTTTATGCGTGTCATACAAATACACATCCGGTTGGCCATCAGGGGCTAAAGACATTAAGATTTTAGAGCCATCAGAACTCACGCTAGAGACCACAGCCATTCCTTGAGAGCTAGCGATATTCTCATGAGTGGCTTTTTGAATGTTGTATTTTAAAATCATGGGCGTTCTTTCGCCATACTGTGTGTAATAAAACTCCGTTTGCTCAGCGTTCGCCCATTTAGGGAAAATATTGAGTCGGTTGTTTTTGATGATTTCTTTTTGATAACGCATCGTATAATCGGCTAGTGCGATATTTGTGATTCCTGGTCCAATGTATTTAGAAAAAACAATAAGGCGCTTCATCCAAGCGATAGAAGGGGCTTTTAAATAGTCATTCACCACAATGGCCATGTTGTGCGCTGCAAAAGGGTATAGATCAGCGCTTAAAATGGGGTAGTCAAAAGTTTTAACAAGAGCACTTGTATTGATATCATAAAGTTTTAATCGTGAAATTTTATTGCCGTTTTCTAAAGCCACACTCACCAACGCTACAAGATGGACTTTTTTATCTTTGAGTTCTGCGTAATTGATAGCGCCTTGATCCTTGTTTTGAGAAACATCAAAATGCTGGCTAGTCTTTAAATCATTCGCCAAGACTTCATGCAATTTTAAAGCGTAATTGGCATCGTTATCTATAGAGTAGCGCACTTCAATCTTAGGAAGTTTTTGAATGGTTTTAATAATATCTAGTGTTTTATCTGTTGCAAAAAGCCCTATAGTGCCTATTAAAAAAAGCCATAAATACCTCATTATTCTTCCTTAGTGGTGAAATTAACTTGAATAGAAATCATGTTTCCTCCAGGATATGGGGGAAAATCCACTTTCTTTAAATCATTTAAAAGGGTCATCACACTCTTGTTATAATCCTTAAAATCAGAGTAGCTAAGAATGGTATAATCAAACTCCCCATCTTTAGTGATCATAATCAGCGCGCTCACTGAAGCCTTGTGATAAAAAACCCCTTTCCAACCTTTATATAAAATCTGATAGATTTGAGCGTACCACTCTTGGTAAGCCTTTTCATCAACCCCATCTTGTTTAGGAATTTGCAAATCTAAAGTTTTGTTTTTAACGCTTTCTAGTTTTTGCGCGAATTGATCCAAATTCTGTTGCAAACCTTTCAACATCTCTTGATTTTTTTGGTTTTGCTTTAAGCGTTGTTGTTCTTTTAAACGCCTTTGCTCTTCTTCTTGCTCATTTTTTTGCTCATCTTTTTGGGCGTTTGCGTCTGTCTTTTCTTGAAAATCATTGAGTGAAGAAAAAATATCTTCAAGGCTTTCTTCTTGTTCTTTAGAATCAATAAAATCACCCTCTTTATCAGTTGCATTTTTTTCAACTACTTTTTCATCTTTTTTTTCTTCTACTTTTTCAGCTACTTTTTCATCTTTTTTTTCATCGCTTGGCAAATCTTCTAAATTCAAATCAATGACTTGTTCGTTTTTTTTGCCTAAATCTAAAAGGATTTTCTCCGCTTCTTTATTATGCCTTTCTAGCAACAAGCCATACAACAACAAAGCATAAAGCAAGAACGCTAAAAAGCCAGAAACAACAAAGATCGCGCTCTTACTCATGCAAATTAGCCCTGCTTTTTAAGGACTTGTGATTAAAGAAACTTTTAAAAAACCCGCTTCTTTAATCGTTTTTAACAAATAAATCACTTTGTCATAAGTCAATCGCTTGTCCGCGCGGATACTAACCCTAGTATCTTTATCGTATTTCTTAGAAAGCAAGTTGAAAGTATCCGGGAAAGAGTTGTATTCATAGGTTTGACTATCTATATAGATTTTTGCGTCTTTATCCATGCGAATCTCTATCATTTTATCTTGAGTGGCTCTAGCAGTTTTTGAGCCAGAAGGCAAAGCAATCTCTTCTTTATAAGTAAGAGTGGGCGTCGTTACCATAAGAATAGCCAATAAAACAAGCATCACATCCACTAAAGGCGTGATATTGAGTTCTGGCTTGTCTTCATCCCAATAGTTATCATAATTCATAAAAACCTTCTAACTCCCTATTTAAGATATTTATAAAATCCCCTTAAAGCTTTATTTTTTAGAAGACAAAATATCCACTTGCATCTGCACATAAACCGATAAATCATACACCTTGCGTTTTAAAATCAAGTAAAAAGAATAGGCTGGAATGGCTGCTAAAATACCTGCAGCGGTAGCGATAAGAGCCTTAGAAATAATGGGTGCAATCACCCCAAAAGAAGCCTGACCTAACGCGCCCAAATTGTTAAACGCTTCTAAAATTTCAACCACCGTTCCAAACAAACCAATAAAGGGGGCTGTAGAAGAGATAATGCTCAACACCACTAAACCCGTCGTGCTTTGCTTAAGAACCTGGTGTTTCCAAGCCTGCAACAATTCATTAGAATACCTTTTGGTCTCATCATTTCTTTTTTTATTAAACATGAAATGCTCTGGAGCGTCTTGCGCCCCATTAAGAATGTTAGACAAAGATTGCATCTCGCGCCTGAGTTCAATCTTTAACACAATGCTTTTATACAAAAAGACCCATAAAGTCATCACCAAATAAAGCGAAATCCAAACTAAAACAAGCGTGGTAACAAACCCGCTCTTATTGAAAAAATAAACGATTGAATCTAACATGATTATCCCCTTAAAGAGACTCAATCTTAGCCAGCACGCTAGAGACCGCTAACCTGTCAGAGCTTGCGTCCTCTAAAAGCTTTTTAGCCCTAGAGATAGCATCATCTCTGTCGTCTGATTCTTTTTTAATAAAGACCGCTCCATCGGCTAAAATATCCACGCGTTCATTAGTAACTTCTGCATAGCCCCAATTGATCGCAATGTGCTCTTTTTGGTTTTCAGTTTCAATCTCAACCACTCCCGCCTGAAGCAAGGTGATCATGTTGCTATGCCCATAAAGCACCCCAAATTCCCCTTCAACTCCTGGCAACACAACGCTTTTAACCTCTCCTGTATAAACTTCCCCCTCAGGAACTACCACACTAATTTTCAACAAAGCCATCACAAAACCCTTAGGAATTTTTCATGTTTTTAGCTTTTTCTAAAACCTCTTGAATGCTACCCACCATGTAAAACGCGTTTTCAGGAATGTGATCGTATTTACCCTCTAAAATCCCTCCAAAGCCCTCTAAAGTCTCTTGAAGGGTTACATATTTACCGGGACTTCCTGTAAACACTTCAGCCACAAAAAACGGCTGGGATAAAAACTTCTCAATTTTTCTAGCCCTTTCAACCGTTTTTTTATCCTCTTCGCTCAATTCGTCCAATCCCAAAATCGCAATAATATCTTGCAAATCCTTGTATTTTTGCAAAACCTGCTGGATACCGGTAGCGATTTCATAGTGCTTCTCGCCGATCATTTGAGGGCTTAAAATCCTTGAAGTGGAATCCAAAGGATCAACTGCAGGATAAATCCCTTTTTCAGCGATCTTTCTGTTCAACACCGTAGTCGCATCCAAATGTGCAAACACCGAAGCAGGGGCTGGGTCAGTCAAGTCGTCTGCTGGCACATACACCGCTTGAACGGAAGTGATAGAGCCATTTTTAGTGGAAGCGATACGCTCTTGAAGTTTCCCCATTTCCCCGGCTAGCGTGGGCTGATACCCCACGGCTGAAGGGATACGGCCTAATAGCGCGCTCATTTCCGCACCGCTTTGAGCGTATCTAAAGATATTGTCAATAAACATCAACACATCTAAGCCCTTTTCATCACGAAAATACTCCGCCATCGTCAAGCCGGTGAATGCGATGCGGTTCCTTGCGCCTGGTGGCTCATTCATTTGCCCATAGCACAGCGCGACTTTGTCTAAAACGCCCCCTTCTTTCATCTCAAAATACAGATCGTTCCCTTCTCTAGTGCGTTCCCCCACACCTGCAAACACCGAATACCCGTTATGCTTATAAGCCACATTGTGGATAAGCTCCATAATGATCACTGTTTTGCCTACGCCAGCCCCGCCAAACAAGCCTACTTTACCGCCCTTAGAATAAGGCGCGAGCAAGTCAATGACTTTAATACCGGTTTCAAACATTTCTGTCTTGGTGCTTTGCTGCTCAAAACTAGGGGCTTTTCTGTGAATGGGCCAAGTTAAGGACGGCTTAAGCGGCTCTAAATTGTCAATGCTCTCGCCCACAACATTAAAAATACGCCCTAACACTTCTTCGCCCACAGGCACTTCAATCATTTTGCCGCGAGCCTTGACAGCTTGGTTACGCACTAAGCCTTCTGTCATATCCATAGCAATCGCTCGCACCCGATTACCGCCCAAATGGGCTGCCACCTCTAAAACTAAAGCTTTTTGAGTGCCATTGACTTCAAAATTAATGTCTAACGCTTCAAAAATCGCCGGTAGATAGGATTCAAACTCCACATCTACCACCGGGCCTAAAACCTGAATGATTTTGCCTTCCATCGCTTTCATCGCTCCTTATTTTAATGTAATTTTTATTTTAGGGCTTCTACGCCCGCATTGATTTCTACTAGCTCGGTCGTAATCGCCTCTTGTCTGGCTTTATTATAAGAAATGGTTAAAGTTTTAACCAAATCTTTAGCGTTATTCGTCGCTGTATCCATAGCCTGCATTCTAGCGCTATGTTCTGCGGCTAAAGAATCAATCAAAGCGTAGTATAAACTATACTCCACATATTTTTCTGCCAAAGAGTCTAAAATTTCATCTTCACTCCCGCTTGGCTCACTAGTAATAGTCTCTTGCGCCTCACTAGGCTGAGGGTTTTGGTGGATGATTTTATACCCAATAGGCAAAATTGTTTTGACTCTTATTTCTTGAGTGATCATGTTTTTAAAGCCATTATGAATGATAATCACCTTATCGGTTTTCCCACTCAAATAATCCTCTACCACTTTTTTCATGAATTCCTGCGCGCGTTCATAATTAGGCATAGAACTCAAATTATTGATCTTGTCTAAAACCTCTATCCCGTTAAAGCTAAAATACTCATTACCCTTTTTACCAATACCGCGCAAACGCACTTTAATGTCTTTTTCTTTGTATTCATTCGTGCATGCTAAAACTTTTTTAATGGTATTGGTGTTAAAGCCCCCACAAAGCCCCTTATCGGCTGTGATAAAAATAATATCCACTTTTTTGATTTCAAGTCTTTCTAGTTCCCTAAAATACTTGCTTTGAATGTCTTCAATCCCTTGATTTTTCATCTTGGATAGCACATCATCAAACACAGCGTCTAGTTTCAGTGCATACGCTCTGGAATTTCTTGCAACTTCTTCGGCCTTTCTTAGCTTGGAAGTGGAAACGAGTTTCATCGCATGCGTGATCTTTTGCGTGTTTTTAACGCTTCCAATTTTCTTTCTAATGTCTCTTAAATTCGCCATATTCTAGCCGTCTCCTACTCGCTATAAGTGAGCTTAAATTCCTCTAAGACTTTTCTTAGCATGGCTTCTAAATCCTTATCTAGCACTTTTTTAGTGTGGATCTCTTCTAAAACTTGAGGGTATTTTGCTTCCAAGAAAGGGTGCAGTTGCTCTTCAAAATCCACGACTTTTTTCACGCTCACGCTGTCTAAAAAGCCCTTAGCCCCAGCATAAATAATGACCACTTGCTTTTCAATAGGCAAGGGCGAATAAGGGGCTTGTTTCAACACTTCTACCATGCGTTGCCCCCTTTCTAATTGCTTTTTACTCGCTTCATCTAAATCAGAAGCGAATTGCGTGAAGGCTTGCAACTCTCTGTATTGCGCTAAATCCAGGCGCAAAGTCCCTGAAACCTGCTTGGTCGCTTTGATTTGAGCGGCCCCTCCAACCCTTGAAACCGATAAGCCCACATTGATAGCCGGGCGGATCCCTGAATAAAACAAATCCGTTTCTAAGAAAATCTGTCCGTCTGTAATAGAAATGATATTCGTAGGGATATAGGCTGAAACATCGCCCGCTTGAGTTTCCACAATAGGGAGCGCGGTCAAAGAACCCGCACCCTTTTCATCGCAAAGTTTAGCCGCTCTTTCTAAAAGCCGTGAGTGGATATAAAACACATCTCCAGGAAAAGCCTCCCTACCTGGGGGTCTTCTCAAGATCAAAGAAATCTCTCTGTAAGCGACAGCATGCTTACTCAAATCATCATAAATGATTAGGGCATGGCGGGCATGATCTCTAAAGTATTCCCCCATAGCCACACCTGAATAAGGGGCTAAATATTGCATCGCAGCTGAATCGGAAGCCGAAGCGTTGATCACGACGCTGTATTCCATCGCTCCGTATTCTTCTAATTTGCGGACCACTTGTGCGACAGTGGATTCTTTTTGCCCAATAGCCACATAGATACAGATCACATTTTGCCCTTTTTGGTTAATGATCGCATCGATCGCTACGGTGGTTTTACCGGTTTGTTTATCCCCAATGATCAATTCCCTTTGCCCGCGCCCAATAGGCACCAACGCATCAATGGCTTTAATGCCTGTTTGCAAAGGCTCATGCACCGATTTTCTGTCCATAATGCCCGGGGCTTTTTGCTCTATTAGGCTAAATTCATTCGTTTCTATCTCACCCTTGCCATCAATAGGCTCACCCAAAGCGTTCAACACACGCCCCACAACCGCATCGCCAACAGGAACTTTCATCAAATTTTTCGTGCGTTTAACGCCAATCCCTTCTTTAATATTGTTGCCAAAACCAAACACAATCACGCCAACGCTGTCTTCTTCTAAGTTAGCCGCAACGCCTTTATCCCCTGTTTCAAACTCCAGCACTTCATACGACATCACACCATTTAAGCCATAAACCTTAGCCACACCATCAGCGTATGAAACGACTTTTCCTACTTCAGCCATATCGCAATCAAGTTCAAAATTCTTGATTTTTTCTTCAATAACCGAGCTGATTTCTTCCAATTTTAGTTGGGACATTATCTTTATCTCCTTAGATTGATTAAATAGATTGAATAACCTGTTTTTCTATTTTCTTTAAAATATCTTCTTTAGAAAAGCCTATTTCTAAATCCAGGCTTGAAACGCTCAAAGAAACCCCTTTTTTAGACCAAGTGTCTTGAGTGATTTCTACAGGAGCGTTAAAATGTGCTTGCAATTTTTGCTGCACAGATTCTAGTTCATTATTTTCAAGCTTTTCTGGGACTAAAAGCGTGGCTTCTAAAGTCTTTTTAGAATCAAAAGACAGATCTTGAGTGATCAATTCCAACACATCAAGCCTGTTATTTTTTAACACCACTTCCATTACAGGCTTTAACACTGAACATGCTTTTATAGAAGTTATTTTTTCTAAGATTTCAAACACAACCTCTTTTTTAACTTTTAAAGAAACATGGGCTAACACTTGGTTGAGTTTGTGCAATTTTATGGCTTCTGCCACATTTTTAAGCCCCACAACAATTTCTTCTAATAACGCTAAATCGCCTTTAGTGTGGTTTTTCAACGCCTTAGTATAATGATTAGCGATCACTTTTAAATCTTGCATTTAAAGCCTTTGTTTCAAAATATTCACGCAATCTTGTGCATTGAAAGACACTTTTTTGCTCTCTCTTAGATCTTTAAAAACGCTTTCAACCAGCTCTCTTTTGATCTTTTTAACTTCTAAATCCATCAACGCCTTAGAATTTTTGATCAAATTTTCCACATCCATTTTGGTTTGCAATTCGTATTTTTGCGTGATCATGTAAGCTTCTTTATTCGCATCAGAAATAATCAATTCCGCTTTTTCTTTGGCTTGCTCTAATTCTTTTAAGAGTTTTTTCTTATTTTCTTTACTCACTTTGAGTTGGGCTTGAATCTCTTCTAAGCGTTTGGAGATTTCAAGGCTTTTAGAGTGCAAAAATGAACGCAGTTTTTTAGCCAGAAAATACCACAAAATCCCCGCAAATAAGAGAAAATTTAAAGAACGCTCTATAATGTCTGTTTGTGAAATATCCAATCCAGTAGCACACAAAGGGCTTAAAAGGATCAAAAACCCTAACACCATTTTAACTAACACCATCTATCAACTCCCTAAACCCATAGCCACACGCTTGTTTAATTCGTCTTCAAATACCGGCATTTGCACTTGCAACTGCTCTTTTAGCACTTGCTTTTCATTTTGTAATTGCTTTGCAAACGCTTCAAACTCTTGACTGAGTTCGTTCTCTTTTTGCTTGATCACAGCGTCATAGGACTCTGTGGCTTTTTGAATCGCTTCTGCTATCATTTCCCTACGCTTTTCAGCCGCTTCTTTAAGAAGAGTTTCAATTTGATGACCAATCTCCACACTTTGGGCATTATCCGTTTTGATTTTAGCCAAGCTATCCTTTATCTCTGCCTGTCTGTTATCCATAAAAGCCAACAAAGGCCTATACACCCAAACATTCATCGCCCACAACAATAACACAAACACCACAAAAACGACCGCCATTAAATAGGGGTTAACCGATATATTCATAACCTATTTCTTTCCTAAAATCCTACAAAATATTTGAAACTCGCATTTGTTATAAAAACATTAACTCTATCTTAACAAAAAATCGCTTAAAAATTTAGAATATCTAAGCATTAAGACATCATTTTTTTCATAAAAGCCTCTAAAAGAGAATTTTCATAACATCGTAAAATGATTTTATTCCCTTTCAAAGCCGCTTTAAGCTTGTAACGATCCCACAAACTTTGATTAAAGCGTTCTAATTCATCTTCAGCGATGAGCGTTTGGGTTTCCTTGAAACCATGTTTTTTATTTTCACAATTTGCGTTTATTTTAAAATCACGCGCTAAATCTTCTGTCTGGCGCACGCTGAGTTTCTGCCCTATAATGGAATTTAAGATCAATTCTTGTTTTTCTTCATCCAAACCCACCAAGACTTTTGCATGCCCTGAAGTGATTTTTTCTTCTAAAAGAGCGTTTTGAACCTTAGAAGAGAGCGTCAATAAACGCATGATATTAGCCACATGGGCTCGGGATTTTTTAACGATTTTAGACAGCTCTTCTTGGGTCATTTGATAGCTTTCAAGCAATTCTTTATAAGATCTAGCCAACTCTAAAGGGTTTAAATCTTCGCGCTGGATATTTTCAATCAAAGCGACTTCACGCATTTTTTCTTGCTCAATATCCACAACAATCGCTTTAATCGTGGGCATTTTAGCCAATTTGCTCGCTCTTAAGCGCCTTTCACCAGCGATCAAATGGTAACGCCCGTTCTCACTCACCACTAAAACCGGTTGCAACAAACCATGCTCTTTAATGGATTGTGCTAATTCTTCTAAAGAATCTTCGCTAAAGACCTTTCTGGGCTGGTAGGGATTAGGCATCACCTCATCAATACCAAGCTCCACAACCCGATTCGCTCTTTCATACAGCCCCTGCTCATACACTTCATTGATTTCAGGGAAAATATCCGCTAAACCCCTACCCAACACTTTATTTTTTGCCATATGCTACCCTTGAAGAATGCTTTGAGCTAATTTTTGATAAGCGATACTGCCATTAGATTTAATATCATAGAGCAAAATGGGCTTACCAAAGCTAGGCGATTCCGCTAGTTTCACGCTTTTAGGGATCATAATATACTCTCCTGTAGCTGAATCTCTAAAAAACTCTGAGTCAAAATACTTAAACAATTCCGCTAAAACCCCTTTTGTCAAATTGAGCTGAGGGACATGCATTGTGGGTAAAAAACCTCTGATTTTGAGCTTAGGGTTCGTGTTTTTTTGCAGCATTCTAATGGTGTTAAGCAATAATTTAGTGCCTTCAAGGGCGAAAAATTCGCATTGGATAGGAATGATCACCGAATGGGCTGCTGAAAGCGAATTGATCGTGAGAGGCCCTAGAGCTGGTGGGGAATCAATAATAATATAATCATAAAGCCCCACCACGCTCTCTAAGGCGTTTTTGAGCATGAGCTCGCCTCGTTTATTCTCATCTTGGCTATCATAAAAGGTTTTTTCAAACCCGGCTAAACCCAAATTAGAAGGCACTAGATCCAAAAAAGGCATTTGGGTTTTTAAGATTACTTGAGAAATTTGCTTACGGCCAATCAACACATGATAAATATCATAATCAATTTTATCGCGCCTAAAACCCAAGCTTGAAGTGGCGTTGGCTTGAGGGTCAAAATCAATCAGCAAGATTTTTTTTTCATGCACCGCTAAAGAAGCCGCTAAATTAACCGCCGTTATTGTTTTGCCCACACCCCCTTTTTGATTAGCCACTGCAATGATTTCACTCATCATACTCACATCCTATCATAAATCTTACCTTTAATACAAATGCGGCCGTCTTCTAACAATTCCGCATCTTTCAAACTCATCGCTTCACCGCAATCATTATGGAAGCTAAAAGAGTTGTTTTTATGGAATTCTAACGCATACTTACTTAAAACTTCCCCCCAAAAAAGATTTTCTTCTATTTTTTTTAAAAAGCCCTCCATAATCAAACCATCGCTCACGCCAATATCTAAACATGCCCACTTCTGTGAAACCCTATTCACGCCAATGCCGCACACCCGCATGTCTTTATAAACATTAACCAGCACGCCCCCTATTTTTTGACTCCCTAAATACAAATCGTTAGGCCATTTAAGCCAGGTTTGAGAGCCTAAATCTTTTAAAACTTCTTTGAATAAAAACCCTAAATACAAAGCGTTCGCTTGCATGGGTAAATCGTTAGGCAAATCGCTTGCGTTTAAAGCGAGCGAAAAAGTCAAAGCGCTTTTTGCGCCCTCCCAAATATTCCCTCTACTGCCTATCCCAGCGCTTTGGTTTTTAGCCACGATCAAAATAGGTGCTTTGAGTTCGTTATTTTTGAGTTTTTCTAAAAGATAGATTTGCGTGGAAGGCAGGCTATCAAAAACCCTTTTTTCACATTGTCTCATGCCAAAATACCGCCTATTTTCAAACGCTTGCCATTCAAATAATCCTTCGCTTTCAAAGGCTTTTTACCCACCGCTTGCAACCTTGCTATACGCACGCTACCTTTCAAGCAACCCACAAGAACGCCTTTTTCATCAATTTCTAAAATCTCGCCTTCCTTGTGGCTCTTTTCATTCTCCACCAACTCCACTTCTAAAAGTTTAAGGCTGTTTTCTAAAAAGATTTCTGGCCAACTCTTAAATGCAAGCGATTTTAAAAACAAGCTTTTAGCGTCTTTAAAACCCACTAAACCATCGGCTTTGGTGATTTTTTTACAAAAAGTAGCCTGTGCGTGATCTTGAGGCTTTCTTGTGATGGAAGAGAAATTTTTGAGCGTTGAAAGGAGTAAGGCTGCCCCCATATGCGCTAATTTTAAACTTAAAGCGTCTAAATCCAAGTATTCCTCCCTCAAAAACGAAGCGCTCTCTAAAATATCCCCGCTATCTAGCCCCACATCCATAAGCATGGTGCTTATGCCATAGATCTTATCGTCATTGAGTATCATCTCATGGATGGGCGAAGCCCCCCTGTATTTAGGCAATAACGACGCATGCAAATTGATGCAAGGAGCGATGGTTAAAACCTCTTTAGGCAAAATCTTACCATAAGCCACCACCACGATAAAATCAGGCTTTAGATCTTTTAAAATTTGAACTTCAGGCTCTTTCAAACTTTGTGGCTGGAAAATGGGGATATTTAAATGATTTTCTAGAATGTATGTTTTGGTCTCTGGGGCTTTCAATTCCTTTTTACGCCCAAAAGGTTTATCCATTTGAGTGAATAGCCCCACCACTTCTATGCCTTTATTTTCAACTAACGCCCTTAAGATCACTTCAGCAAACCCCGGCGTTCCCATAAATACGATGCGCATGTTACCAACCCTTAATTTTTATCTTTTGTAATACCATACTTTCTTTCTCTATTTTTAAAAGCTTCTTCGCCCCCCTCTAATTTCAATAAATCATCTCTATATGCATCGCTCTCAATCATAAAAGACTGTGCAACTATCTTATTATTCTCATTTTTTAACTGAATAATTAGCTCTGCATCAGCGTTCAAAACAAAATTAGCGTTATGGGTGGCAAAAATAATTTGTCTTTTTTGCTTCTGCTTTTTAATTAGAGTAACTAAATAATTAGCGATTAAGGTGCTATCCAAGTGCGCTTCTGGCTCATCAATAATGATGGGGTTATTCCCTAAAGATAAAAGGACAACCAATACAGCAGTGCATTTTTGCCCAAAGGAAGTCTTGTTTAAAACTCTTTTGTCATAACGGACTTCAAAAATTTTATATTTTTCAACATTCCTTAAATGTTTGAGAATGAGAAGCCGATAGATTTGAAAATGAATTTCTCTATCAAATATATCTTTCATGGTTTCATAAAATGCCGCTTTTTTATTTTCAATTCGGCTATCAAGCTTTTCTATAAATTCTGCGTGTTGCATACCTGTAACATTTTTTAATTCAATTTCTTTTAAATATTCCTTGATTTTTGATTGGTGTCTTTGGGTATTAAAACCCTTATCCACCAACTTATCAAAATCCTCAAAAACCTCTTCAAAAATATCTTCATTCAAACGATATTCTATGGTAATTGGTTTCACTTCTTTGTGATTTTTTGAAATTTCTTCAAAAGCCGAATTGATTTTGCTTAATTTCTCATTGATTTGATCTTTAAATTCTTCAATATTTTTATCCATATCTTCATAAGAAAAATTCTCTATTTTGTTAGCGTTCTCTTTTATTTCATGCTTTAAATCATTAATATCCATTTTTATTTTTGCTAAATGGTCATTAGCGTTTCTAATATCTCCTATACTTTCATCGCTCACGCCTTTTTCTTTAAGAAATTCCCTAATCTCTTGGCTCAATGCTTCGTGTTCTGCTCCTAGCGTCCTTATTTTCTCATCTTCGCTATTAAAACACCCATTTTCTCTATTTGTATCTATTTCTTCAATTTTCTTGCAAATATCTTGTTTGAGCTGGTTATAGACTTTATCATAGTTATTTTTTTCTTCCATGTTTTCTTTTGAATCAAAATTCACAACCCGTTTTAATTCTTTAATAAAAGTCCAAAATCCCTCTTTAGATTGTTTTAAATCAATTAGCGATTGGTATTTTGCTTGCAATTTGGTTTTTTTATCCAAATAGTCTTTATCTGTAAAAGCATCTACAATGCTTTGGTATTTCTTTCTTATTTTCTCGCTCTCTTTTAGTTGTTCTTCTAGCTTATTCTTTTCTTGCCAATATGCGATTTGCTCATCAAATTTTTCAATGCTTTCTTTGATTTGCTTTTCTAACTCCTTAAGTTTTCCACCTGACTTGCTATCTATTCTGTTAAAAATAGCCTCCGTGAATTTTGAGACATTAGTTGCAAATTCTTCTACCTCATTTTGAGCTAAATACTCTACGCTATCCATTATGTCTATGTCTGGCTGTATCTCTATATATTTTTGAATCGTTTCATGCTTTAAGCCTTTAACAAAACTTTTATTTTTAATTGCTGAGGCTATCAATTGCAATAAAGTGCTTTTACCGCTCCCTCTACCCCCTATCACACAAGTAAAGTTCGGACTAAAAAATAGCGTTTCATTAAATCCTGCATAACAAAAAGGAGTATCATCTTGTTCATTGGTGGTTTTTACTTCTTCATCAAAGTTTAACCCTACACTATCTATCTTATACAAAGGATCTTGAGGTTTCTCTTCATCAATACTCACTCTTGTTTCTGGCTCATAAATAATTTGTTTTAACCCTTCAAAGGTTTTTTCAGCCTTTATCCAAGTGTATTTTTTCCCTATTTGCTCCTCTTTGTGGGCATCGCTACTCTGTAAAAGAGGTTTGTTATATCCAAGCCAAAATTCTCTATCCTTTTTAAGATTTTCTTGGTTATTTGATGAGTGGATTAAAAAATGCGACTTATTAATGATTTTTTGATAAATAGTCTCATTGCGACCACCTTTTTCAAGAAACTCACATTCAATACTGCCATGCCCTCTTGATAAAAACCCTAATAAATACTTTCCTCTCAATTTTAAAGACTCTTTCTCTAAACATTCCAACAATTGATCAAAATTAACTACCGCTTTATTAAAATCATTTTCTTTTAAATCTGCAAGTCTTTTCTCAGTTCCACCAACATTGGCATCTGCATTCCTTAAAAAATTATCTATTTCTTGTTGTGTAACCTTATCTGAAAAAATAATGTGGAAATCTAAAAACTCATTTCTATTGTTCTTATAATCCAACCTAACTTCTAAATTATAAAAAACCTTAATACCCTCCTTTTCTATTTTTTCTTTTAAATCAAATTCTTTCTCATCAAACTTAAAATAGTTCGTTAATCCAATGCAATCAATCTCGCTACCGCATAGTTTTTGTATAAACTCATCTTCAGAACATTGATACGCTTTATTTAAATGTGTGTATGGCGTATGCACATGCAAATCCCATTTATGCCAACTTGAACCTTTATTCTGATCTTTATTGCCCATATTTTCTCCTAATATAATACTATCTCAAAAGCGCACCATAAAAACTAATCTTCTAAATCCTCCCCATCATACCCAAGCTCTAGTGCTTTCACTTGCCCTATCGCATTACCCGCAATACCCTTGATAGAGCCATACATGTTAATCGTGCCCTCAAACACTTTGTCAATTTGTTTTTCCCTGCTTTTCCAAATCCTAGCCATCGCGCGTTTTTCACTTTCTAAATCCGCTCTCAATTGCTCAAACCCCTCTATAATCGCATTCACTTGCATAGAAAATTCAGAGCTTGTCAAATAATGATAGAGCAAATCCATTTTATCGCCCTTATTTTCCTGACTTTTTTTAGCCAAACCCACTTGAATAACCCCCTCTCTTAACACCGTGCTCAACCCCTTAAACTCTTCAAACGAACACACCCACACCCCTTCAAATAACCCCATCCTCTCCATCTCTTTAGGCAGCGCTTCACTCACAATGACCCCCACATCAGCCCCAATCTCTCGCATGTCGCTTTTAAGCTTTTCCACCCAAGCTTTTTGGAATTCTTTAGTGCGTTTGCTCTCATAATAAATTTTCCCGCAATTTTGAAATTCCCTGGTATGCACCACTTGAATGCAATCGCCCCCTCTTTGCCCTTTTTTGATTTCTTCAATGCTATCTAGGGGGAATTTTTGCCTCAAAAACTCTTCAATCGCTAATTCTTGCACCTCGCCTTGGAATTGCTGTGAGCTTAACTCTGCCTTTCTTTGAGCGTTTTTCAACTCGTTTCTTAACATTTCTAATTGTTCTTCTTGCTGCTTGAATTTCAATTCATTTTTTTCATGCAAGGCTTTTTCTATTTTTTCCCTTTCCAGATCCAATTTTTCATTCAATTTTTTTTCATTTTCCGCTTTCAATCGGCTCTCGGCTTCGTTATTTTCTCTTTTGAGCCTTTCAATTTCCGCTTCTTTCTGGTGCAATTCCTGAACTTGTTTGGACTTCTCGTCTAATTCTTTTTGCAACAATTCCAAGCCCTTTTGCTGCTCTAAAAAAGCGTTTTTTCTGGCTTCTTCAATGATTTTAGCCCTTTCATCTTGCAAGGCTAGTGCACTCGCTTGTTTGACTGCATCATCAAATTGAGCCTTTTGTTCCCTCTCTCGCTCTTTTAAGGCCTCTTCTTTTTTCTCTAAAGCTTTTAAATGGCTCTGATACTGTGCTCTTTTCTCATTCACCTCTTTTTCAAACGCTTTTTGTTGGGCTAAAAACCGGCTTTGATTTTCTTGCTCAATCTGTTTGTATAGCGCTTCATTCACATCAATTGGCTCTTGACACTTGGGGCATATAAAAGGGCGGGTTTGATTTTCTTGCATGATTTTCCTTTAAGATTTGGTTTTTTATATTTTATAATAGAATGAGATCAATTTAACTTAAGCAGGTTTTATCCAATAAGTTCAGTAAAATAGGGCTTTAAACAAGGTAAAAAATACCCTTCGCATAAAAACTACATTATAAATGAAGAAAATGAAGAAATTGAGGTAATGATTGATCAGTTGCAAGTTGCCCCAAAAGCACAAATTTTAGAGAACAATACGATGGGAAGAAGTCTTGCATCAGCATTACAAAAGGCGTCTATCCCTAGACCCGCATCAGCACATAGAGTGCCACTCATCAATCATTTTTTAGAACAAGTTATTTTACAAAGCCCATCTGATGAAAACAAAAATATAAAAACAATTGCTTTTGGAAGTCTTATCAAACTCAATCCACATAATAAAAATCCCTTATTAAAACCCTACAACGAATTTATTGCGCTTTCTTGCACTCAATTCCATTATTCGGGCATGCGCCTAGTTGCCCCCTATGAAAACGATTCTATTATTTTTGAGTTATTGCATTGATTTTCAAGCACGCAATTTTGAACGCCAACAACTTGTTCAATTAGATCCGAAAGAAATTAAAACCCAAATCCTTGAGCGTTTAAAACTCTAAAAACCAAAACATTAAGATCAAGTAAGCCAAAACATTAAACAAAGCATTAAACACAAGAAAATAAGAAGTAAAAACTCAAACATAAGAATGAAAAAATAAAATTTAAAAAACCAACACAAGCAAACTAAACACATTAAACATTAAATATAAAGACACTAACAACTAAAAATATAAGCATTAAGAAATAACAAACAATAAGCAAGCAAATATTAAAAACAATCAAGAAGTAAAAAAAAAGAAAGAATAAGCCCAATCTTTCAAAACTAAGCAACAAGAAGTTCTTTTGTCAGGTAATACTCTTTGGCTTTTAACAAGCGAATGTTAAAAGCTTTTCTCTAGAAAGGAGGTGATCCAACCGCAGGTTCACCTACGGTTACCTTGTTACGACTTCACCCCAGTCGCTGTGTGTGCCGTGGGCAGTAGCTAATTTAGCATCCTGACTTAAGGCAAACACAACTCCCATGGTGTGACGGGCGGTGAGTACAAGACCCGGGAACGTATTCACCGCAACATGGCTGATTTGCGATTACTAGCGATTCCAGCTTCATGCAGGCGAGTTGCAGCCTACAATCCGAACTGAGAGGTGTTTTGAAGATTGGCTCCACTTCGCAGTATTGCTTCTCTTTGTGCACCCCATTGTAGCACGTGTGTAGCCCTAGGCGTAAGGGCCATGATGACTTGACGTCGTCCCCACCTTCCTCCTCCTTACGGAGGCAGTATCCTTAGAGTTCTCAGCATGACCTGTTAGCAACTAAGAAAGGGGGTTGCGCTCGTTGCGGGACTTAACCCAACATCTCACGACACGAGCTGACGACAGCCGTGCAGCACCTGTTTTCAAGGTCTAGCAAGCCAGACACTCCACTATTTCTAGCGGATTCTCTCAATGTCAAGCCTAGGTAAGGTTCTTCGTGTATCTTCGAATTAAACCACATGCTCCACCGCTTGTGCGGGTCCCCGTCTATTCCTTTGAGTTTTAATCTTGCGACCGTACTCCCCAGGCGGGATGCTTAATGCGTTAGCTGCATTACTGGAGAGACTAAGCCCTCCAACAACTAGCATCCATCGTTTAGGGCGTGGACTACCAGGGTATCTAATCCTGTTTGCTCCCCACGCTTTCGCGCAATCAGCGTCAGTAATGTTCCAGCAGGTCGCCTTCGCAATGAGTATTCCTCTTGATCTCTACGGATTTTACCCCTACACCAAGAATTCCACCTACCTCTCCCACACTCTAGAATAGTAGTTTCAAATGCAGTTCTATGGTTAAGCCATAGGATTTCACACCTGACTGACTATCCCGCCTACGCGCTCTTTACGCCCAGTGATTCCGAGTAACGCTTGCACCCTCCGTATTACCGCGGCTGCTGGCACGGAGTTAGCCGGTGCTTATTCGTTAGATACCGTCATTATCTTCTCTAACAAAAGGAGTTTACAATCCTAAAACCTTCATCCTCCACGCGGCGTTGCTGCTTCAGGGTTTCCCCCATTGAGCAATATTCCCTACTGCTGCCTCCCGTAGGAGTCTGGACCGTGTCTCAGTTCCAGTGTGTCCGTTCACCCTCTCAGGCCGGATACCCGTCATAGCCTTGGTAAGCCATTACCTTACCAACAAGCTGATAGGACATAGGCTGATCTCTTAGCGATAAATCTTTCCCCCGTAGGGAGTATCTGGTATTAATCATCGTTTCCAATGGCTATCCCAAACTAAGAGGCACATGACCTATGCGTTACTCACCCGTGCGCCACTAATCAGCACTCTAGCAAGCTAGAAGCTTCATCGTTCGACTTGCATGTATTAGGCACGCCGCCAGCGTTCACTCTGAGCCAGGATCAAACTCTCCATAAAAGTGTTTGTCCTAAAGCTCTTTTGTTTTTTGATAGGCTGTTGTTATTCCTAACAACAGCTTTAGCGTATCACAAGAACTCGTTTTATTTGATTATTGAATAAAACGGGTTGTGTTCTTAAGTATTACAACAACAAAACAGAAAGAAACTTTTTAAAAAGGTTTAGCTAAACGCTAACCTAGTAAATACTCTCATGCCAATTAACCATCAATCATAATAATACAATCAATAATATTGACTGGCACTGGTTTGGATAAGGATTTCTTATACAAGAATAAAAGTCATTGAAACTCTCACTCTTTATAATAAGTCATCCTTACAATCATTTTAGAATATCCCTTTAAAAAGAACTTCTATCAATTTGCTTAGTTTTCAAAGATCGTTTGCTTTAAACAGCTATCCTTGTAAGGTATCAAGCGGCTTTTTAAAAGCCCTTACTGAAACAAGGAAATGAAAGTATAGTCATAGAAAGCTTAAGGTTTGCTTAAAATATAAAAATTTTTGACAGAGTAAGTTAAAATTTTAAAACGATTGGGTTTTGAGAAATCTAAATACCGCCAAAAACACGCACACATTCCCCATAAAACCACTACTATAAGCGCTAATTTATCTCCGTTTTCAAAAATCACTCCATAGTAGAGCAAAAAATGAAATCATGGATTAGAAAAATCCGCTTAAGCTAACCCTTTTAAATTGGGTGCTTTTTTGTCCCCTTGGTGGGGGGATCGTGTTAGTTCTTCTTAAAGAGTTGGTCTTTAAATGGGTTGTTAAAAGGCTCGTTGGTGGAAAAGTTCTTTTTCTTGGAGGTGTACTGATTTTTTGGCAAGTTATCTACAATGTCAGCGACACTGCGTTCTCTCACATTGCAAGACTTCTTCAAGTCTGAAGGGACAGAATTGGGGCTTTCTTGAATGTTGGCGATGAAGACTTCAAAGCCTTTCTCCCAAGCGGCTTCTAATACAGGCACAAAATCGGTATCCCTGCTGAACAGCAAAATACACCCTCCTTGTTTGGTGCAATACAGCTTGGTAATATCGTGCGCCAACAGCGCATCAACTTGTTTTTGACGCAACTTTAAGTAAGGTATGAAAATCTTGGCTTCTAGACCATTATAGACTTCTTTGTCTTCGAACTTATATACGAATTTGAACTTTACCCGCCCGACTCGTAATTTCACTTGATTTTGTTGGGCGATCGCATGGTTGAAAGATTGGATAATCCCTAATTTATTCACTCTTTCCTCATAATCTTTAGGATTCTTCTCTTTATACTCCTCAAGTTCTTCGTTTTTATTGCCCTTGATTCTAGGTTCAACTTCTGTGAAAGGCTCAGATACATAAAAATAGATCCGCTTCAATTCCTCTTCAGGCTCCAAAAACAAACGGATTAACGCTAAGAGTTGATCGGGATTGTTGAAATTAAAATTAGGCTCTTTTAAACGCTCATCCGTTTCTTGGATTGCTTTCAAATCGGCGAGAATATTTTCCCAATCCACAAAAATCGTGGTTTCAGTTTTTTCCATGCTTTCTCCCAAAATATGAATTTTGCCATAAGGGCTGAGTATAGCATGGGGATTTAAACATGCCTTGTTTTTTAAAATAAAGGTTCTGTTCTCATCAAACAGACACTCAAAGCCTTAATTAATTTCTTTCATTTTTTAAAAACTTTATAGTAAAACTTTCTTGAGAATATGAGGGGATATTTCGCACTTTAATGTTCTTTCAAACCCTTTAAATCCCCTAACCCAATCGCTTTTTCAAGGAGTTATCGTTTAACTTGCGTCAAGCTTTTTGTATTTTGATGGTAAAAAACGCTTTTTAACCTTTTTTAAAATTTGACAACCAACGCCCCATTAAAAAACAGAGCCAAAAATTCAGTTTAACAAACAGCAAGCTAGAAAAGAAGCGATTAAAGCTTTGCCTTGAAAAAAAACGAACACCAACGCTAAAAAGAGTTTAGAGTTTTAAAAAAGTCGGTGATAAAACTAAAAAGGGATTAAAAAACTCTTTTTCAAGCCAATCCAATCCATTTAAAAAGCTTTGCCCTATTTTTAAAAAGCGTTAAAAAACGGATTTCAATCCCTAAAGAGCGTTCTACCAATCAGCATTGATTGAAGCATGACTGATAAAAAGCCTTGAAATTAATGGCGGACTTCTTTAATCCTTGCTGCCTTACCTCTCCTATCGCGCAAATAGTAGAGCTTCGCACGGCACACCCTACCCACACGCAACACCTCAACGCTCGCCAAACTTTCGCTATAGAAAGGGAAAATTTTCTCCACGCCGATATTGTTAGCCCCTATTTTACGCACGCAAAAAGTCTTATCCACGCCATTGCCTCTAATCGCAATGCACACGCCCTCAAAATACTGAGTTCGTGTTTTTTCGCCTTCTTTAATGGTGATACCAAGCCTCAAAGTATCGCCGGCTTTAAATGCTGGCATGGTCTTGTCTTTTAATTGAGCGTCTTCAAACTGCTGAATGTAGCGGTTTTTCATGTGTTTTCCTTAATGTCAATTTCATGATTTGTGCTGTTTGAATAAATCAAGGCGGTAGAATTTTGTCCTTAATTTTGACAAATCAAGTTTTAGTTGCTTGATTTTAGCATGATTTCCTTTAGAATATTCTAAAGGTGCAGGGATTTTATTGATTTCTTTGGATTTAAAAACAGCGTTAGCGAAATTAGGGGCTTCCAAATAATGGTTTTCAAAGCTCTCATTTTCTAAAGATTGGGCGTTACCCAAAACCCCTTGAATGTAGCGAGCGATACTATCTATCAAGCACAACGCCCCAAGCTCGCCCCCTGTTAAAATAAAATCGCCTATACAAAAAACCTCATCAGCGCCAAGTTCAATAGAGCGTTCATCAAAGCCCTCATAACGCCCGCACACCAAAACGACATGCTTTTTTTGAGCCAAACGCATTGCGTCTGTTTGCTTGAAAGGCTTGCCCACTGCGCTTAAAAAAATCGTGTGTTTAGGGTTTTTAACAGAATGGAGCGCGTTTTCTACCATTTCAGGGTCTAAAATTTGCCCTGCACCCCCACCAATGAGCGTGTGATCCGCTTTTTGATATTTATTAGCGCTAAAATCTCTAAGGTTTAACACTTCTAATTCAAAAAGATTTTTTTCTAACGCTCTTTTTAAAATAGAATCTTCAAAATAAGGCCATACGAGTTGCGGGAAAAGGGTTAAAACGCTGAATTTCACTCAACTATTCTCTAAAAGCGTTTTAGCGTTATGGGTGGTTATTTTTTTGTCTTGCAAAAGGATTTCTTTGATATAAAAATCCCTATAAGGGATTAAAAAAATCTTAGCCAAACCTTTTTCAACCAAACTTCTTGCGGTTTCAACCAGAAAATAATCTATTTGAGAAATCCTTTGGATTTCTATGACTTTTCCTAAAATCTCGTTTTCTTCCACCACGCTAAGCCCTACTAAATCGCAATAAAAAAACTCCCCATCTTTTAAAACACAGAGTTTTTTACTCTCTGCTTCGCTCATAAAAAGCCCTAAATTAGTCAGCTCTTTAGCCTTTTCTGGCGTATGGATCGTTTCTAAAAACAACAGGTTCTTAGCATGTTCATAAGAATGGATTGTGTATTCTTTAAAAGAAGAAGCGCAAAAGAAAGCATTCAAAGGAGCGACACTCACCTTAACGCCTTTTTTTAAGCACTCCGGAAAATCGCTCTCCAAATGAAGCCTTAACCCCCCATTAAGCCCCACGCTTTTACCAATTCTGCCCACTAAAAGCATAGAAACCATTCAAGGCGTTTGATCGCTATTTTTACTAGCAAAAACAACGATTTTATAAGAAAACCCGTCTTTGGCTTTCACACCAGAAACAAACGCCTTAATCGCACTCACCATTTTGCCCTCTTTACCAATCACATGCCCAATGTCTGATGGGTGGGTATAAATAGTGATTTGTTTGACTTTATCTTCTAAAAGCGTGTGCTCTACGCTCAAAGCTTGCGGAAAAGAAACAACCTTTTTTAAATATTTTTCTAAAAAAGTTGCCACGCAATACGAATAGTCCTTACAATCAGCTTGAGAAAAAGGCGTGTTCAAAGGATCCAATTCGTGCATTTAGCCTCACAAAACCTTAGGCTTTTTGAGAAAGTTTTTCCACCCTCTCGCTCATTTTAGCCCCCACGCCTTTCCAGTAATTCAAGCGTTCCTTATCAATCTTAATATCTTTAGGTTCGCTCAAAGGGTTGTAATACCCAATGGATTCAATCCAACCTCCATCTCTTCTTTTCCTAGAATCGGTTACCACCACTCTGTAAAAAGGCTTTTTCTTCCTCCCAATGCGCGTGAGTCTAATGACTGTCATTACAAAAATCTCCTAAAATATTCATATTAAATTTGAGATTATACAACAAAAGCGCCTAAAACATGCTTAAAAATCAGCGCATTTTAGGGGGTGTTTGATTTTTAGCCTGACTCATTAGATTCATCAAATCGCTAATGCCCTTTTTATTCGTTAAGCGTTTTGCCATTTTGCTCGCTTGATCAAAGCGTTTGATGATGCGGTTGATTTCAGACACTTCTAAGCCGCTCCCTAAAGCGATCCTTTTTCTTCGGCTGCCGTTTAAAATCTCTGGGTTTTCTTGCTCTTTTTTAGTCATGGAATTGACCATAGCCTTGATTTTTTTCACCTCTAAAGAGCTTTCTAAATCCGTGTCTTTTAGCGCGTTTGCCATATTCCCTAAACCTGGAATCATAGAAATTAGAGAACTCATAGAGCCTAATTTTTTCACTTTTTCAATCTGGTTTAAAAAGTCATTGAAAGTGAATTGCCCTTTTTTGAGTTTTTTGCTTAAATCTTTGGCTTCATTAGGGTTTAAAACGCTGGCGGTTTTTTCAGCGAGCGAGATAATATCTCCAGCCCCCATCAAACGCCCCACAATCCTTTCAGGCACAAACACATCTAGATCAGGGATTTTTTCCCCGCTCCCAATAAAACGCAAGGGTAAGCCTAATTGGTAAGTGATGCCTAAGGCGATACCCCCTTTAGAATCGCTGTCAAATTTGCTTAACACCACCCCACTCACGCCTATTTCTTCATTAAAGGTGTTTGCGCTTTTGACCCCATCTTGCCCGCTCAATGCGTCTGCGACATACAGCACCTCATGGGGGTTTAAGACTTCTTTAACTTCTTTTAATTCTTGCATAAGCTCTTTATCAATGGCTAAACGCCCCGCACTATCCACGAGCAAAACATCAAATTGCGCTTCTTTAGCCCTTTTTAAAGCGTTGTTAGCGATTTCTTTCACGCTTTTATTTTCTTCATAAAAAACTTCCACACCCACCTGTTCGCCTAAAACCTTTAATTGCTCCACCGCTGCTAAGCGTTGCAAATCGCATGCGCATAAAAGCACTTTTTTATTTTTGGTTTTTAAATAATGAGCGAGTTTAGCGGTGGTGGTTGTCTTACCGCTCCCTTGCAAACCTGCCATTAAAACCACGGTGGGGGGCGTTTGAGCGAAAGTAAAACCACTGCTCCCTTTAGCGCTTAAAATTTCTAACAAACTCTTTTCTAAAGCGTCTAAAAATTGCTGCTTACCAATGCCATTAAGTTTGGTTTGACTTTCCACTTTTTTGAGCAATTCTCTAGCCACTTTATGATGCACATCATTTTTTAAAAGCGTTTTTTTCAATTCATCTAACGCTCTGTCTAGCGCTTTTTCATCATCTTGAAAGCGGATTTTATTGAGCGCGTTTTTAAACCCATCGCTTAATGTTTGAAACATTTTCTATCCTTTTATTATGGTTGTTCTAACAAATCCAATTCTTGCTTAATTTTACTTTCTTTTTCTAAAAGCGTTTTTAAACTCTCTTTAGCTTTTTCTAGCACGCTTTTAGGCGCGTTTTTGACAAAATTTTCATTGTGCAAATTGAGTTTTAATTTTTCTTTTTCCAATTTTTCTAACTGCTTTTTTAAACGCGCAACAAGCGGACTTAAATCAAGGTTTTCTAAATTCGCATGAGTTTGGCAAAATTCCCCCACATCGCTCACGCTTTTTAAAGGCTTGAGAGCTATCACGCTGACTTTTTCTAATCTCGCTAATTTTTGGGCGTAAGTTTGCAAACGCTCTGTGTTTTCTATGGCTTCCCTTAATCCCACGCTCGCTTCTTTTAAAACAATCGGTGGGGTTTCTAGCATGATTTTTAAACGCCTTAAAGACACAATGCAATCTTTAATCACTTCAAATTCATGCTCTAATTTTTCATCTTGCACTAAATCTTTAGGGTAAGGCATGACCATGATAGATTCAGTGTTTTCTAGTTCCGTGTTACTGAGCTTGTGGTATAAAGACTCGCTGATAAAAGGCATGAAAGGGTGCAAGAGTTTTAAAGCCTCTTTTAACACGCTCCCTAATTCGTCTATCGCTTCATTTTCCACTTTAGAAAATTCAATGAACCAATCGCAAAATTCCCCCCACAAAAAGCGGTATAACAAAGTCGTCGCATCATTAAAGCGGTAGTTATCTAAAGCGTTACGCGCCTCTTTAGTCACAAAATTTAAGCGCGATTTCGCATAACGCCCCAAAGGCGTTTGGTATTCGTTCAAACGCTCTTTATCTTTAAAAGCTTCTTGTTTGAGTTTCAAATAACTCACCGCATTGAAAATCTTGTTGGCAAAATTCTTGTTATTTTCTAAATGCGTAGTAGAAAGCTTAATGTCCCTACCCGTAGCGCACAAATTGGCTAAAGTGAAACGCAAGCTATCCGCGCCGTATTTTTCTATCATCTCTAAAGGATCGATCACATTACCTTTAGATTTGCTCATTTTTTCACCTTTTTCATCCCTGACTAAGGCGTGCAAGTAAATATCTTTAAAGGGCAATTCGCCTAAAAGCGATTCACTGCAAAAAAGCATTCTGGCCACCCAAAAAAAGAGGATGTCAAACCCGGTAATGAGCGTTGTGTTAGGGTAGAAATCTTTCAAATCGTTTTCATTAAACAAATCGCTTTTTTCTTGCCCCCACCCCAAAGTAGAGAACGCCCATAGCCCTGAACTAAACCATGTGTCTAGCACATCTTTATCTTGCTCTAGTTTTTCACTCTTACAAGTAGGGCAGTTTAAAGGGGTGTCTAGGCTTACAAACTGGTGGTTATTTTCACAAGTAAATACCGGTATTTGATGCCCCCAAAACAATTGCCTGCTGATACACCAAGGGCGTAATTCCCTCATCCAAGCGTTATAATTATTGATCCAATTAGAAGGGTAGAATCGCGCTAAACCCTGTTGGATTTTTTCAATAGAACTTTGAGCGATCTCAGGCTTGACAAACCATTGCTTAGACACATAAGGCTCTACCACATTATGACAGCGATAGCAATGCCCCACTTGATGTGTGTGCTCTTCTATCTTTTCTAATAAGGCGTTTTCTTTTAATTTTTCTACGACCTTATCTCTGGCTTTTAATCGTTCTAAATTTTCAAATTCCCCGCAATGCGCGTTTAAAATCCCCTTTTCATCAAAGATTTTAATCGTCTCCAAATGATGGCGTTTGCCCACTTCATAATCGTTAAAATCATGCCCAGGGGTAACCTTCACACACCCTGTGCCAAACTCCATTTCCACATGCAAATCAGCGATAATAGGGATCTCGCGATTAATTAAAGGCAAGATCACTTTTTGCCCCACTAAATGCTTGTATCTCTCATCATTAGGATTGACCATGAGCGCGCTATCGCCAAACAAGGTTTCAGGGCGTGTGGTAGCCACCACTAAATAATCTTTTTGATTTTCTAAATAATATCTAATATAATACAACGCCCCCTTACGCTCTTCATACTCTACTTCAATATCGCTTAACGCCCCATCTTTAGTGCACCAATTCACCATGTAATTATCTTGAATGATTAAGCCTTTTTCATACCATTTCAAAAACGCCAATTTAACCGCTCTTTGCAAGCCCTTATCCATCGTGAAACGAGTCCTAGAAAAGGCCGCGCTCACACCTAAACGCTTCATTTGCTCTAAAATCGCTCCCCCGCTCTTTTCTTTCCATTCCCACACTTTTTGAATGAACGCTTCACGCCCTAAATCTTCTTTTTTAATCCCTTGATTTAAAAGTTGCTTTTCTACGACATTTTGCGTCGCAATACCGGCGTGATCCAACCCTGGCTGATACAAAGTCTTATACCCGTCCATGCGTTTGTAGCGTGCTAAAATATCTTGCAAACTTAAAGTTAGGGCATGCCCTATGTGTAAAATGCCAGTCACATTAGGAGGGGGCATCATCAAGCAAAATCGTTTGTTTTTTTCTTGGATCGCTTCATTGCCATCAATTTCAAAATACCCCCTATGAGAACAAATTTCATAAATCTTTTTTTCTATCTCTTCTGGTTGGTAAGTGGTAGGTTCTTGTTTCATTATTATTATTATCCTAAAATAGAGCGTTCCTTAAAAAATAGTTGGATTTGGAACGCCTTTTGCTTTTACGCTTTTAATTGTTGCGTATTTTTCTAAAATTATACAACAAAGCATTTAAATTAAAAAGGATAGTCCAGTGAATTACTTTTTAAAAGCCCCTATTTTAGGATTTGAGCATATCCATGAAGTGCGTTTGGAAAAAATTGATTCCTTATTCAGCCGGTTAATTGGCCAAACCAATTCCCCCATGGCGTTGGATATGGTTTTAGTGAATCCTTATTGTTTGAGGGAATACAGCTTTGTGATACCCAAATACATAGAATTACTGCTAGAATTAGATTCTCATTCCAAAGTTGAGGTGTATTGCGTGGTCGTGTTGCAAAAAAATTTAGAAGATTCTATGGTTAATTTCTTAGCCCCTTTGGTGTTTAATTCCAAAAATGGCTTTGGCGCTCAAATCGCGCTTTCTATGATGGATTATCCGGATTTTGGCTTTAGAGATCCTTTAAAAAGTTTTGTGATTCAAGAAAGAGAACGAGCTTAAGGGTTTTTAGCATGAAATTCGCTCTCACAGGGGGAGGCACAGGTGGGCATCTCTCTATCGCTAAAGCCTTAGCCATAGAATTAGAAAAGCAAGGCATAGAGGCTATTTATCTGGGCTCCACTTATGGGCAAGATAAAGAATGGTTTGAAAACAGCCCCTTATTTAGCGAACGCTATTTTTTCAACACGCAAGGCGTAATCAATAAAAGCTTCTTTAAAAAAATAGGCTCTTTATTCTTGCAAGCTAAAGCCGCTTTTAAGGCTAAAGAAATCTTAAAAAAACACCAGGTCACGCACACCATTAGCGTGGGAGGGTTTAGCGCAGGGCCGGCGAGTTTTGCAAGCCTACTCAATAAAATACCCCTTTATATCCATGAGCAAAATGCGATTAAAGGCTCTCTTAATCGCTACCTTTCCCCTAAAGCTAAGGCGGTGTTTTCAAGCTACGCGTTTAAAGATAAAGGAAATCATGTTTTAACCTCCTATCCCGTGCAAAACGCTTTTTTTGATTCCGCTAGAACTCGCACGGAAATCAAGCATATTTTATTTTTAGGCGGTTCGCAAGGGGCAAAAGCGATCAACGAATTTGCCCTATTAAACGCTCCCAAACTCACCAAACAAGGGATTAAAATCACGCACATTTGCGGCTCAAACGCTCATGAAAGAATGCGTTTTTTTTACCAGGAATTAGGGCTGTTGGACAAGGTAGAATTGTTCGCTTTCCACAACAATATCATAGAAGTCATGCATAGAGCGGATTTGTGCGTGAGCAGAGCGGGTGCTAGTAGCGTGTGGGAATTGTGCGCCAATGGCTTACCCACGATTTTTATCCCCTACCCTTTTGCGAGCCATAACCACCAGTATTACAATGTCTTAGAATTTGAAAAAGAAAACTTATGCTATGTCGTGCCTCAAAATGAATTATTGCCTAAAAAACTCTTTGAAGTCATTAGAAAGCTCAACCAAAAAGACGATCAAGGCAATAAAAACCTCACCACTATCAGCGCCAAATTGCAACAAAAAATCGCTAAAAATGGTGCAAAAACCATCATTGAAACGATTTTGAGCGCCTAAATAGCCCATTTTAATCAACAATTAAGCGACTAACCATTAAACTTTTAAGCGATAAATAAGATAAAATTTAGGATAGCTCAAATCTTTTAAAAAGAAAAGGATAACCCCTTGCAAGACTTTGTTTTTAATAAAAAATGGCTTATCTATTCTAGCCTACTCCCCTTGTTTTTTCTTAATCCCTTAGCGGCAGAAGATGATGGGTTTTTTATGGGGGTGAGTTATCAAACTTCTCTAGCCGTTCAAAGGGTGGATAACTCAGGGCTTAACGCCAGTCAAGACGCATCCACCTACATCCGCCAAAACGCTATCGCTCTAGAATCTGCTGCAGTGCCTTTAGCCTATTATTTAGAAGCGATGGGCCAACAAACCAGAGTTTTAATGCAAATGCTCTGCCCTGATCCTTCTAAAAGATGTTTGCTCTATGCGGGGGGTTATCAACAAAACGCCCAAAATGGCGATACAGGCAACAACCCCCCAAGAGGCAATGTCAATGCCACCTTTGATATGCAATCTTTAGTCAATAATTTAAACAAGCTCACCCAACTCATCGGCGAGACTTTAATCCGTAACCCTGAAAATCTTTCTAACGCCAAAGTCTTTAATGTCAAATTTGGCAATCAAAGCACTGTTATTGCATTGCCTGAGGGTCTAGCCAATACCATGGACGCTTTAAACAATGATATTACCAACGCTTTAACCACGCTCTGGTATAACCAAACCTTAACGAATAAATCTTTTAGCACCCCTGATGGCAGTTCTGTGAGTTTTAGCCCTGAAGTCTTGCAACACCTTTTACAAGACGGCTTAGCCACAGCAAATAATACAAATAATAATCAAACCATTTGCAGCACTCAAAACCAATGCACCGCCACTAATGAAGCTAACTCTATCGCTCAAAACGCCCAAAACATCTTCCAGGCTTTAATGCAAGCAGGGATTTTAGGGGGCTTAGCCAATGAAAAGCAATTTGGCTTCACCTATAACAAAGCCCCTAATGGCAGCAATTCCCAACAAGGCTACCAAAGCTTTAGCGGCCCGGGTTATTACACCAAAAACGGCACTAGCACCACGCCGCCCTTGAAAGAATTACCCGCTGGAGCAACAGTTGGATCAGGCGATGGCCAATACACCTACCACCCTAGCTCGGCAGTCTATTATTTGGCTGATAGCGTCATCGCTAATGGCATCACCGCTTCTATGATTTTTTCAGGCATGCAAAATTTCGCCAATAAAGCCGCTAAACTGACAGGCACTTCAAGATATAGCCAGATGCAAGAAGCGATCAACTATGGGGAAAGCTTGCTTAGTAACACCGTAGCGTATGGGGATTTTATCACCAATTGGGTCGCCCCTTATTTGGATTTAAATAACAAAGGTTTGAACTTCTTGCCTAGCTATGGGGGGCAATTGAATGGCGCTAATAATCAAACCCCACAAAATCATTTAACCCCGCAACAAGCCCAACAAGAGCAAAAAGTCATCATGAACCAGCTAGAGCAAGCCACAAACGCCCCCACCCCCGCACAAATAGACAAGATCTTAGCCAACCCCTATTCCCCCACGGCAAAAACTTTAATGGCTTATGGGCTTTATCGCTCTAAAGCAGTGATTGGCTGGGTGATTAATGAAATGCAAACTAAAATAAATCAAGTCTATCAAATGGGCTTTGCTAGGAATTTTTTGGAGCATAACTCTAATTCTAATAACATGAACGGCTTTGGCGTGAAAATGGGCTATAAGCAATTCTTTGGCAAAAAGCGCATGTTTGGGCTTAGGTATTATGGCTTTTATGATTTTGGTTACGCGCAATTTGGCGCAGGACCTTCTTTAGTGAAAGCCACTCTCTCTAGCTATGGAGCAGGCACAGACTTTCTTTATAATGTTTTTACCCGAAAAAGGGGGACTGAAGCGATAGATATAGGTTTTTTTGCCGGCATCCAACTTGCAGGGCAAACTTGGAAAACGAATTTTTTAGATCAAGTGGATGGCAACCATCTTAAGCCCAAAGACACTTCTTTCCAATTCCTTTTTGATTTAGGCATAAGGACTAATTTTTCCAAAATCGCTCATCAAAAAAGATCCCGTTTTTCTCAAGGGATAGAATTTGGCATTAAAATACCGGTGCTTTATCACACCTATTACCAATCAGAAGGCGTTACAGCGAAGTATAGAAGAGCCTTTAGTTTTTATGTGGGCTACAACATAGGCTTTTGATTAAACAAAATAAGGGAAAAATATGATAAAAAAAGCTAGAAAATTCATACCACTCTTTTTAATTGGCTCTCTCTTAGCTGAAGACAATGGATGGTATATGTCTGTAGGCTATCAAATCGGTGGCACGCAACAATTCATCAATAACAAACAACTTTTAGAAAATCAAAACATCATCAACAGCGTAACCCAAAGCACGATCAATATTGCAGGGCCTACTACCGGTTTAATCACTTTAAGCTCTCAAAGCGTCATTGACGCTTTAGGCTATGGCGTGAGTAACACCGTGGGCAACCAATTAGAGGGCATTTCTAATATCTTGAATCAAATTGGCAAAAGAAAAGACTTTTATTCTAGCCGTCAAATCTCTAGCATTTCCCAGCAAATCATAGGGCTTAAAGGAAGCTCTGATCCCTTAAAAGCCCACTCTTCACAAATCACAGCCAAACTCCTTTCCAACACCCAAAGCGCGTTTGATGAAGGCATTGCGCTAAGCACTAGCATCATTAGCTCTATCAATAGCCTTAATCCTAGCAACAACGCCAAAGAAGTCAAAGCCCAACTCCAAAACACTGCGCAATCCATGACAGAATTGTTGCAACAAATTGAACACAGCATCACTAAAACCACTAGCACCACTTACGCGCAATCCTTACTCTCCAATCTGACCGATGCGGTGAATGCCTCTAGCAATAATACCACTTATGTGAGCGCTCTTGTTAACGCTTTAAACACTTTAGGGGTAGGGGTTTTCCCCACCACAACCTCAACGCATGTGGTGTTAAACCCGCCGGGACAAGTCGTATTTTATCCAACCAATTCCCTTTTAGGCCATACTTCTTCAAACAGCAACAACCAACAACAATACAACAACACCCTTTTAATGAACACCTTACAAGGGGAATTAAGCGCTAATAATCAAAATAACCCCAATGGTTGCGCCAATCAAGTCCAGTGTTTAGAGCAATTCATCCAAAATTTAGCCCCTTTAGCCGCAACCCCCACTTCAAATAACCAGGCCAACCAGCAAGTCCAAGCCATCGCTCAAAAGCTTCAAAGCGTGGCTATCAACACTTTAGACAACAATGCGATCAACAACACCACCTACAACCTAAACAACTTGCACAACGCTTTGAATTTCCAAGCCTATGAAAGCACGATAGAACAATACAATAACGCTTTAAAACAAATTTCTTGGATCAGTTTTAGCGAGCCTAAAAACTTGCTCAAAAACACTTCTAATAACTACCAAATCGGCACGGTTACCAACGCTCAAGGGCAAAACATCAGCGCCTATGATTGTGCAAGCGCTACCGGAAGCCTTTCTAGCAGCGCTTCTAGCGGGATTTCATGCTCAGCCACAAGCTCCACAAGTTCCACCAGCAGTTTTGACAATTCTTTAGTCGCTACCTCCAAAATCCAAACCATAGGGGGCAAAGAGCAGATCGGCGTTAATTCTTTTAACCTTGTCTCTCAAGTGTGGAGCGTTTATAACTCTTTAAAAACTTCAGAAGAAAATTTGCAAAAAAACGCTAAGATACTATGCCCAAATAGCAGTAACGGCTCGCAAGATACATGCAACAACAACAATTCTTCGGGGGGTTTGAGCATCAGCGGGAACGCCCAATTGCAAAATATTTTAAGCTCTACTAATGGGACTACCACTCAAGCTAAAAGCAACGCTTCTAAACTAAAAGCGATGGTAATGGTGAATAATGAAGAAGAAGCTAAAACGACTAATTTAGCTCAAAATAGTGGGCCAACCACTCAATCCCCTAACAGCACGGTGATGGGAGCTTTAAATGCCGTATTGCAAAATGTCAGTAATTTCCAACAAAGCATTCAAAGCGCTTTTCAAAACCAAGAAAGCAATATCCAAGCTTGGGCGAATGCGATTTATAACACTAATGGGAGTCAATCGCAATATATGACTCCTAACAATAACCAAGATTTACGCATCCAATTGAGAGCGAATTTCTACCAGCTCATCAACACCATTAACCAGCAAGTGCCTACAGACATGAACGCTTTAATTAATCAAAGCCAACAAACCCAACAAACAAGCGGGGCAACAAACAATAATAACGCATGCGGAACGAATGGGAGTAATAGCAACTGGTGCTATCAGCAGTGGTCGGATTCTAAGGCTTATTACAGCGGGTTGCAAAGCGCTTTAGGGTATCAAACGCAAGCGACAACTCAAAATGGGAGCAGTGGTGGGAACAGCATCACCTACAATGTCCAACAAATCACGCTCACTAGCAGTGGTTTGCTCAATCAAATTATCACAAATCTTAAGGGCGTTAATGGGGGCAGTAATGGGGCAAGCAGTGGGAATGGCACTAGTCAAATCAACACAGCCTACCAAATGCTCACAGACGCCAGTGATGGGAAGTTGGGAACTTATAGTAGCGGAGGTAGTGGCAGTAATAACGGCTATACGCCATGCAATAGCGGGAGCAATGGAACGAGTGGGAACAATTGCTACACCCCTAGCAAAACGCAAAACGCCACCACCGCAACCACTAACGAAAATAATAGCTTGCAAAAAGTCTATAGCGATGCCCAAAAAATAGCCAACATTATTGCCAGCTCTGGGAATAATAAAGGCGTTGAAAACGGCTTAAAACAATTCTTTGAAGCGTTAAAAAGTAATAGTAGCAGTCTCAGTAATTTATGTGGTAATAGTAGTAGCGGTAGTAGTAGCTCTACTTGCTCCGGTGGGCTTATCAACCTTTTAGGGGCAATCCCCACCAATGGGGTGAGCGATACGAATAATTTAATTAATTTGCTCACCGAATTTATTAAAACCGCCGGATTTATCCAAAATAATAATAATAATAATAATAGCAATAGTGCTAGTCTTACAAGCGCTTTTCAAGCCATTACGAGTGCTATTTCTCAAGGGTTTCAAGCCTTGCAAAACGACATTAGCCCTAATGCGATTTTAACCTTGCTCCAAGAAATCACTTCTAACACCACCACCATTCAGTCATTCTCGCAAACCTTACGGCAGCTTTTGGGGGATAAAACATTCTTTATGGTGCAACAAAAACTCATTGATGCGATGATTAACGCTAGAAATCAGGTTCAAAACGCGCAAAATCAAGCCAATAACTACGGCTCTCAACCCATTTTAAGCCAGTATGCGGCCGCTAAAAGCACCCAACACGGCCTGAGCAATGGCTTAGGGGTTGGTTTGGGCTATAAATACTTCTTTGGTAAAGCGAGAAAATTAGGCCTTAGGCATTATTTTTTCTTTGATTACGGCTTTAGTGAAATAGGCTTAGCCAATCAAAGCGTGAAAGCGAATATCTTTGCTTATGGGGTAGGCACGGATTTTTTATGGAATCTATTCAGGAGGACTTACAACACTAAAGCGTTGAATTTTGGGCTATTTGCTGGGGTCCAACTGGGCGGTGCAACTTGGCTTAGCTCTCTAAGGCAACAAATCATTGACAATTGGGGGAACGCTAATGACATTCATTCAACGAATTTTCAAGTGGCGCTGAATTTTGGGGTGCGCACCAACTTTGCGGAGTTTAAGCGTTTTGCTAAGAAATTCCACAATCAAGGGGTTATAAGCCAAAAGAGCGTGGAATTTGGGATCAAAGTGCCTCTCATCAATCAAGCGTATTTGAGAAGCGCTGGGGCTGATGTGAGCTATAGGAGGCTTTATACTTTCTATATCAATTACATCATGGGGTTTTAAAAAAGGGTGTGTCATGGAAATCTTACAATTCATCGGCTATGGGAATATGGCTCAAGCGATTTTAGAAGGCTCTCATGAAATTTTATCCAAGCGTTTTATTTTAGAGATTACTGGGCGAAATCCTGAAAAAATCGCCCCCTTTTTACAAGAAAAAAACATTCAAGCCCAAATCGTGCCTTACAAAGAAGCTATTGATACACACCAAAAATTCGTGTTTTTACTTTTCAAACCTTATAACCTTAAGGATTTTAATTATCAAGGGCAAGCCCAAAGCGTTTTGAGCGCGTTAGCCGGGGTAAATTTTGAAGCTTTAAGCAATGCGATCAATTCTTTACATTACTTAAAATGCATGCCCAACATTGCGAGCAAATTCGCCCTTTCTTCTACGGCGGTGTGTGAAAAATCGGTTGTGCCTTCAATAAGCGAGAAAGCTTTGAGTATTATTGAAAGTTTTGGGAATTGCGTGCGAGTGGGAAACGAAGAGCAGGTGGATGCCAGTATAGCGACCAATGGGAGCGCGCTCGCTTTTTTAAGCTTGGTAGCGAGCAGTTTGAAAGACGCCGGCATTAGAGAGGGCTTGAACGCTAGAGATTCTTTAGAATTGGTAAAAATGAGTTTTAAAGGCTTTGCCAAGCTGTTAGAAAAAGAACGCCCAGAAATGATTATAGAGCAAATTTGCACCCCTAAAGGCGCCACGATTGAAGGCTTGAGCGTTTTAGAAAAAAAGGGGGTTAGGGGAGCGTTTATAGAAGCTTGCCATGAAAGCGTAAAAAAAATGCGCCTCTAAAAATTACACTCTTAAAAATCAGCGCGATGCATTTAGACAGGCAGAGTTTAGAAAAAGCCAAGCATTTGATCCAAAGCGGTCTGATTGACACCATAGAAGTAGGCACAATCAAGGGCTTGCAAGAAATCCATCGGTTTTTGTTTGAAGGGTTGTATGAATTTGCCGGGAAAATCAGGGATAAAAATATTTCTAAAGGGAATTTCAGGTTCGCTAACTGCTTGTATTTGGATTTGATTTTACCCAGAATTGAGAGCATGCCACAAAGCCATTTCAATCAAATCATAGAAAAATATGTGGAAATGAATATCGCTCACCCTTTTTTGGAGGGTAATGGCAGAGCCACAAGGATATGGCTTGATTTGTTGCTTAAAAAAGAATTGAAAAAAATTGTGCTTTGGGATAGGATTGATAAAGCCGCTTATTTGAGTGCGATGGAGAGAAGCCCTGTGAATGATTTGGAAATCAAAACGCTTTTAAAAAAGCATAAAATTCCATTCTTAAAAATTAAAAGCTTTATTTGTCAGCGTTAGAGAAGATCTAAAACTAATCCTGTGCGCGTTCAATCAAACTCAAAGGCAAGTTAAAAGCCTTAATGAGTTCGCTCTCTTTTTGGCGTTGTTCACCCTTATCTTTTTCATGGTCATAGCCCAACAAGTGCAACACCCCATGAATGAATAAAAGAGCGATCTCCTCTTCTAATCTATGCCCTAATTTCAGGGCGTTAGTTTGAGCTAATGGCGCATTAATCACCACGCTCCCTAAAGGGGTGTGAGGAATGGCTTCTAAAGGGAAGCTCAAAACATCGGTAGCGTAATCGCAACCCCTTAAATCCCTATTGATTTCTCGCATGGTTTCATCGCTCACCAAAACAAGCTCAATAATTTGAGTGGGGGCTAAAACATTTGCGATTTTTTCTAATAATAAAAAGTCTGATTTTAGCGGAGTTTGGTTGTCTATTTCTAGCATCAATAAGATATAAAAAGAAGTTTAAAAAAGCCCTAAAATTTAGGGCTTAAAAGATTAAGCAAAAGAACCTTTAACTTGTTCTACCCATTTTGAAATCCTCTCATCAGTGAGATCGTCTTGATTGTCTTCATCAATCACAAGACCCACGAATTTACCGCCTTCTACCGCTTTAGAAGCTTCAAAATGATAACCATCAGTGGAAGTGTACCCTACCACTTTGCCGGCTTTAGCTTTTTCATAAATGTGGAAAATGCCTTCTGCAAAAGTTTCGCTGTAAGTGTCTTGATCGCCCAAGCCTACAAGCCCAATGGTTTTATTCGCAAAGTCGCTCGCTTCTAGTGTGCCTAAAAAGTCTTCCCAATCTGTTTGCAAATCACCCGCACCGGCTGTGGGAGCGACCAAAATAACCTTTGTAAAGCCATTAAATTGCTCTTTAGAAGCTTTAGCCACATCAATCACTTCCGCATTACCAATAGCCTTGCTGATTTTTTCAGCGATAGCTTCAGCGTTCCCGCTGTCTGTCCCAAAAAAGATACCAATTTTTCCCATGTTCTCAATCCTTGTGTTTAAAGATATTAACGCACCCACTTTATGCGAATGCTTGTGGGCGTAGTCTAGCGCATTTAATTAAACATCTTGCTTAAAAACCCATTTTGCGCGAATATCGTTTCAATAAAAACCATATTAAAAGCGCTATAAGAACAAAACTTATGACAAAAAACGAAGTGTAATGAGAAAGCCTTTCATACAGCGTTTTCACCCAATCGCTCGCTTGAAAAGAAACGCTCCCCACGATTAACGCCCACAAAAAACTGGAAAAAACATTAAGCCATAAAAACCTTTTTAAAGGGTATTTGCTAAAACCAACCGCCAAAGGCACAACGCTTTTAATCCCATACAAATATTTATTAACAAAAATCATGAGCAAGGCGTAGCGTTTCACCCACAAACTCGCTAAAGCAAGCTTTCTTCTATGCTTTTGGAAATACTTTAAAAACTCTCTTTTTTGATAGCGGGCAAAGACTACAAGAGCCCCACTCCCTACCATATTCCCTAAAAAAGCGACAAGAATGGTTATTTTTATATCTAAAGCGTGTGTGGTAGCGCTCAAAATGGAAGCGATGACAATCCCCACATACCCACCCCCTAAAGAATATAAAAATAAAATAAGATAACCCCACTCCTTAAAACCCTCTTGAAAACGCAACAACGCTTCTTGCATAAAAAACCCTCTTTTGATTTCGTTTTTATTTTCATGTTATCCAAACTTATTCAACCTATTGGTGATTTAAACGCTATCTTTTAGTATAATGACAGCGTTATTCTAATAACCTAAAAAAATAGAGATGAATACAGAAATTTTAACCATCATGTTAGTTGTCTCAGTGCTTATGGGATTAATAGGCTTAATAGCGTTTTTATGGGGGGTTAAAAGCGGTCAGTTTGACGATGAAAAACGCATGCTTGAAAGCGTGTTGTATGACAGCACGAGCGATTTGAACGAAGCGATTTTACAAGAAAAACGCCAAGAGAATTAAAAAATTAAAATAAAAAGGATAGAAAATGAGTCAAGAAGTTTTAGACGTGTTGATAGTGGGCGCAGGGCCTGGGGGCATTGCCACAGCTATAGAATGCGAAATAGCCGGCGTTAAAAAGGTGCTTTTATGCGAAAAAACCGAAAGCCATTCAGGCATGCTGGAAAAGTTTTATAAAGCCGGTAAAAGGATTGATAAAGATTATAAAAAGCAAGTCGTAGAGCTTAAAGGGCATATCCCTTTTAAAGACAGCTTTAAAGAAGAAACTTTAGAGAATTTCACTAATCTTTTAAAAGAGCACCGCATCACGCCAAGCTATAAAACCGATATTGAGAGCGTGAAAAAAGAAGGCGAATACTTTAAAATCACCACCACTTCTAACACAACCTATCATGCTAAATTTGTGGTGGTTGCGATCGGGAAAATGGGCCAACCAAACCGCCCTACTTATAAAATCCCTGTTGCACTCTCCAAACAAGTGGTTTTTAGCATCAACGATTGTAAGGAAAATGAAAAAACCCTTGTGATCGGCGGAGGCAACTCAGCGGTGGAATACGCCATTGCTTTGTGCAAAACCACCCCTACCACCCTCAATTACCGCAAAAAAGAATTCAGCCGTATCAATGAAGACAACGCTAAAAATTTGCAAGAAGTCCTAGACAATAACACGCTTAAAAGCAAGCTTGGAGTGGATATTGAAAGCCTAGAAGAAGATAACACTCAAATTAAGGTTAATTTCACCGATAACACGAGCGAGAGTTTTGATCGCTTGCTGTATGCGATCGGAGGCTCTACCCCTTTAGAGTTTTTTAAACGCTGTTCTTTAGAATTAGATCCTAGCACCAATATCCCTGTGGTGAAAGAAAATTTAGAGAGCAACAATATCCCTAATTTGTTCATCGTGGGCGATATTTTATTCAAATCAGGAGCGAGCATCGCTACCGCACTAAATCATGGCTATGATGTTGCGCAAGAAATCGCTAAAAGGTTGTGCTCTTAAAGCCGCTCACTCATCAAACGGCTTAGCCTTATACAAAAAGAAAAAGAGAATGAGAAGCGTTAGAGCAAAATGCATGGTTATGATAGTTAGGGGTGAAAAGTAACGCAGTTCCAAACTGCTGAGCGATAAGATTAGCACAGAGACCACGCGCACACAGCTTGATAAAAGCGATGAGAGCGATGAAATGTTGTTTTTAGAAACGAATTTGGAGAATTGATACCCCAAGCAATAACTCATATAAGTGAAAAACGCCACCATGAGCGCATACACCCCTATGAAACAATAAGGGATATTCATAAGCAATAAGGGGCTAACGCCCAGTAACACCAAAAGCGAACTTAGGGTGATTTTTTGGCTGTAATTTGAAGCTTTTAAAAAATGAATGAGGATAGAAATCACTTGAAAAGCGATATAAAATATAAAAAGGTATTGCTCTTTAATGCCTTGTTTTAAAAAATACGCTTGCCACATTTGAAAATGGCTCATAAAAAAGACGGGCGTAATCAAATGCCCCACTAACAAAATTTTAAGCTTGGGGTTATCTTTAAGCTCTTTAAGGCTGCCTTTGACCTGCTCTTTAAGGAGTTTCAAACTTTTTTGGCTTTTAAAATCCTCTTCTTTTTCTTTAAAATAAAAAATGATCGTTAGCACGCAGAGCATGATTAAAAAAATCCCCACAATATACAGCATCGCATGGACTTTGAGATACAAAAACGACCCCAAAGAACTCCCTATAATCATGCCTAAATAAGTGATTTGATTGTTTTTGGCTAAAAACTTGGACAAATCCTTTTTGTTTTCTTTAATGTCTGTGATGAGTGAAGCTTCAATCGTGCCGCTAGAGCATGCGCTATACAAACCATACAGCCCCCATGCTACAAGCATGAAAATAAAGCTATCAAAAAACAGCACAAACGAAAAACTAGCGATTAAAAAGGCATTAGAAACCAGGAATAAATTCTTCCGGCTCATCAAATCCGCTAAAACACCGCTTGGGTATTCAGCCACCAGCACGCAAAAGCTAAAAAAGGTTTGCACGAGCAAGATTTCACTCAAACTAAGCCCTTTAGAAAGCAACAAGGGGGTTAAAATCGCATGGGGTAAGCTTTGAGCGATAATTAAGAGAAAATTCGCCCCATAGTAAGCTAAAATGTTTTTTCTTAACATTTGAAAATTATAATTAAAACTAGCTTATAATACAGCGTTATATCTTTTATTTAAGGGGTATTGATGCTAACCCAATTAAAAACTTATCCAAAATTACTCAAACATTATGAAGAAATCAAAGAAGCGCATATGCACGACTGGTTTTCTAAAGACAAAGAGCGAGCGAGCCGTTATTTCGTGCAATTGGAAAGCTTGAGCTTGGATTATTCCAAAAACCGCTTGAACGATACCACTTTAAAGCTTCTTTTTGAATTGGCGAATGACTGCTCTTTAAAAGAAAAGATTGAGGCGATGTTTAAGGGCGAAAAAATCAACACCACCGAAAAAAGGGCCGTTTTACACACCGCCTTAAGGAGTTTGAACGACGCAGAAATCTTGCTAGACAACATGGAAGTGTTAAAAAGTGTTCGGAGCGTTTTAAAACGCATGCGAGCCTTTAGCGATAGCGTGAGGAGCGGTAAAAGATTGGGCTATACCAATCAAGTGATCACCGATATTGTCAATATCGGTATTGGGGGGTCAGATTTAGGCGCTTTAATGGTTTGCACCGCTCTAAAACGCTACGGCCATCCGAGATTAAAAATGCATTTTGTGTCTAATGTGGATGGCACGCAGATTTTAGACGTTTTGGAAAAAATCAATCCGGCCAGCACGCTTTTTATCGTAGCTTCCAAGACTTTTTCCACTCAAGAAACCTTAACCAACGCCCTAACCGCTAGAAAATGGTTTGTAGAAAGAAGTGGCAATGAAAAGCATATCGCTAAGCACTTTGTAGCGGTATCCACCAATAAAGAAGCTGTGCAACAATTTGGCATTGACGAGCATAACATGTTTGAATTTTGGGATTTTGTAGGGGGGCGCTATAGCTTGTGGTCGGCCATTGGCTTGTCCATTATGATCTATTTAGGGAAGAAAAATTTTAACGCTCTTTTGAAAGGGGCGTATTTGATGGATGAGCATTTTAGAAACGCCCCTTTTGAAAGCAATTTACCCGTTTTAATGGGGCTAATTGGCGTGTGGTATATCAATTTTTTCCAATCCAAAAGCCATTTAATCGCTCCTTACGATCAGTATTTGAGGCATTTCCCTAAATTCATTCAGCAATTGGATATGGAAAGCAATGGCAAACGCATCAGCAAAAAAGGCGAAACCATCCCCTATGACACATGCCCTGTTGTTTGGGGCGATATGGGCATTAACGCTCAGCACGCCTTTTTCCAGCTCTTGCACCAAGGCACGCATTTAATACCCATTGATTTTATCGCTTCCTTAGATAAAAAGCCTAACGCTAAAGGCCACCATGAGATTTTATTCAGCAACGTTTTAGCACAAGCGCAAGCTTTTATGAAAGGCAAGAGTTATGAAGAAGCGCTTGGGGAATTGCTCTTTAAAGGATTAGACAAAGATGAAGCCAAAGATTTAGCCCACCACAGGGTGTTTTTTGGCAACCGCCCCTCTAATATCCTTTTATTAGAAAAGATTTCACCAAGCAATATTGGGGCGTTAGTGGCTCTTTATGAGCATAAAGTCTTTGTGCAAGGGGTTATTTGGGATATTAACAGCTTTGATCAATGGGGCGTGGAGCTTGGGAAAGAATTGGCCGTGCCGATTTTACAAGAATTAGAAGGGCATAAAAGCAACGCTTATTTTGACAGCTCCACTAAGCATTTAATAGAATTGTATAAAAATTACAACCAATAGGCTTTGTTTGATAACAAGATAAAACCTAAAAAACAATCAAGCAAAGCTTAACCCCATTCTCAAGCACTCCGTTCAAAATGATCCGTCAATCATAACGGATTTTAGCGCCACATATTAGCCATTTGAATTTAAAGAGAGTAAATTTTCCACAAATTAATCGTTTTTAGCTTTTAGAAGTTGGATTTTCTCATCATATGCATTATTTTACATATTATAATTATTTCAAAGCTAAGAATAATAAAAATCAAAGAATAGATTTATCTTTAAAAGTATTTGTATTTATCAATCTCATTTTAGGAGACATGCATGAAAAAGGCAAGTCAGGTTTTATTCTTTGGGGCATTTTTAAGCTCTTCGTTACAAGGTTTTGAAGCTAAGCTCAATGGCTTTGTGGATCAATCCAGCACTATCGGCTTTAACCAGCATAAAATCAATAAAGAAAGAGGCATCTACCCTATGCAGCAATTCGCAACGATTGCGGGCTATTTAGGGCTTGGTTTTAGCTTGTTACCCAAAAAGGTTTCAGACCATGTTCTAAAAGGCAAAATAGGGGGCATGGTGGGATCTATTTTCTATGACGGCACGAAGAAATTTGAAGACGGATCTGTAGCTTACAACCTCTTTGGTTATTATGATGGGTTCATGGGGGGTTATACAAACATCTTACAAACCGATAGCCTTGAAACACAGAACATGAAACACAATAAAAATGTCCGCAATTATGTCTTTAGCGATGCGTATTTAGAATACGCTTATAAGAATTATTTTGAAATAAAAGCCGGACGCTATTTATCCACTATGCCTTATAAAAGCGGTCAAACGCAAGGCTTTCAAGTTTCTGGGCAATACAAGCATGCGCGCTTGACTTGGTTTAGCTCTTTTGGGAGGGCGTTCGCTTATGGTTCGTTTTTGATGGATTGGTTTGCCGCACGAACCACTTATAGCGGAGGCTTCACCAAAAACGATAAGGGAGGTTATGATAGCCATGGGAAAAAGGTGCTTTATGGCACGCATGCGGTGCAACTCACCTATAAACCTCATCGTTTCCTCATAGAAGGCTTTTATTACCTTTCGCCTCAAATCTTTAACGCTCCGGGCGTTAAGATTGGTTGGGACTCTAACCCTAATTTTAGCGGCACAGGCTTTCGCTCTGACACAGCTGTCATAGGGTTTTTCCCCATTTACTACCCTTGGATGATCGTTAAATCTGATGGGAGTCCGGTCTATAGATACGACACGCCTGCCACTCAAAACGGGCAAAATCTCATTATCCGCCAACGCTTTGACATCAATAATTACAATGTTTCCATCGCTTTTTATAAAGTCTTTCAAAACGCTAATGGTTGGATAGGCAATATGGGCAATCCAAGCGGTGTGATAATGGGGAGTAACAGCGTGTATGCGGGTTTTACAGGCACAGCCCTTAAAAGAGACGCCGCTACCATTCTCCTTTCTTGTGGCGGCACTCATTTTGCCAAAAAATTCACATGGAAATTCGCCACGCAATATTCCAATTCAGTGGTCTCTTGGGAAGCGAGAGCGATGATCTCTTTAGGTTATAAATTCACTGAATACTTGAGCGGTAGCGTGGATCTTGCGTATTATGGCGTGCATACTAACAAAGGCTTTAAACCGGGTGAAAACGGGCCTGTGCCTAAAGACTTCCCCGCCCTTTATTCTGACAGGAGCGCGTTATACACGGCTCTAGTAGCGTCATTTTGATGCTACCCTATGATTATGGTAGGCGTCTTTTTGATGCTATGATCACAAAATATAGTAGGCGTCTTTTGATGCTATCTCCCATGATAGGATAAGCGTTTTTTAACGCTGTTCCTCTAATCTCTATATATAAAATTTCTTTTCAAGCAAAAGCCCTTTTTTAAATCATACCCATTAAACAAAATACCTATCATCTTTAAATCATCTTTAAAATTGAGCTTTTAAAAAATCAAGCGATAGCTTTTTAAAAACCCAAGCAGAAGCCCCAAACATCTTTAGTGTTTGCACGCTTCACAAACGATGTCAAACTTTTTTCTATGGATTTAAAGGGGGTTTAAGCCCCCTTTATTCAAGTAGCTTTGATGTAAGGGGTTTCAGCTAACGGCGGATAAATTTGATTTTTAAAATAAGCGTTTGAGCAAATCCTAACGCTCACTATTAAAACCAATAGCGCCACAAGCATGAAAAACACGCACAAAATCGCATCAATCGCATGGTTAAAAAAGGATTTTTGGAGCGTTTTTAGCGCTTTTTCATCGGTAGTGGTAGCCATTTTTTCTTTGATGATTTGCATTTGCGCCACATGCGAAACGTTATTAAGCACGCTATCATTACTCTTTGGCATTACTTTTAAAATACCGCTATAAAAAGTGATAAATAAAATCAAAACTGCTGGTAAGGCGCTTACCATCGCCCCCTTAAAACGCCCCATTTTAAACAACACCACCGTAACCAACAACAACGCCATGCCCGCTAACATCTGATTACTCACGCCAAATAAAGGCCATAGCGTATAAATACCTCCTTTAGGATCGATCGTGCCTTGATACAAGAAATACCCCCACCCTGCCACGCACAAAAGAGTGGCAAAAATCCCAGCCTTATAAGAGCTGAGATTGCCCAAAGGCTTATAAACATTACCGAGCAAATCTTGGATCATGAAACGAGCGGTTCGTGTGCCAGCATCCACAGCGGTTAAAATGAACAAAGCTTCAAACAAAATCGCAAAATGATACCAAAACGCCATCACGCTTGGATCCCCTAAAATGTGATACACGATCATCGCTAAACCGATCGCAAAAGTGGGCGCCCCACCGGTGCGGCTCAAAATGGAGCTTTCGCCAATGTTTTTGGTCATCTCACGGATTTCTTCAGCGCTGATGCTAAACCCCCATGAGCTAATCACCGAAGCCGCATCAGCTATATCTTTACCGATGCTCACTTCTGGGGAATTGATAGCGAAATAAAGCCCTGGGTGTAAAATCCCCGCGCACACCAACGCCATAAGAGCCACAACGCTCTCCATCACCATAGAGCCATAGCCCACTAGCCTGGCGTCGCTTTCTTTAGCGAGCATTTTAGGGGTCGTGCCTGAAGAAATTAAAGCATGAAAGCCGCTAATCGTCCCGCAAGCCACCGTGATAAACAAGAAAGGGAACACGCTTCCTGCAAACACAGGCCCACTGCCATCTACAAAGGGCGTGATTTTAGGGATTTGTAAAGGCGGAGCGACAAAAACAATAGCCACAACCAACACCCCTATAACGCCAATTTTTAAAAAAGTGCTTAAATAATCTCGTGGAGCGAGTAAAAACCATACCGGTAAAATAGAAGCCACAAACCCATAGCCCATGATCATCCACGCTAAAGAACTGGCCTCAAAAGTGAATATTGACGCTAATTTAGGATCTAAAGAAACGTATTTACCCGCATAAATCGCTATAATCAACAAAATAAAGCCGATAACAGAAACTTCCAAAATCTTATGCGGCCTGAAAAATCGCATGTAAAGCCCCATAAGAATCGCAATGGGAATAGTCATTGCGATCGTAAAAAAGCCCCAAGGCGAATGCGCTAAAGCCTTCACCACCACCATCGCTAAAATCGCAATGATAATGAGCATGATCCCTAAAATGCCAAGACTTGCGATCATGCCTACAAATTGACCCATTTCAAGCTTGATCATTTCGCCTAAAGACTTGCCATCGCGCCTAATGGAAGCAAAAAGCACCACAAAATCATGCACGCAACCCCCTAAAACCGAGCCTATCAAAATCCATAAGATAGAGGGCAAGTAACCCATTTGAGCGGCCAGTATCGGGCCTACTAAAGGGCCAGCCCCAGCAATAGCGGCGAAATGATGCCCAAAGGTGATGGCTTTATCGGTTGGCACAAAATCCTTGCCGTCATTCCTTACGCATGCAGGCGTGGCTCTGTTATCATCTAGCTTTAACACCTTATAAGCGATAAAATGGCTATAAAAACGATAACCTATGCTATAAATGCAAGCGCTCGCTACTACAAGCCATAGCGTGTTGATGCTCTCGCCCTTGTGTAAGGCTAACACCCCTAAACAGATCGCTCCTAAAATAGCGACAAAAACCCAAGCCAAAGAAACTAAACTTTTTTGCATGTCCTCTCCATTTAATGATTGTTTAATCATTGTTGTTAATTTCAGCCAGTTTTTTTATTATAATTCAAATTTTCTTTGAATAGGGACTGAATGGCTCATAAACTTTCCATAATAAGGGCTTGGGTTTTCCAAACTTCTAACAATTAGGGTAAATAAGAGCTGTTTTTAAACATGATGCTTTAAAGCGTCATTAATTTTAAGGTATAGCGTTATGGCATTAGATTGGGATTTTATGTTTCACTCCATCCCTGCGTTTTTTAAGGGGTTAAAACTCACGCTTTATATTTCTTTCTTTGGGATTTTGCTCTCTCTTTTGGTGGGGTTTTTGTGTGCGATCATTTTGTATTTTAAAACGCGCTTTATCTCTCCTATCGTCTATATCTATGGCGAAATCGCTAGGAACACGCCCCTACTCATCCAGCTTTTCTTTTTGTATTACGGGTTGAATGAAATCGGTTTGAGCGCTTTAGAATGCGCGATTTTAGCGTTAGGGTTTTTGGGTGGGGGGTATATGAGTCAAAGTTTTTTGCTTGGGTTTAAAAGCTTAGCTTCTATTCAAAGAGAAAGCGCTTTGAGTTTGGGGTTTGGCCCTTTGAAGATGATGTATTATATTATTCTGCCTCAAAGTTTAAGCGTTTCTATGCCTTCTATAGGGGCGAATGTGATTTTTTTACTCAAAGAAACTTCTGTGGTGGGCGCGATAGCCCTAACCGATATTATGTTTGTGGCGAAAGATTTTATTGGCATTTATTACAAAACGACTGAAAGCCTTTTGATGTTAAGCCTCACTTATTTGATCGCTTTACTCCCTTTAAGCGTTTTGCTTGTGATCTTAGAGCGTTTTTTTAAAAAGAAAGTGGCTTAAAAATGGGAGTTTTACTAGAATTAGACAACCTTAAGCGTTTGTTAGAAGGGTTTGAGATCACTCTTTTGATCGCTCTTAGCTCTGCGGTTGTTTCAATCGTTGTTGGGATACTTTTGGGGAGCTTGATGGCGTTTGGTTCTAAAATAGTGGTTTTGGCGTGTCGTGTGTATTTAGAAAGCGTTCGCATTATCCCGCTTTTAGCATGGCTTTTTATCGTGTATTTTGGGTTAGCGAGCTGGTTTGATTTGCATATTAGCGCGGTTTTAGCGAGCATCATTGTTTTTAGCTTGTGGGGTGGCGCTGAAATGATGGATTTAACCAGAGGGGTTTTAACTTCCGTGAGCAAACACCAAGTAGAAAGCGCTCTGGCTTTAGGCATGGATTCAAAAAGGGTGATTTTTAACATTATTTTCCCCCAAAGCTTTTTGTCTTTATTGCCCTCAAGCCTTAATTTATTCACGCGCATGATTAAAACCACGGCTTTAGTCTCTCTCATTGGAGCGGTTGATTTGTTAAAAGTGGGCCAGCAAATCATAGAGCTTAATCTCTTACGCATGCCCAATGCGAGCTTTGTGGTTTATGGCGTTATCTTAATGTTTTATTTTACTTTATGCTATAGTTTGAGCCTGTATAGTTCCTATTTAGAAAAAAAATTCCAACACATTAGAGGGTAAAATGAGTGCGATTTTAGAAACCAAAGGGTTAAAAAAAACCTATCAAAACCATTTGGTTTTAGACGGCATCAATTTCACTTTAAATAAGGGTGAAGTGGCAGTGATTTTAGGGCCTAGCGGGTGCGGGAAAAGCACTTTTTTAAAATGCCTAAACGGGCTTGAAAAGATTGATGGAGGTGAAATTCTTTTTGAAAACACTAACCTTAATACGCCAACTACTAACTGGAATCAAATGCGCCAAAAAATAGGCATGGTGTTTCAAAATTATGAATTGTTCCCGCATTTAAATGTGCTGGATAATATCTTACTCGCTCCTTTAAAAGTGCAAAAACGATCCAAAGATGAGGTCATTTCTCAAGCCGTAGAGCTTTTAAAGCGAGTGGGTTTGGAGCATAAACAACAAGCTTACCCTAAAGAATTGAGCGGCGGGCAAAAACAACGAGTAGCCATTGTGCGCTCTTTGTGCATGCGGCCCAAAATCATGCTTTTTGATGAAGTAACCGCCTCTTTAGACCCTGAAATGGTTAAAGAAGTTTTAGAAGTGATTTTAGAACTAGCCACAACGGGCATGAGCATGGTGATTGTAACGCATGAAATGAAATTCGCGCAAAAAATCGCTAGCAAAATCGTGTTTTTTGATAGCGGTAAAATCGCTGAAGAAAACAGTGCTAAAGAATTTTTTAACCACCCGAAATCTCAAAGAGTGCAAAAATTTTTAGAAACTTTCCATTTTTTAGGGAGCTGTTAAATAAAGTTTGCTAAAAAGATGATTTTAATTTCAAAAAAAGGTGTTTTTATGAAAACGAACGGGCTTTTTAAAATGTGGGGGCTATTTTTAGTTTTAATCGCTTTAGTCTTTAATGCATGCTCTGATAGCCATAAAGAAAAAAAGGACGCTTTAGAAGTCATTAAACAAAGAGGGGTTTTAAAAGTGGGGGTTTTTAGCGATAAGCCTCCTTTTGGATCTGTGGATTCTAAGGGACAATATCAAGGCTATGATGTAGTCATCGCTAAACGCATGGCCCTTGATTTATTGGGCGATGAAAATAAGATTGAGTTTATTCCTGTAGAAGCCTCAGCTAGGGTGGAATTTTTAAAAGCCAATAAAGTGGATATTATCATGGCTAATTTCACGCGCACTAAAGAAAGAGAAAAAGTCGTGGATTTCGCTAAGCCGTATATGAAAGTCGCTTTGGGGGTGATTTCTAAAGATGGGGTCATTAAAAATATAGAAGAGTTGAAGGATAAAGAGTTGATTGTGAATAAAGGCACGACAGCGGATTTTTATTTCACTAAAAATTACCCCAATATCAAACTTTTGAAATTTGAACAAAACACAGAGACTTTTTTAGCCCTTTTAAATAATAAGGCTACCGCTCTAGCCCATGACAACACTTTGTTGCTCGCTTGGGCGAAACAGCACCCTGAGTTTAAATTAGGCATTACAAGCCTTGGCGATAAGGATGTGATCGCTCCAGCGATTAAAAAGGGTAACCCTAAGCTTTTAGAATGGTTGAACAACGAAATTGATTCCCTCATTTCTAGCGACTTTTTAAAAGAAGCTTACAAGGAAACTTTAGAGCCTGTTTATGGCGATGAAATCAAACCGGAAGAAATTATTTTTGAATGATTTCTTTAGGCTTTGCTTGACAGAGCGTGTTTTTGTTGCTAAATTAGCGGTTTTGTGATCTTTTTGTTTTTCATTTTGGGATATATTTGTTTGATTTTACATTGAAAGGATTTGTTGATGAGTTATTTTTATAAGCGTTGTTTGAAATTTTCATTAATTGGGTTGCTAGGGCTTTTGAGCGTTCAGCTTGATGCTAGGAGTTTTGTTGATGGGGATTTAGACATTCAAAAATTCAGTTATGAAGATTCTCTGCTTAAAAAGGGAGACCCTAATGGCGTGCATAAGGTTCAGGTGCGAGATTATAAGGGCAAAATGCAAGAAGCTGAGATCCACTCAGAAATACGCATCGCGGTTAAACCGGGGGTTAAAAAAGAAGTTAAAAAAGGCAAAATTTATAGCGCTCAAATCAATGATGGCATGTGCTATGCTTTTAGAATGCTCCAAACCGGCGATAATACCACAGGTCTTGATTCTAAAGAGTTCCCCAAGCAAAGCCGTGAAAAAAAGGGCCGAGTGATCACTTTAATCGGTAAAGATGAAGTGCCTTATCTTATCTTAGAAACCGATTGCCAAGTGGGCGATATTGCAAAGATTTCTTTGGTGGGTAATTTTGATGGCACCGGGTTTCTTACGGAATATAAATTCAAAGACGCCAAACCCATTTACTAGTCTTTATTCTTTGCTCCATTCTTAAAATCTCTTAATCTTTTGTGGTTAGGAGGTTTTCCTTATTCGTTGGGGGTATTTGTGATCGCATCTTAAAAATTTTAAAATTTGCATGCCTTTTGGTTTCAAACGCTAATCAATCAAACCTTATTTAATTTAAGCATTTTTACATTTTTAAAAACAAGCTAAAAGAAAGAAAATAAGAGAGAAACCCCCCCCTTTTTTTAGGAGTTTTCTTCTTGCTTATACCCTTTAAGCGCAAAGAAGAGGATATAAAAATAGCATAATAACGGCACACCATAAGCGTAGAGCAGATTTGACTCGGTTGCTGCTAGCATGTCTGTAACCACGCCTTGAATGGGGGGGATTAACGCTCCTCCCACAATCGCCATGCTAATCACCCCAGAAGCTTTAGAAGTGAGATGCCCTAAATTGAGCGTAGCCAAAGAAAAGATTGTAGGGAACATGATAGAGTTGAAAAAGCCCACAAAAGTCAGAGCGAATAAAGCGATCTTGCCTCCAATCATAATGGCTAAAGCAATGAGAAAAATAGAGCTTAAGGCGTTGAAAGCCAGGTATTTATTAGGGGCAACTTTATTCATCAAAACGCTACCCAAGAAACGACCCACCATCGCGCCTCCCCAATAATACACCAAGTAATGCGCGCTTGATTGAGGGTCTAAATTCAAAAGTTTTTCAAAGCTTAGCACCAAGAACGAGCCAATCGCAACTTCTCCGCCCACATAAAAAAAGATCCCTAAAGCCCCAAAAACAAAGTGTTTGTGCGAAAACAGGCTTTTTTGCGTCGTTTCTTTAGGCATTTCTTTTTCCACGTCAGGCAATTTCAAAAGATACATGATGAGCGCTAAAAGAAGCGAAAACACCGCCAAGCCCAAATAAGGCATTTGAACGCTTTTAGCGTCCGCTAATTTGTCTATCAAACTTGCATTATCGCCCATTTTAGTCGTGCTAAAAATCAACAAGCTCCCAAAAATAGGCCCTAAAGTTGTGCCAAGCGAATTGAACGCCTGGACTAAAACCAAATTTCTGGCTTCTTTACCTTTAGAAAGCAAGGTTACAAAGGGATTACCAGCGGTTTGCAAGCACACAATCCCGCTCGCTAAAATAAACAACGCTCCTAAAAAAAACCCATAGGAGCCAAAATGCGCCGCCGGATAAAACAACGCGCACCCGCTCGCTGTGATCACAAAACCAAGCACCACGCCAAAAGGGTAGCCGATTTTACTGATCACATTCCCAAAAACTCCTCCCATGATGAAATACGCCCCAAAAAAGCAAAATTGAATGAGTGAAGCTTCAAAATAGGTCAAGTCAAAAATGGGCTTTAAGTGTGGGATTAAAATGTCGTTTAAAACCGTGATAAAACCCATTAGAAAGAATAGCGCTGTCAAACTCCCCAGCGCCAAAGTGTTAGAAGTTTTTTGCATACCTTCTCCTTTTTTATTGAGTTGATATAATAATAATGATATTACAATTATTTTAAGATAATAATCTGTCTAAATAAAGAAAAAGAGGCATGAAATGAGTAAAAAATGCAAAGCCCATTAAAAAGAGCTTAACGAAAGATAAATACAGAAACAGAAATGATGCAGAGAATGATGATGCCTGAATTGAGCGCTTTGAAGTCTTTTTGAACCAATTTGATGATACTATAAGACAAAAAGCCAAAGGCTAAGCCATCGGCAATGGAGAAGGTTAAAGGCATCATCACCACGGTTAAAAAAGTGGAAACGCTAATGGCCATGTCTTTAAAATTCACCCCCTCTAACACGCTAAACATCAAAACCCCTACTACCACTAGCACCGGATAAATCGCATTGCTAGGAATAGCTTTTAAAAGAGGCAAGCAAAAGAGCGTTAAAACAAAAAATAATCCGGTAAAAACCGCTGTCAGCCCTGTGCGGCCCCCCTCTTCAACCCCACTCGCGCTCTCTATAAAAGCTGTCGTAGTAGAAACGCCCACCACCGCGCTCCCTAAAGAAGCTACCGCATCCGCTTCTAAAGTCTTTTCCAATTCCTTGTTTTTTTCTTCATCATTGAAAAAATCAGTCTTGTGGCCAATCCCTGCAAGCGTGCCTAAAGAATCAAACAAATCGGTTACAAAAAAAGTGATGATGACTGGCACTAACGCTAAAGTGAAAGCCCCACTCGCATCAAAAAAAATACCCTTAAAGTCTAATTGAAAGGCGATAGGGCCAATGCTAGCGGGCATGGAAAAAAACTCGCTAGGGTAAGGGGCTAGCTTTAAAATCCATGCGAGAATGGAAGTGATTAAGACTGCTATAATGAAAGAACCCCTGATTTTAAGCGTGTAGAGCGCGAAAGTTAGAATGATCCCCACAACCCCCAATAACACATGCGGATCGCCAAAATCGCCTAAGGTTACAAGCGTAGCCTTATGGGTAACGACGATATGCATTTCTTTAAGGCCAATAAACGCGATAAAAGCCCCTATCCCCGCGCTCACCGCACGCCTTAAATCGCTAGGAATGCTTCGCATGACCCAACTTCTAAATTTAGTGAAAGACAAAATCACAAAAATCGCTCCCGAGAGTGCTACGATGCCTAAAGCGCTCTGCCAAGGGAGTTTTAGCCCCTGAACCAACCCGAAGCTAAAATAAGCTGACAACCCTAAGCCCACGCTCATGGCTATGGGGGTGTTTGCCCATAACCCGTTAAACACGCTCGATAAGATAGTGATAATGGCAGTCGCGCTCAAAAGGGCTTCATAAGGCATGTTGGCTTGAGAAAGGATAAGAGCGTTTAAGGGCACGATGTAAATCATGGTGATAAAAGTCGTTAAACCCGCTCTAAACTCGGTGGCAATGTTCGTGTTGTGTTCTTTAAGCTTGAAAAACCCCATGTTAGATAACTCCTTACTATTTGGTATAGATTAATTTAATAAGGGGCTTTGGGGTCATGCTAGCGCCATTTTATTTTAAATTGCCTTAAGATTCTTGATTGTGTTGTTTCAATCAAAAGAAGTGAGTAAAAAACCCTTTTTTTAGAAAAACTCCGCTAAAAAATAATCGTTTTAATAAAAATCGCAAAAAAGCTCATCTTGTAAGGTAATTTCACTCTTTAATGGTTTTTGAGAGCGTTTTTTAAATTTGAAAAGATTGTTGCAAAATAACCCCCATAAGAGCGATTATGGGGGTAAATTCTAAAAAGGAGTTTGCCATGGAAAACTAAAAACGAAAAATAAAAATGGCGGAAACATTATACCTTAAAATTTCATTTTTTAGGTTTAATAACTATTTTTTTGAAAATTTTTAGGTTTTTTAGAAGTTTAACCCCCCCCCTTTTTTTTTAAAAAAGAGAGCTTTTAATAAGCAAACACATAATTGAGGTACACACTATAAAGCCTCCTATATTCTAGTTTAGTGTCTAGAAAAGAATAGTAATTCGTGTTAATGGTAGGGATTTTCACGCCCAATTCCATGCCATGTTGAGCTGCATGATGACTATCTTTTTTCTTAGGTCTAGCGAGATTGGTTCTCAAGCCCAAATTGAATAAAAATTGGAAGTTAGCCGTATTCACTTTAGTGCTATAGACATTGCTGATGGTTTTTAAATTCACGAATTGAGAATTAAGCCATGAAGTCCCTGCTAAGGCGATTCCTCCAAAAAGCCCAAAAGAAATCTGGTTATTCTTGCCTAAGAAATTGGTGTTTTTATCATTGATGAAATTAAACAACAAATCGCTACCCACCCCATAAGTCCACACATCAGAAGCCGAGTTAAAGAAATTGGATTTGATATAGGCGTGGTTGTAATCAAAGAAACCATAATACCTTAACCCCCATCTTTTCTTTTCTCCAAAAAATTGCTTATAACCCACTTGCACCCCAAGGCCATTCATCGCTCCGTTATTCGTGGTTGAAGAAGCGATCATGCCCATATTCCTAAAAGGGTTGTTGCCAAGTTCTTGAATAAGGGTGTTGGCTAGGTTTTGCGCTTGATTGATTTGAGGCGTTTGGTTGTTAAAATCAGCGGTGCTTGTTTTTAATAAAGACTGAGTTTCTTCCACGCCAGCACACCCGTTCCCCCAATTGTTCTTTTGATTTTGCATTGTCATATTCGCACTGCTTATAGCGCTCGCATCGCATTTCCCTATGTAGTCTTTAAGATGGCCTGAAGAAAGTTTGTTAAAATCGCTCTCCACTTGATTGGCTAGTTTTAAAATTTCTGCTTGAGATTGTGCGTTTTTGAGCATTTTTTGAGCTAAAGCCGTAAGACTGCTAGGGGTGTTAAGGTTGAGATTATGGGGTTGTGTGATATTTTTTGGTTGGTTGGCGCTGAGTTGTTGGGTTTCTTGAACGATTTTTTGCGCATTATTAATCATGTCTGAAGCGGCACTAAACTCCGCACCAAAAGTCGCACATGAATTTTTGCCGCCACCGGCTGTTTGCCATGAAGGGGTGTTTGTAGTAGCTCCGCCACTACTTCCACTACTAGATTTCGCTATCAACATGGGGCAATAATCTTTAAGGGTATTGACAATCGTTTGCGCTTGAGTCAAAAGATTTTGCGCATCATTAGTCGTATCAATAACAGAAGTTGTCGTTTTAGTTTGATCATCTTGTTGATACTTTGATGTGGTTACATGCGCTTCTAATTTTTCCCCTTTGCTATTTAAAGGAGCAAGCCCAGCTTGTTTTAAAGCTTTTGAAAGAATCTGATAGGATTCATGGATTTTTTCATATTGCTCAATAGATAGAGAGACATTTTTGTCTGCTTTTAATGTATTTGTGCCATTAGAACTATGAGTGCCATTACTATTTGTGCTCCCACCGCAATTGATTGTAGTGCCGTTGCCATTCTCATCGGTGTAGTGGAAATTTTTTTGATTGTTTTCGCCTGGACTTTTGGTATAGCCTCCGCATATGACCGCATAACCCATGCTATTCCATAGCCCTAACACCGATCTCAACGCTAAAAGCGTGGCTTGATAGGCAGGGGAATTGGTTGTCCCACCGGCTAAAGTTTTTGCGCGTTCGTTCAAATTATTAACCGCTTGGTTGATCGCTTGCGCGCTTGTCTTTGAGTTTGTGCCATTATCGTTGGTTAAAAGCCGGCTTAATTGTTCATAAGCGTCTGAAAGTTTTTGCACCTTGTCGGCGTTTTTCACTTTTTGAACCGCTTCACCGATTTGATAACCCACGCTTAAAAAAACGCCGTTGTCTTCAGCATGCAAGAGTGATGCCGCAAGAGTTAGAGAAAGTAGAATCGTTTTTTTCGTTTTTTTCATAAGATGTTCCTTAAAGTAATGTTTTATTGCAAAAAATGTATCAAAATGAGAATTTATTTACAATGCGTTTAATTTTACCACAAATTTATTGGATTTCAAAAAAAGTTTTAGGGTGTTTTGACGCGCTCAATCAAGCTTTTAAGAGTGTTTTTATTTGATTGGGATTTGGTTTTTAGAAAGATTGTTGTAAAATAAACACCCCCATAAGTCGGATTATGGGGATAAATCCATAAAAGGAGTTTGTCATGGTTACCAAACATGGCAAAAACTCTTGGAAAACATTATACCTTGAAATTTCGTTTTTGGGGTGTAAAGTTGTTGTTTTATTGAAGCGATAGTTTTGTAAAACGAAGTTTCTGTAAAACGATAGCTTTAGTTTTTCCAAAGTTCCCTTAAGGCTTTTAGCTTTAAGGGTTTTCCTTTAAATTTTATCCTTAACTTATGGGGGCAAAAAAGGCTAACTCATCATCTCTAAAGCCAAAATTATCATGTTATCAAAGCTCTCTACCCTTTCTTTAGGGCTTAAGGCTTCTTTAGTGATTAAGTGATCTGAAACCGAGCATAAGCATAAAGCCTTAGCACTCAATTCCATCGCCGTGGCGTATAACCCTGCCGCTTCCATTTCAATAGCCAAATGGTTGTATTGGGCCATCAAATCAAAGGCATGCGTTTCAAAAGAATAGAAAAAATCGCTTGAAAAAACATTACCCACTTTCAAATCAATACCCAAACGCTTTGCTGTTTGATACGCTCTTAAACTCAATTCAAAATCAGGCGTTGCGCTCAAATCGTGGTTTAAAAAACGCACCCGATTGGTTTTAGAATCCGTTGAAGCTCCAGTGGCCATGATAATGTCTTTCAGACCAACTTTTGGGCTAATCGCCCCGCAAGTGCCAATCCTTAAAAGCTCTTTAACCTGATAGGTTTTAATGAGTTCGGTAACATAAATCGTGCATGACGCAATGCCCATGCCATGCCCCATTAAAGAAATCCCCTTACCCTTATACTTCCCGCTAAAGCCTAGCATGTTACGCACATTCGTGATCTCTTTAGCGTCTTGTAAAAATTTTTTTGCAATGTAGCTCACCCTTAAGGGATCGCCGCATAAAAGGCATTGAGGATAAAAATCGCCGATTTTAGCGTTGATGTGAGGGGTCATGGTTGTCCTTTAAAGTTTAATAAGTTTTTGCCATAATCTAGGGGGCTTAATCCCAAAAAGTGAGCGATACTCTGCCCAATATCCGCAAACGAATCGCTCTTGCCTAAAAAGGCTGGTTGTAAATCCTTGTGATAGAACAAAACAGGAATGTATTCTCGTGTGTGATCGGTGCCTTTAAAGCTAGGATCACACCCATGATCGGCACAAAGAATGAGCAAATCGTTTTCCCTTAAATTGTCTAAAATCTCTTTTAAGCGCATATCAAAATACTCTAAAGCGTTAGCATACCCGCTAACATCGCGCCGATGCCCATAATCGCTATCAAAATGCACAAAATTCGTAAAAATCAAGCTGTTGTTTGGGGCGTTTTTGACTCGCTCTAAAGTAACATCGCATAATTCCATTAAACTACCGGCTTTGAATTTTTGAGTGATCCCCACATGAGCGTAAATATCAGCGATTTTTCCAATGCTGATGACTTCGCCTTGCTTTTCTTCAATGAATGTTTCAAAAAGCAATTTTTTATGGGGCTTTATCGCATAGTCTTTGCGATTAGCGGTGCGTTTGAAACTCTCTCTATTTGCGCCAATAAAGGGGCGTGCGATCACTCTGGCGATCTTTAAAGGCTCTAGAATTTGAAACGCTTCTTCACAAAGAGCGTATAAATTATCCAGCCCAAACTTTTCTTCATGTGCAGCGATTTGAAACACCGAATCCGCTGAAGTGTAAAAAATGGGGTATAAAGTTTCTAAATGCTTTTCGCCTAAATCTTTAATGATTTCTGTCCCTGATGCGTGGCAATTCCCTAAATAGCCCTTAATCTTAGTTTTGTGCATGATTTCATCTAAAATTTCTTTAGGAAACGAATGGGTTTTGTCTTTAAAATACCCCCATTCAAAAAGAACGGGCGCACCCATCATCTCCCAATGTCCAGAAATCGTATCCTTAGCGCTAGAAAGTTCTTGTGCATAAGTGTAAGCCCCTATTAAATTGGGTTTCAATTCAAAGCCTAAGGGCAATTCATTTGCGACTTTTAAAGCGCTCAAACCTAAACCCAAACTCTCTAAATAAGGCAGTTTCAAAGCCCCATTGCGATCGTTAGAATTAGCCAAGTTATTAAAACAAGCCTTAGCGATATTGCCTAAAGTGTTCGCCCCCAAATCGCCAAAATCTTTAGCGTCTTCGCTAGCCCCTATACCAAAAGAATCTAATAATAAGATTATTACTCTTTTTTGCATGTTTTGTCCTTTTAATGAGCGTTTAGTCCTATGAATAACCCGGCGATAGTCGCGCTCATGAAATTAGAAAGCGTGCCTACAAGCACCGCTTTTAAAGCAAGCCTTATAATGAGATCCTTCTTTTTAGGCACTAAACTGCCAAGCCCTCCAATGAGCATAGCGACTGAGCTTAAGTTAGCAAACCCGCACAACGCAAAAGTGATGATCGCTTTAGTTTTCTCGCTCAAGATTAAAGGAGGGTTATCGCCCAAATAAGGCAAAAATTGCATATAGCCCACAAATTCATTGAGCGCAATTTTAATGCCTATGATTTCTCCGGCAATCCCAGCCTGACTCCAAGGAATGCCTAGCATAAAGGCTAAGGGTTTTAAGAGCGTGCCTAAAATCAACCCTAAAGACAAATGCTCCATGCCTAAAAACCCCCCTACAACCCCTAAAAGCCCGTTAATGAGCGCGAGCATTCCCACAAAGGCTAAAAGCATCGCTCCCACATGCAAGGCTAAATTTAGCCCTGTGCTTGCCCCATTAGCGATAGCTTCTATGGCATTGACATGCTTTTCTGCAGAAACATCTGCATGGCTAGAAATGGTTTCGTTTTGCGGGTAAATGATTTTAGCGAACAACAACCCCCCAGGAGCGGACATAAACGATGCGGCTATTAAATAAGGCAAAGGAATGCCCATGCTCGCATACCCGGCTAACACAGGCCCCGCAACGCTAGCCATGCCCACGCACATGACCGCAAAAATCTCTGAATCGCTCATGCTTTTCAAATAAGGTTTAATGACTAAGGGCGCTTCTGTGTGCGCTACAAAAATATTAGCCGCTGCGCTCATGCTTTCTGCTTTAGAAGTGCCTAAGCATTTTTGCAACGCCCCACCGATGAGATTGATGACTAAAGGCATGATTTTTAAATAATATAGAAGTGAAATCAAGCTAGCAAAAAAGATAATGATCGCTAAAACATTGATCGCAAAAATAAAGCCTCCTATCCCTTGATCGCCCTTAGCGTTTGGAGCGAGATTGCCAAATAAAAAACGCACCCCTTCATAGCCGTAAGAAATCACGCTTTGTATGCCACTAGCTAAGCCTTGCAGCATTTCCCTACCCAAAGGCACATATAAAGCCAACGCCCCTAAAGCCACCTGGATCACAAACGCGCTAATAATCGTGCGATAATTAATAGCCCTTTTATTGCCAGAAAACACCCAAGCAATAAGAAAAAGCACCGCCATCCCTACAACACTAAAAAGAGAGCTAAAAATCATCGTCAAATCCCTAATGTAAGAAATTAAAAGATGCAAGGCTATTGTAGTTTAGTTTTGCTAAAAAAAAGATTAAACGGATATTAAATGAAGATTAAATCAAATCATGGTGTCAAGAGGGGGACTTGAACCCCCGACCTCCGGCTTATGAGACCAGCGCTCTAAACCAGCTGAGCTACCTTGACAAAAAATAAAAGAATAGGATTATACAAAAAATTTTCTTAAAAATCCATTAAAATTAAACTTTTATTATCAGTCCTATTTCCCTAAATTAATGATAAAAATTAGATATTTTCTTGTAAAATAACCCGCATGTTTAAGAAAATTTTTCCATTAGCGTTAGTGTCGTCGTTGCGGTTTTTGGGGCTTTTTATTGTTTTGCCGGTCATTAGTTTGTATGCGGATAGTTTCCATTCAAGCAGTCCCTTACTCGTGGGGTTGGCTGTGGGCGGAGCGTATCTTACGCAAATTGTTTTTCAAACCCCCATGGGCATTCTTAGCGATAAGATAGGCCGTAAAGTGGTGGTTATGGTGTGCTTGTTGTTGTTTTTAGCCGGCTCGTTAGTGTGCTTTATGGCGAATGATATTATTACGCTCGTTATAGGGCGTTTCATTCAAGGCATGGGGGCTTTAGGGGGGGTTATTAGTGCGATGGTGGCTGATGAAGTGAAAGAAGAAGAGCGCACCAAAGCCATGGCGATCATGGGGGCGTTTATTTTCATTAGCTTCACTATAAGCATGGCGATTGGCCCTGGGGTTGTGGCGTTTTTTGGGGGGGCAAAATGGCTCTTTTTACTCACTACGATCTTAACTTTATTGAGTTTATTGATGCTTTTAAAAGTCAAAGACGCCCCTAAAATTTCTTACCAGATCAAAAACATAAAAGCTTATCAACCCAACTCTAAAGCCTTGTATCTTTTGTATCTAAGCTCTTTTTTTGAAAAAGCGTTCATGACGCTTATTTTTGTGCTGATCCCCTTAGCCTTAGTGAATGAATTTTATAAAGATGAAAGCTTTTTGATCTTGGTGTATGTGCCTGGAGCCTTATTAGGGGTTTTAAGCATGGGAGTAGCGAGCGTTATGGCTGAAAAATACAATAAGCCTAAAGGGGTGATGCTTTCTGGCGTATTGTTGTTTATTGTGAGTTATTTGTGCTTGTTTTTAGCCGACTCTAGCTTTTTAGGGAAATATTTATGGCTTTTTATTGTTGGGGTGGCGTTTTTCTTTATTGGTTTTGCCACCTTAGAGCCTATCATGCAATCTTTAGCGTCTAAATTCGCCAAAGTGCATGAAAAAGGCAAGGTTTTAGGGCAATTCACTACTTTTGGCTATTTAGGGAGCTTTGTTGGGGGCGTGAGCGGAGGGTTAAGCTATCATCATTTAGGCGTTTCTAACACAAGCTTAATCGTTGTAGCTTTAGGGCTTATTTGGGGGCTATCGCTCTTTTTACTCCATAACCCTTCCAAGCAAAAAAATGTCTATTTCCCCTTAGACGCTTACAATGAGGAACAATTTGAAACTTTAGGAGACAAAATCATTGAATGGTATGTCAATATTAGCGAAGAAATCATTATTGTGAAATATAATTCCGATCACATTAGCGAAGAAGAAATCATTCACTTAGCGCAAAGCTTTAGAAAATAAAACCATCAAGGATCAAAAATGGCCTATGAAATTTCTAAAAAAGTCTTACACATTGTAGGCAAGACCAACGCCACTTACAAACTCATAGAAGAAGGCGATAAAGTCTTATTAGGATTGAGTGGAGGCAAGGATTCTATCATGCTCGCTTGCATCTTAGCCAGGATGCAAAAACATGCCCCTTTCAAATTTGATTTTAAAGCGGTTACCGTGCATTATGGTTTGGGCGAAGATTTGAAATGGTTGAGCGATTTGTGCCAAGAGCAAGGCATTGAGCATGAGATCATTTACACCCAAATCGCTGCCACGATCAACGAAAAACGCCGTGAAAAAAGCTCATTTTGTTCGTTTTGTTCTCGTTTGAGGAGAGGGACTTTGTATTCTAAGGCTTTAGAAGAAGGCTATAATAAAGTCGCTATCGCGCACCATTTAGATGATGCGGTGGAGAGCTTTTTTATGAATTTCACTTATAACGGGAGTTTGAGGAGCATGCCCCCCATTTATAGGGCTGAAAACGGCTTATTGGTGATCCGTCCTTTGATTAAGGTTCGAGAAGTCAGCAGCATTCATTTTGTCACTTCTCAAAATATCCCAGTCGCCCCTGATTGCAATTGCCCAGCCAAACAGCCCACCTCTGATAAGCCTCCTATCGCGCGATTAGCCACCAAAAATTTCTTAAAAGAAATGCAAAACTTGCACCCTCGTTTCTTTGACAGCTTAGAAAACGCATTCAACAATGTTCAAGCGAACAGCTTTAGCGACGCTAAGTATTTAGACGCTTAAGCTTTCATTTAAGCTTTTTTGTTGAGTATTTTGATCGCAATCGTGAATGATACCCCTTCAAAAATAGCCGCCATGAGCAATGCGTAGTAGGTGTTTTGTGAGATCGCTTGCGCTTTTAAGCCTACTGCTGCGGTGGTTACTAAAAAAGTTAAAGGCATAGAAGCCCCTAAAGCGAATGAAAATAAATGCTTAGCTTCTTTAAAGTATTTGCGCCACAATAAGGTTGAAGTGATTAAGTGCAAACTCAACATCGCTATGACAATCAATATCCCTTGGAGAATCAAATGCGGGTTTAAAAATACTAATTTTAAGTCTAAAGTAGAGCCTACATGGATGAAAAACAAAGGCACAAAAAACCCAAAACCCACATCATTGAGCTTGTGGATCAATTCTGATTTGTGAGGGAAAAAAGTAGAAACGACTAACCCCGCTAGAAACGCCCCTAAAACCATTTCTATTTTGAGCCACACCACGATCGCAACCAAGGAAAAAAAGAGCATGAGCGAAAAACGCACATCTTGGTTAAACTGACTGCTTTTAGGCATCACAAAAAGCTTTAAATGCGGGAACCACCAAAACAAAGTTTTAAAGATTTGAAACGCCACGATAATTAAGATTAAAAAAACAATGAGAATGCCTAAATCTTTAATCAAATCCATGCCCAAACCATGCGAATACACCCCATCCACGACCACCAAACCAAAAATGCTTAACAATTCCCCAATAACGCCCACTTTTAAAACCAAATCAAGCCACAAAATCTCTTTACGATAATCTTTGACTAAAGTCATGATCATGCCCAAACTGATAATAGGGAAAATCACCATAAAAATAGGCTCTAAATTAAGGCTAAAAGTAAGGATGAATGAAAGCGTGTATAAAATCAACAGATAAGCAAAAATGCGTTTTAAAAGAGAAACCCCTAATTTTTTAAACAAATAAATCTCCACTTCCAAACCGCATAAAAACATTAAAAACAAAAAGCCAATTTCGGACATGATTTCAAAGCCTTTAGTTGGCTCAATAAAACCCACATACGCCCCAACAGACCCAAATAAAATCTCCACGACCGTGATGGGCAAACGAGAGATTCTAGACATATAGGGGGCCATCACAATTAAAAGCATGATGAGCGCGAAAGTGAAAAATTCTGCATGCATGTCTTAATTTTACCTTATTTATTGGTTAAGTTTTCAAAGCGATAGGGTTTTTCTCTTTATAAGGGGTAAAAACCCCTTTTTTGATTTCATAATAAGTTACCCCTAACGCTACTAAAAACGCTAAAAATTGCGCGATAGGGTAAGTTACCCAAACGCCATTAATCCCATAGAAATGGCTTAAAATCGGCAATAAAATAACCATAAACCCCAGCGTGTGCGAAAGGGTGATGATAAACGAACTTTTGGTGCGTTGGATGGATTGGAAAAACACCGCACACAACAAAGTCATGCCTAAAAAAACATAGCCAACATAATAAATATTCATCGCTCTTTTAGTCTCTTGTATAAAAAGGGGGTCTTGTTCGCTTAGCTGCAAATAAAGCTTGATTAAAAATTCATCTAAGAAATAATAAACGCCATAGAAAACAATCCCTATACAAAACGCTGCTTTCAAACCAAAGACAAACGCCTCTTTCACGCGCTCTAAATTTCTAGCCCCATAGCTAAAGCTCGCGATCGGTTGGATGCCTTGAGAAATCGCAAACAAAGTCGTAAAAAAGATAATCGCATTATACATAACGATCCCATACATGCTCACAAACCTTTCCCCAGCCGTGTGCATGATAGCGGTATTAAACAACAAAATCATAACAGAAGCGCTAAATTCTGCCGTGCTTTGAGGCACGCCGCTTTTAGCTGAAGAAATGACTGAAGACAAGGAAAATCGTTTGATGAAATACAATTGCCCTTTTTTAAACCAAAAATGCTGCATCAAGACTAAAACCCCTATCGCATGCCCTATCACGGTGGCTATCGCGCTGCCTTGAACCCCCACTTTTAAAACAAAAATAAACAAGTAGTTGAAAAAGATATTCGCTAACGAGCCAACCAGCATCGCTACCATCGCTAAAATGGGGCGTTTGTCATTCACCACAAAAACATCCGCCAAAGGGTGCAAAACCATAAAAACCGCGCCCATTAAAATGATTTCAATGTAGCGTTTGGACATGCTCAACAAAGCGTCATTGCTCCCAAAAAAACGCGCGATAGTTTCACTAAAAGGCAATAACGCCATGCTCAAAATAAAGGCGCTTAGAGCGACAAAATAAAACACGCTGCTAAACACAAGCCTAGCCCTATGGGTTTTATTTTGACCCAAAAAATACCCCACAATACTCGCTGCCCCAAAACCAAAAAGCAATTCATACGCAATGAGCCCTGGAAAAATAGGCCATGCGATATTGACCGCAGCGATCGCTTCTTTACCCAGTTTCTTGCCCACAAACATGCCATCTATCATAGAATAAGTGGAAAGTGAAATCATAGAAAAAGCTAAAGGGATAAAATAATAAAAAAAGAGCTTTCTTATCGAATCTTTATGCAAATCAATCTTTTTTTTGAGCATTTAAAACACACCGCTTAAAATTTATGACAAATTTTTCTATTTTAACATAAAAAGAGAGACAATCTATCCGTTAGCGCGGTTATTAAGCCGTATCATTAAATTTTAAAAAATGGTTTTTAGTGCGAAAGGGATTTCCTTTATTGGGTTAATCCTTTTAACGCTCTTTATGTTTTTTTAAACTTTATCGTAATGAATCTAAGCCAAAATAGCGCCAACAAACCTAAAGCCCCACCCACAAAGCCAATATACCCTAGCCCTAATTGGTGGATCACAATACTGCCAAACAGCGCTCCTGATCCAATCCCCACATTATAGCTCCCCGAAAAAATCGCGCTCGCGACATCCGTGGCATCCGGTGCGAGCTGTAACACCCTCATTTGCAACGCAATGGTGAGTGAAGTGATCCCAATCCCCCATAAGAAAATTTGTAAGAAAACCACCCACTCCAAGTTTTTAAACACAAAAAGCAAGAGTTGCGGGCAAATGACTAAAATCATTGCAAAAGCGATAAATTTTCTTGAATTTTTTGCATACAAACGACCGAATAAAAAACTCCCCGCCACGCCTGCTAACCCAAACACAAACAACATTAGCGTCGTAATGTCAGGGGAAAATTGGCTGATTTGAATGATAAAAGGCTCAATATAGCTATAAGTGGTGAAATGTCCAGAAATAACCATGATCACAAGCAAATAAATCCCCATTAAAAGCGGGCGTTTCATTAATATAGGGACACTTGCGAGCGTGCCTGCGTTTTTACTGGGTAGATGTGGGAGCAATTTCCACATAAGCAGCATTATAAGAGCCGCAACGCCCCCGATCACGCCAAAAGTAGAGCGCCAATCTAGAATTTGCCCAATGATCCTCCCAAGCGGCAACCCTAAAATCATCGCTAACGAACTCCCTAACGCTAACAACCCTAAGGCCTGTTGTTTTTTATTTCTTGGTGCGACACGAATAACTAAAGAAGCCGTGATGGACCAAAAAATAGAGTGGGCAAAAGCGATACCCATACGGGAAATGAGTAGCACCCAAAAATTCCACGCCAACGCTGAAAGGATATGGCTGAGAATAAAAAGGGCGAAAAGAAAAAGCAATAAGCGTTTCCTTTCAATTTTAGCACTAAGCAGCATCAAAGGCAATGAGCCAAGAGACACCACCCATGCATAAGCAGTGATCATAAGCCCCACTGTTGCGCTCTCCATTTCAAAGCTTTTCGCAATATCTGATAAGAGCGCGACAGGGACAAACTCCGTGGTGTTAAAAATAAACGCCGAAAGCGAAAACACAAAAACCCGCATTAAGGCGAATCTTTGATACGATTGTTTGGTTATCATCATTTAAATCTTAAGGGGTTAAATTTTATTCCATTTGAAAACTTGGAGTATAAGACAAAAATTTTAATCGCTTGTAAATTGGGGGGTGGTTGAAACAAATATTTCCGCTCCATAGGCGCATTAAAATTTAATAGAGTTGTTACCATATAAAACAGAATTTAAAACCATTTCCAACTTTTAACCAATATATTTTTTGTAACTGCGGTCATTATTGATTAGGCGCTAGAATTAATTGCTTTTTAATATTTTAGAATTTTAGAACAAAGGATAATTAAAATGAAAAAAACTTTTTTGATCGCTTTAGCGCTTACGGCTTCTCTTATAGGCGCTGAAAACACCCATTGGGATTATAAAAATAAAGAAAATGGCCCGCACCGCTGGGACAAATTGCACAAAGATTTTGAAGTGTGCAAAAGCGGTAAAAGCCAATCGCCCATCAACATTGAGCATTACTACCACACGCAAGATAAAGCCGATTTGCAATTCAAATACGCCGCTTCTAAGCCTAAAGCGGTCTTTTTCACCCACCACACTTTAAAAGCTTCGTTTGAGCCGACTAACCACATTAATTATAGAGGGCATGATTATGTGCTGGATAATGTGCATTTCCACGCCCCTATGGAGTTTTTAATCAATAATAAAACCAGGCCTTTGAGCGTGCATTTCGTGCATAAAGACGCTAAAGGGCGTTTGTTAGTGTTAGCGATAGGTTTTGAAGAAGGGAAAGAAAACCCCAACCTTGATCCTATTTTAGAAGGCATTCAAAAGAAACAGAATTTTAAAGAAGTGGCTTTAGACGCTTTCTTACCTAAAAGCATCAATTACTACCATTTTAACGGCTCTCTCACCGCTCCTCCTTGCACAGAAGGGGTGGCATGGTTTGTCATAGAAGAGCCTTTGGAAGTCTCCGCCAAACAATTGGCTGAAATCAAAAAACGCATGAAAAATTCGCCTAACCAACGCCCCGTCCAGCCTGACTACAACACCGTGATCATTAAAAGCTCAGCTGAGACCCGCTAAAGACCTATTAAAATGAAAACTCCCTCTTTTATAAAGGGGGAGATCAAAACCATTTTTATAAAACACCGCTAAAAATTGCAACCACACAAGCTAAAGTGAATTGGTATTGTCAAAAGAGAGACTATCATTCTCTTAATGAATTGAAAGCGTTTGCTAAAGATTTGATAAAATCTTATATGGAATACAAGGCTTAAAATGGGCTACAATCAATTTTTATCTAAAGTTAGATATAACTATCATTCTCTAACAAAAGAGCGGTTAAAATCAATTTAAAGCGAAAGGACACAAAATGCTATTGAGTTACGACTTTTTAGAATTTGAAAATGGTAAGACAGAGAACAGAACAAGAGATTATTCTTTGACAAAGGCTATTGATAAAGAATTAGAAGCTAAAAGACTAGCTAAATCAACTAGACCTAGAGTAAAGGTAAAAGAGGGACTATCTTTAAGAGCGACATTAGATGCCTTTGGCGATGAACTCTCACGACTTAAAAGAGAACAAAACACAACGACTATTAAAGGCTCTACAATTGAAGCCACTAGTCTTGGTAATATTCTTAAGAAAATCAAAAGCGGACTACCTTTTGGAACTATCTCTGCGACTAGACATTTTAAAGACGCTTTTGTTAAAGATTTTGATAGCGACCAAAGAGCTTTGTTGATGAGTGCTTATAAGAGTGGATTGACACCTAGTAAAAACGACAAGATAACAAAACTCTATTTAGCTCAAGTGAAAGAAAAAGCTACACAACCCATTAAAGTTAAAGACTTCTTTATGCCACAAGGTAAAGTTCTCCCTAAATATGAGACTTTAGTTGGGGAGATTTATGAAATTTTGGTTAGTGTGCTAGGTGAGGGCTATGTTGATAAGTTTTTAGACAGCAAAGCCACAATGAGGGACTTTATGTCTAGCGATAAATTTGTCAAAAGATACCGCTACACTAGAAAAGACAATATTAAAAGAACGCAAGAGCTAAAATCTCTATTAGACAAAAAACGACACTTTTTAGGTTATCTACAAGTAACAGATTATTGGAAAGAAAACACTAATGACGCTATGTTACCAGACAAAGAAGTTAGTTTCTTTGTATTCTCACACCAACCTATGAGTTTATCATTTGATTTGGCGAGCGAGTTACTTTTATTAGGGAGACATTTTGACCAAGAGGCGATTTGCTATTGTGAGAACGCTATTGTGCTTCAAAACGACAGGTATCAAGTGGAATTGGTAAGCACACTACCAAATGATATTGGCGATGTATGGGCTACATTTGATAACATTACATTCTCCACACCTAGTGATTTACCAAACGCTCTCACAAGATTAAAAGACCAAGTCTATACATTCTTTAAGAAACACCCTGAAAAAGACAAATATGGCGTAACCTTTGAGGACTTGGTTGTTAAGTCTAAAATAACCGCTATGAAGCTCCCTAAAGACTTTGATGAAAGACTAGAGGTCGCAAACTTGGTTAAAGCTAGTATTAGAGATAGACAGACTTGTTCTAGGGCTAATGGTTATCAAAAATTGTTCTTTATGGACGATATAGAAAGTTGGGAACGACAAGCTGTTTTTAGAAGAGAAAAACTAAAATGTATCACAAGCAAAAGTTATAGAGCAAGCTATAACCACAATATTAAAGTGCGTAAGGTTGTCAATGCTATGCTAAAAGGTAAAAAAGTAAGTAAGACACTAATTGCTAAAGTGCTTGCTAACACCATAGACACCGATGCAGGTTATTGTTTTATCTCACCGACAGATTTAGCGACACAACTTAACAATATCAGCCCAAGACTATCTAAAAGCATCGTAACCGCCATAGAGCAAGCGGAGGGCGTTAGACTAAATTATGCGTTGATTGACAAAATCACCTACAATTCACTCCACAACACATTGAGTTTCATTTTTGATATTGATAACCCTTTAAGCGACCAAGCGTTTAATCAATTAGTGGTAGAAATCCCAAGAGAAGCACTTAAAAATGTGAAGTTACCACAAATCAAAAATGTATTGACCGCTCAAATCTTTGAGGGGGCTTACCACTTTAAAGGTAATGACTTCAAATACCAATACCAGACATCACCTGAATTGTTGGATATGTTTGAATAAGAAAGTTACTTAATAACGCTAACGCTGTTTTATTGAATACCGACAACTAAAGCCTTGATTTTTAAAAAATGGGGTTTTAGTTGCTTCATTTTTAATAAAACTCATTTCCTTAAGGGGATAAGGGTTTTAGAACAATCCCCTCTAACCCTCTAATAACGCTTTTTAAAGAATTACCGCTTGACTAAAACTAAGCGTTCTTAATGTAATGCATGGCGATTTTGAGCGCGTTGGTGGCTGCCCCCACTCTTAATTGATCCGCCACGCAAAAGCCATGCAAGGTTTTCTTATCAAACAAATCTTTCCTCAAGCGCCCTATAAAGGTGCTATCCGTGTGGCTCGCTTTTAAGGGCGTGGGGTAGAGGTTATGGCTAGGATCATCGCAAACAATTACGCTAGGGGCGTTTTTTAAAACTTCATAGACTTCTTTAAGATCGAATTCTTTTTCAAAAGCGATACTCAAACTCTCGCTATGACTCCTCAATACCGGCACGCGCACGCAAGTCGCGCTGATAGGGAAATCCACGCCCATGATCTTATGGGTTTCATGCACCATTTTTAGCTCTTCTTTCGTGTAACCATTCTCCTTAAAAGTGTCAATATGAGCGATCGCATTGAAAGCGATCGGGTAAGCGAAAGCCCCGGCTCGCAAAACCTGGTTTAAATCAATAGCGGGATCTTTTTCCAAACACTCTAATGCGGTTTTTAGCTCACTTTTTAAACTCTCTATGCCCTTATTCCCTGCCCCACTCACAGCTTGATAGGTGCTAACAATAACGCTTTTTATCTTAAAATGAAGGTGTAAGGGGTTTAAAATTTGCGTCATTTGAATGGTAGAGCAATTAGGGTTAGCGATGATATTTAAAGGAGCGTTAAAAATTTCTTTAGCGTTGATTTCAGGCACGACTAAAGGCACTTTTTTATCCAATCTAAAAAAGCTCGTGTTATCAATCACTAATGCAGTTTTTGAAGCGCTTGTAGCAAATTCTTCGCTCACGCTCCCCCCAGCGCTAAAAAAGGCGATGTCTATTTTTTCTTTTTCAAAAACTTCATGCGTGGTTTCTAAAATTTCATAGTCTTTATGGAAAGCTTTAATCTTTTTACCAGCACTCCTAGCGCTAGCGAGCGGGACAAATTTTTTAATAGGGAAAGAAGAATTTTCTAAACCCTTAATCAGCTCTTGCCCTACCGCCCCACTAGCCCCAACAATGGCGACATTATAAGTCTTCATCGTTTTCTCCAATGATTTCAAGGGCTTTTAAAAAACTCAAGCAATTCAACTGCATGCCTGAATGCATGTTTTTCAAGCTTAAGGTTTCGCTTTTAAATTCTTCTTCGCCAATGACAGCCACGAACTCATGCCCTTTATGGTTAGCATAAGAAAAGGGTTTTTTGATTTTTTGAGCTTCTGGATAGACTTCGCTAAAAATCCCGCTTTGCCTTAAAGACTCCGCTAAGCGGTTTGCATAAGAAAAATACTCTTCATGCATGCAAGCGATTAAGACTTTAGCTTGGGTGGAGCGCTCGTCTAATAATTGCATTTCACTCAAAGCCACAATCAATCGATCAATCCCAATAGAAGCCCCCACCCCTTGTAAATTTTCTTTAGAAAAATTTTTAGTCAAATGATCGTAACGACCCCCTGAACACACGCTCCCTAAAGACTTCATTTCATTAAGCGTGGTTTCATACACAATCCCTGTATAATACCCTAACCCCCTAGCGATAGAAAAATCAATTTTATACAGGTTTTGAGAAATTTGCAAATCCCCTAGCAACTGGTATAGCCTTTCTAAGTCTTGTATGCCTTTTTTTAGATTTTCATTATAGTCTTTCAAATAAGCAATTTTTTCAAAAAATTCCGCATGGCTTAAATCGTTTTGTTGGATTTGAACCATTTCTAAAAGCTCTTTAATGGTGTTTGAATCTAAATCGCACTCTTTTTTTAATTCTTCTTCAACCCCATTCAAGCCAATTTTTTCTAATTTATCCACAATACGCAACACTTCATTCACTTGAGAGATTCCAAAATATTCGCATATCCCGTTCAAAATTTTTCTGTGGTTGATAGAGACGCAAAAATCTTCTAAATCCAAGGCTTTTAAAGAAGCGATAATCACTTGAATGATCTCAGCATCGCACACCAAACTTTCGCTCCCTATAAAATCAAAATCGCATTGCGTAAATTCCCTGTAACGCCCTTTTTGCGCCCTTTCGCCCCTAAAAACATTGCCTATAGCGTAGCGTTTAAAGGGCATGCCTAATATTTGGTGGTGCAAAGAGACAAAGCGGGCTAATGGCACGGTCAAATCAAACCTTAAAGCCACATCCCTATCCCCATGGTCTTTAAAACGATAAATTTCTTTTTGAATATCGCTGCTCGCATCAGGTAGTAGCGCTTCAGCGTATTCCAAATGAGGGGTTTCAATCGGCACGAAACCAAAACTTTGAAACACGACTGAAACTTTCGCAAGCAACTGGGCTTTTTGTATCGCATCTTTAGGCAAGCGGTCTTTAAACCCGCTCAACACTTTAGGGGTAATCATTCCATTTCCTTGTATTTGTATGCTAAAATTTTAGCTTAAAATCTTTAAAAAAGGGCTATTGATGAGCGTAAATGCACCCAAACGCATGCGTATTTTATTGCGTTTGCCTAATTGGTTAGGCGATGGGGTGATGGCAAGCTCGCTCTTTTACACCCTTAAACACCACTACCCTAACGCGCATTTTATCTTAGTGGGCCCACAAATCACTTGCGAACTTTTCAAAAAAGATGAAAAAATAGAGGCCGTTTTTATAGACGACACCAAAAAATCCTTTTTCAGGCTACTAGCCACTCACAAACTCGCTCAAAAAATAGGGCGTTGCGATATAGCGATCACTTTAAACAACCATTTTTATTCCGCTTTTTTGCTCTATGCGACAAAAACGCCCGTTCGCATCGGTTTTGCTCAATTTTTTCGTTCTTTGTTTCTCAGCCATGCGATCGCTCCTGCCCCTAAAGAGTATCATCAAGTGGAAAAGTATTGCTTTTTGTTTTCGCAATTTTTAGAAAAAGAATTGGATAAAAAAAGCGTTTTACCCTTAAAACTGGCCTTTAACCTCCCCGCTCACACCCCAAACACCCCTAAAAAAATCGGCTTTAACCCTAGTGCAAGCTATGGGAGCGCTAAAAGATGGCCAGCTTCTTATTACGCTGAAGTTTCTGCTGTTTTGTTAGAAGAAGGGCATGAAATTTATTTTTTTGGGGCTAAAGAAGACGCTATCGTTTCTGAAGAAATTTTAAAACTCATCAAAGGCTCATTAAAAAACCCTTTATTATTCCATAACGCTTACAATCTGTGCGGGAAAACAAGCATTGAAGAATTGATAGAACGCATCGCTGTTTTAGATTTATTCATCACTAACGATAGCGGCCCTATGCATGTGGCTGCCAGCACACAAACCCCCTTAATCGCTCTTTTTGGCCCCACTGATGAAAAAGAGACTCGCCCCTATAAAGCTCAAAAAGCGATCGTATTGAACCACCATTTAAGCTGTTCGCCCTGCAAGAAACGAGTTTGCCCTTTAAAGAATGAAAAAAACCACTTGTGCATGCGATCTATCGCGCCCCTTGAAGTCCTAGAAGCCGCTCACACTCTTTTAGAAAAGCCTTAACGCCCTTTATGCACTTTTTTAAAAACACAGCTGTATTGACAAAATACTAGTAAAAGATTTAAACTTTACTTTTGAAAGCGTGAGAAGAGCGATAAATCCTACCAAGGGTTTTAAAAAATATGGTAAGATAGTATCCAAAAAAGCGTTTTTAAAAACGCTTTTTTGGAGTCAAAGCCATTAGACCACTGAGTTTTTAGGTTTTTTGGCGTCTTTTTTATCTTTGTGAGCCACTAATTGAGAGCTTAACTCAGGTTTTTTGGCGTCTTTTTTATCTTTGTGAGCCACTAATTGAGAGCTTAACTCAGGTTTTTTGGCGTCTTTTTTATCTTTGTGAGCCACTAATTGAGAGCTTAACTCAGGTTTTTTGGCGTCTTTTTTATCTTTGTGAGCCACTAATTGAGAGCTTAACTCAGGTTTTTTGGCGTCTTTTTTATCTTTGTGAGCGTATGCAGAACTCACTGCCAAAACTGATAATAAAACACCTGTCAAGATTTGCTTTTTCATACGAAAACTCCTTGTGATGATCTTAAAAGCGAGAGAATTATATTTCTCAAAAGTAAACGAATAGAAACAAATAAAATTTTCACTAAAGAAATTTGTAGATTGCGTTTTGCTATATAAAAAACGCCTGGGAGCAATCAGCCATTTTTCTTAAAAAATAAAAACGCTCAAAAGCGTTTTTTAAGGCGGTTTCTAGGACTTCAAGGGGCACAATAGATCGCATGCACAAATTGAATACAAAAGAGCTTGTTATGAGTCAAGCGGAATTTCCTATAATGCGATCTTGTGGGTGTTAAGAGAAAAAGTTATTTCAAAATGCCCCCTATCTCCTTGAGAAAATAAGTCTTAAATAAAGAAAATAAACTTTACTATAAAACAAAGTAACCAAAATCCCATTTTTTAAAAAATTAAAAAGTTTTAATTACTCCTATTTGACAAGAATAGAGTCAAAAATCAATTTCATAAGCAAACTAAAAAAGGTCATTAAAAGAGATAAAAAGAGATAAAAATACTCAAGAAGTCTTTTTAAACCCAAAAGAGAAAAAGTTTAAATAGTGCCTATAACACCCCCTAAAATAAAAGAGCGTTATTATCAAATCAGCCTTTGCGCTTTTCTACAATTTCCTTAGCGATATTGCTAGGCACTTCACCATAATGATCAAATTCCATAGAGTAAGTCCCACGCCCTTGAGTGGCTGATCGTAAATCCGTAGAATAACCAAACATTTCCACCAACGGCACAAAAGCGTTCACGATTTTCAAGCCTAATCGGTCGTCCATAGAATTGATTTGCCCTCTTCTTCTATTCAAATCGCCAATCACATCGCCCATGTATTCTTCAGGGACTTCCACTTCCACTTTCATCATAGGCTCTAGTAAAACCGGGTTAGCCGCGCGACTCGCTTCTTTAAACGCCATAGAGCCAGCGATTTTAAACGCCATTTCTGAAGAATCCACATCATGGTAGCTCCCATCATAAAGGGTAACCTTAAAATCCACCACCGGATAGCCTGCCAAAACGCCATTTTGCATCGCTTCTTGGATACCCTTATCCACCGCAGGGATATATTCTTTAGGGATCACGCCCCCAGAAATTTCATTCACAAATTCATACCCACTGCCAGGCTCTTTAGGCTCAAGCTTGATAAACACATGCCCATATTGCCCACGACCACCGCTTTGCTTAGCGTATTTATGCTCTTTGCTCACGCTTGAGCGGATAGTCTCTCTAAAGGCGACTTGCGGCTGACCGATTTCAGCCTCCACCTTAAATTCTCTTTTCAACCTGTCCACGATGATTTCTAGGTGCAATTCACCCATGCCGCCAATGAGGGTTTGCCCGGTTTCTTCTTGAGTCATCACCCTAAAGCTTGGATCTTCTTCGGCAAGCTTGCCTAACGCTACGCCCATTTTTTCCTGGTCTGCTTTCGTTTTAGGCTCCACAGCGATGTGAATGACTGGCTCAGGAAATTCCATCCTCTCTAAAACTACCGCATTCTTTTCATCGCAAAGCGTATCCCCAGTCAGCGTGTCTTTTAAGCCCACAAACGCGCAAATCTCGCCCGCATAAACTTCTTTAATGTCTTCCCTCTTGTTGGAGTGCATTTTAAGCAGTCTTCCCACGCGCTCTTTTTTGTCTTTGGTGGAGTTATACACATAGCTACCGGACTCTAGCTTGCCGCGATACACGCGCACAAAAGTGAGTTGGCCCACAAAAGGATCCGTCATGATTTTAAACGCCAAACCGGCAAACTCGCCATCATCGCTGGATTTCACAAAAACTTCTTCTTCAGTTTTTGGATCAATCCCCTTAATATCCACAACCTCCGTAGGCGCTGGCAAGTAATCAATGACTGCGTCTAATAAAGTCTGCACGCCTTTATTTTTAAAAGAAGAACCACAAAGCATAGGGACAAGGCTCATGTTCAAACAACCTGTTTTAATGCCTTTTTTGATTTCTTCAATACTCAATTCTTCACCGCCCAAATACTTTTCCATCAAGGCTTCATCTTGCTCGGCTACGGCTTCTACAAGCTTTTCTCGGTATTGTTTGGCCTTTTCTAACAAATCGCTGGGGATTTCTTCCACATCGTATTTGGCCCCCATGGTTTCATTATTCCAAACAATCGCTTTCATTTGGACTAAATCAATCACGCCAATGAAAGTGTCTTCAGCCCCAATAGGGATATTAATAGGCACAGGATTAGCTTTCAAGCGAAGCTTAATCTGGTTTTCTACATTATAGAAATTCGCCCCAATCCTATCCATTTTATTGACAAAAACAATCCTAGGCACGCCGTATTTATTCGCTTGACGCCACACGGTCTCGCTTTGAGGTTGCACGCCCCCAACCGAGCAAAACACCGAAACCGCACCATCTAGCACACGCATGGATCGTTCCACTTCAATAGTGAAATCCACATGCCCTGGAGTGTCAATCAAATTGATTTGGTGATCCTTCCAAAAGCAAGTCGTTGCCGCAGAAGTGATCGTGATCCCTCTTTCTTTTTCTTGCTCCATCCAATCCATTGTCGCCGCGCCGTCATGCACTTCGCCAATCTTATGGCTCACGCCTGTATAGAATAAAATCCTTTCAGAAGTGGTGGTTTTTCCGGCATCAATGTGAGCGGCGATACCAATATTCCTAATCCTATTTAATGGGGTTTTTCTAGCCATTCTAACTCCAATTACCAGCGATAGTGTGCGAACGCTTTATTCGCTTCTGCCATTTTATGCACATCTTCTTTTTTCTTAAAAGCCGCACCTTTATCGCTAGCCGCATCCATAAGCTCGTTAGCCAATCTATCCACCATCATTCTTTCATTGCGTTTTCTGGTCGCTTCTAAAATCCAACGAATAGATAGCGACTGCTGACGGCTCGCTCTCACTTCTACGGGCACTTGATAGGTAGCCCCACCCACTCTTCTGCTGCGCACTTCCACTAAAGGACGCACTCTTTCTAGGGCTTTTTCAAACACTTCAATCCCTTTTTCACCGCTTTTTTCTTCAATCTTATTAAAAGCTTTGTAGATGATTTTTTCCGCTACGCTTTTCTTGCCGTCATACATCATCTTATTGATAAACTTCGTAACCACTTTGTTCCCATAAACAGGATCGCCCAAAACCTCCCTAACGGGTGCTTTTCTTCTTCTCATGTTTTTGTTTTCCTCTTATTTTTTCTTGTTGTCGGTTGCTTTCTTGTCGGTTGCTTTAGCTTTTTTAGTCCCATATTTAGAGCGTGAAACCGTTCTTTTATTGACCCCTGCAGTGTCTAAAGCGCCACGAACGATGTGGTATTTCACACCGGGTAAATCCTTAACCCTACCCCCACGCACTAACACAATGGAGTGTTCTTGCAAGTTATGCCCTTCACCAGGAATATAACTGATCACTTCAAATTTACTGGTCAAACGAACCTTAGCGACCTTTCTTAAAGCCGAGTTAGGCTTTTTAGGGGTAGTCGTATAAACCCTAGTACAAACCCCTCTTCTTTGAGGGCATTCCACTAATGCAGGTGATTTCGTTTTTTTAACCACCTTTTTCCTTTCTTTTCTAATCAACTGATTGATAGTAGGCACTATTTTTCCTTATTCTAAAAATTTAAAACTAAAAGTTCTCCCATTTTACCCTAATTTTTCTTTTAAAAATCTTAACCGATTTTTTATATCAAAATTTAGAGTCATCTTCAAGCGTTCTTAGCACGATTTTTTTATTCTTATACATGCCCGTTCCCACAGGGATCATCCTCCCCAACACCACATTCTCTTTCAAGTCTTCTAAAAAGTCTTTTTTCATAGCGATACTGGCTTCTGTTAAAACTTTAGTCGTTTCTTGGAAAGAGGCCGCTGAGATGATGCTATCACTCCCAATAGCCGCTCTAGTGATCCCTAAAAGCACCGGTTCAGCAATCGCAGGCTCGCCTTTTAAAGCGATCACACGAGCGTTTTCTTCTTTGAAGAGTTTTTTACTGACTAAATCCCCTTCAATAAACTTGCTATCCCCGCTGTCTAAAATACGCACTTGCCTTAGCATTTGAGAAACAATGATTTCAATGTGCTTGTCCGCAATGCTTACCCCCTGCCTGCGATACACTTGCTGAACTTCGCTCACAATGTATTTATAAAGCTCTTTTTCGCCACTGATCCTTAAAATATCATGGCTTGAAACCACGCCATCCGTCATCGCTTCTCCCGCATGCACAAATTCATCAGCATGCACTAAAATTTGCTTGCCCTTATCCACAAAATAATCCATGGGACGGCCATCTTTAGAAGTTACGATGATGTGTTCTTTATTGCGAATGGGTTTGCCAAAACTCACTATCCCATCAACTTCAGAAAGGATCGCCACATCTTTAGGCTTGGGTTTTCTCGCTTCAAAGAGTTCCGAAACCCTTGGGAGACCCCCGGTAATATCCCTGGATTTAACGGTCGCTTTAGGGATTTTCGCTAACACTTCAGCCTGCTCCACGCTAGAGCCATCGCTAATGGCGATAGAAGTTTTTGGCTCTAGGAAATAACGCATCTCTTCGCCATTAGCCCCTTCTAAAAACAAGCTTGGTTTGTATCCGCTTGGAATGTAATCATTCACCACCAAACTAGTAATACCGGTATTTTCGTCTTCTTTTTCAGCGACCGTAACGCCTGCGATAACATCCACAAAACTCACCTTACCTTTAAAGTCCGCAATGATAGGGGTGTTGTAAGGATCCCATGTGGCAATCGTTTTGAAAGTGTTAGTCGTGGGTTTAGAAATCACGCTATTAGCGCTCACTTCACTATTATCATCAATCAAGATCTCAGAACCCCTAGCGATATAATGGCGAGTGGCTTCCCTACCATTATCATCAGCTATCACCGCAAACAAGCCTTTTTCGCTCACAATATCGCCCTTCTTGATCCCATGGGTGCGCTCTAAATGGTTAGCCTCTAAAACATAGTATTTGATTGCGCCTTTTTCTTTGGCATACACATCTTGCGCAATAGGGTCATTATCCTTGACTAGCAATTCGCTCGCGTAAGGGATGCGATTAGGCACATTCCAGCCCTCTTGGATAATATCAGCGATACTTCCTCCCTTATGCACCTTATGCCCGCTAGCATAAGGCAAATACACTTTCCCCTCAATCTTACCGCCAACGCCGGCTAATTCGCTCGGCTTGACAATATCGCTTCTTCTTAAAACGAATTTAGCTTCTTGATCGCTATTTTTCACGCTCACAACGACTTCTTCATAGACCGTTTCAATGCGTAATTCCCCATCAAAAGGCGCTTTAATCTTAGGCTCTACCACTAAAATAGAAGCGTTACGGCGGTTAGCGATAATGTTTTTACCCTCTTTATTCGTATAAGTCCTAAGGTTGTAGAAACGCACAAAACCTTCTTTGCTCGCTACAATTTCGCGCTCATCCTGACTCCTACTCGCTGTCCCACCTACATGGAAAGTCCTTAAAGTGAGCTGAGTTCCAGGCTCCCCGATAGATTGTGCAGCTACCACGCCCACCGCTTCACCTGGATAGCTCATCTTGCCTTCGCCCAAATTCAAGCCATAGCATTTCGCGCACACGCCCTTTGGCGCTTTACAAGTTACTGGGGTGCGGATCGTAATGGATTTAATCCCAGCTTCAACCACCTTTTTAGCGCCCTCTTCATCAATCAAAGTGTCCGCATAAAGCAAGATTTCATTCGTAATGGGATCGATCACATCTTCTAATAAAACGCGCCCAAAAATACGCTCTTCTAAAGGTTCAATCAGCTCACTCCCCACCGCAATATCCGTGATTTCAATCCCTTCATGCGTGCCACAATCATCAGATACCACCTTGACATTTTGCGAAACATCAATGAGCTTTCTTGTCAAATACCCCGCATTGGCGGTTTTTAGCGCCGTATCCGCTAAGCCCTTTCTAGCGCCATGCGTGGAGTTAAAGTATTCTAAGACATTCAACCCCTCTTTAAAGTTAGAAATAATGGGCGTTTCAATGATACTGCCATCCGGCTTTGTCATAAGACCCCTCATCGCTGAAAGCTGACGGATTTGCGCCGCGCTACCCCTTGCGCCGCTATCAGCCATCATATAAATAGAGTTAAAGCCCTCTTTATCTTTTGCGATAGCGGTCATCATTTCTTTACTCATTTTGTCATTGACTTCAGTCCAAGTGTCAATGATTTTATTGTAACGCTCTTGGTCAGTGAGCAACCCTTGATCGTATTGTTGTTGGATTTTTTTAACCTCTACTTTGGCTTTTTCCACCATTTTTTGCTTGTCTTTTGGCGTGATAATATCTTCCATAGAGATAGAAATACCAGCCTTAGTCGCATACCTAAAGCCAAGCGTTTTTAAATTATCCAAAAAGGTTGCAGTAATGCCGATACCGCCGACTTTATGCACATAATCCACAAGCACGCCAATATCTTTTTTCTTCATGGGTCTGTTCCACAAATCCGTAGGGATAAAATCAGGCAAAATGGACTTAATGATCATGCGCCCCGCGCTCGTAGAGATAATATTCCCTTGATCTAAAACCCTAATCTTTGCGTGGATGTCTAATTCTTTCGTGTCAATAGCGGTGATGATTTCATTCACGCTAGAAAAAAGTTTATGCTCGCCCTTGACCCCACTCTTTTCTAAAGAAAGATAATAAAGCCCTAAAACCATATCCTGGCTAGGAATGGCTACGGCTTTACCGCTAGCGGGCAAAAGGATATTCATAGAGCTTAGCATCAGCACCTTGCATTCAGCGATCGCTTCTTGGCTTAAAGGCACATGAACCGCCATTTGATCCCCGTCAAAATCGGCGTTGAACGCTGAACACACTAACGGGTGCAATTGGATCGCTTTGCCGTCAATCAGCTTTGGATGGAACGCTTGAATGGATTGCTTGTGCAAGGTAGGAGCGCGGTTGAGTAGCACCGGATACCCCTCTGTGATTTCTTGCAAGCACTCCCACACTTCATTGCTTTTTTGTTCAATCATGCGTTTAGCTTGTTTGAGCGTGGTGGCATAACCTCTCTCTTCAAGCTTGGATAACAAATGCGGTTTGAAGAGTTCTAACGCCATGTTTTTAGGCAACCCGCATTCATCCATTTTAAGATTAGGCCCAACCACAATCACGCTTCTGCCTGAAAAATCCACGCGCTTACCTAAAAGGTTTTGCCTGAAACGCCCTTGCTTGCCTTTAATGATTTCACTGAGCGATTTTAAAGGGCGTTTGTTAGCCCCTTTAACCGCATTGGTGCTGCGGCCGTTATCAAAAAGCACATCCACGGCTTCTTGCAACATCCTTTTTTCATTGCGCACAATGATTTCTGGCGCCCCAAGCTCCATTAGGCGTTTCAAGCGTTGGTTACGATTGATGACACGACGATACAATTCATTCACATCGCTGACCGCAAACTTCCCGCCATCTAGCGCGACTAAAGGCCTTAAATCCGGCGGCAATACCGGTAAAACCGTGAGCATCATCCACTCAGGCCTGTTACCAGAATTTAAAAAGCTTTCTACCACTTTCAAACGCTTAATGAGTTTTTTCTTTTTCGCATCGGAATTGGTGTCTTTCACTTCTTCTTTCAAACTTTGCAATAAGGTGATCAAATCAATTTCTTCTAACAAATCCTTGATCGCTTCACCGCCCATTTGCGCTACAAATCCCCTATCTTCGTATCTTCGTGAGATATTTTGATACTGCTCTTCATTCAAAATATCGTATTTCATCACAAGCTTAGTGCCTTCATTGTCATAAGCGGCTTCGCCTGGTTCTTTAACGATATAAGCTTCATAATACAACACGCGCTCTAAGTCTTTCATCTTAACGCCCAAAAGCGTGCCGATACGGCTAGGCAAGGAATTGACATACCAGATATGCGCTACAGGAGTGGCCAATTCAATATGCCCCATTCTAAAACGCCTGACTTTAGAGTGCGTGATCGCCACGCCGCATTTTTCGCATGTGCCAATGTCTTTGAAGCGAGGCTTTTTGTATTTACCGCACAAGCATTCATAATCTTTAGTGGGGCCAAAGATTTTCATGCAAAACAAGCCGTCTCGTTCAGGTTTTATGGTGCGATAATTGATCGTTTCTGGCTTTTTAACTTCCCCATAACTCCAAGAATGGATTTTTTCAGGGCTGGCTAGAGTGAGCTGGAAAGAGCTAAAGTCTTTAGGCCTGTCATCTTCTTTAATGACAATGGGTTTAGGCGCTCCATCCTCATCCACATCGTCCCCAAAAATATTAATATCCAAAGCGAGCGATTGCAATTCTTTAGTCAAGACATAAAAAGTCTCAGGGATTTCACTCTCGCCCACTTGCTCACCTTTAGCGATAGCCCTATAAGCGTTCTCTCTGCCTCTAATATCATCGGATTTAATGGTGAGCATTTCTTTTAGAGTGTGCGCTGCGCCATAAGCTTCTAACGCCCACACTTCCATTTCCCCAAACCTTTGACCCCCAAAAAGCGCTTTACCCCCAACGGGTTGGTGCGTTACTAAGCTATAAGGGCCTGTGCTTCTGGCATGGACTTTTTCATCCACTAAATGGTGGAGTTTGATCATATACATGTAGCCCACATTCACGCGCTCCCTCATTTTTTCGCCTGTGCGCCCGTCATACAGATCCATTTTGCCATCCATAGCGATCTTAGCTAATTCAAATAGCTTGTAAAATTTTTCTTGCGAGATGCCTTCAAACACAGAGATAGCCATCTTAACGCCCTTGCTCCAATCTTTAGCGTATTCCAAAAGCTCTTCATCAGAACAACTCTCAAGTGCATGGATTGTCAAGGGATCTTTTTCATTAATGGCGTTAGCGATTTCTAGCATTTTAGCGCGCAATTCTTTGGCAAAATCTCTGGTTTTATCCTCTAGCATGCGAGCGATTTGTTTCCCAAATTCTTTCCCCACTAAGCCTAAATGCATTTCTAAAATCTGCCCGATATTCATGCGGCTTGGCACGCCTAAAGGGTTTAAGACAATATCCACAGGCTCGCCATCAGCGGTATAAGGCATATCCGCAACCGGCACAATATTAGACACAATCCCTTTATTCCCATGCCTTCCTGCCATTTTATCGCCCACTTTAAGCTTTCGTTTTGTAGCGATATAGAGCTTGACTTTTTTGATCACGCCATTAGGCAAAATATCATCTTTTTCTAAAATAGAGAGCTTTTCTTCATGCTCTTCACCCAAAACTTTCTTTTGCTCTAAGAAATTATTTTTAGTGATTTCATAGTGGTTTTGCACTTCTTTAGAATACTTTTTCACCAAACTAGCCAAAGTGAAGCGGTTGATTGAAGCGATTTCTTCTTTAGGGATTTGATCGCCTTCTTTATAATCCTTGCCATTATGGCTGAAAGGCTCTTCTAAAATCGCTTGAGAAAGGAGCGAACTAACGCGCAACAATTCTTCTCTATTGAGCATGGTCAAGCGATCAAAATGCTCCATATCAAGCTTGGCTTTTTCTTCTTCATACGCGCTCAAAACTCGCGCGTCTTTCTCATAGCCTTTTTTAGTGAAGACTTTCACATCAATCACCGTGCCTTCCAAACTGGGAGGGCAATACAAACTCTTATTGACCACATGCCCGGCTTTATCCCCAAAAATAGCCCTTAAGAGCCGTTCTTCAGGCGTGCTTTTAATCTCGCCTTTAGGAGAAGTCTTACCCACTAAAATCATGCCAGCGCTCACATAAGTGCCTACTTTAACGATCCCGCTTTCATCAAGATGAGCGAGCGCTTCTTCTTTCACATCAGGAATATCAGCAGTAAATTCTTCTACGCCATGCTTAAGCTCCCTAGCATCCACTTCTTTTTCATAAATATGGGTGGAAGTGAAAATATCATCTTTAGTGATGCGCTCACTCACCACGATGGCGTCTTCAAAGTTATAGCCATTCCAAGGCATGAACGCCACGCGCACATTTTTCCCTAACGCTAACTCGCCTCTATCCATGCTAGGGCCATCAGCGATGATTTGCCCGGCTCCCACTTTATCGCCCACTTTAACGATAGGGACTTGATTGAAACTGGTGTTTTGGTTGGTGCGCAAGTTTTTTTGCAAAGAATACGCATCAATATAGGCTTCTTCTTTGCCTTCGCCTAAAATATAAATATTTTTAGAATCAATTTTTTCTACAACGCCTGCGCGATTGGCTTTGATCGCTCCCCAAGAATCCCTAGCGATAATTTTTTCAATCCCTGTGCCTACAATGGGAGCGTCGCTTCTTAATAAGGGGACCGCTTGGCGCTGCATGTTAGTCCCCATTAAGGCACGGTTGGCGTCATCATGCTCTAAGAAAGGAATGAGCGATGCAGCTACCCCTACTAGCATGCTAGAGCTTAAATCCATTAAGGTTACTTTGCTTTTTTCGTTTAAAACGATCTCGCCTTCCACGCGCGTTTCAATCAAATCGCCTAAAATATTACCCTCTTCATCAATGGGGGTGCTTGCGGGAGCGATGATGTGGCTGTCTTCTTGAATAGCGGTCAAATAAATCGTCTCACCCACGACCTTGCCATCCACAACCTTTTTATAAGGGGCTTCAATAAAGCCTAAATCATTCACTCTTGTGAAAGTGGAAAGGGTGTTGATCAGACCGATATTTTGACCTTCTGGGGTCTCAATGGGACAAATTCGGCCATAATGCGTGGGGTGCACATCTCTGGCTTCAAACCCTACCCTGTCTTTCACCAATCCCCCTTCACCGAGTGCTGAAAGGCGGCGTTTGTGCGTAACCTCACTCAAGGGGTTCGTTTGATCCATAAATTGCGAGAGCTGACCGCCCATGAAAAATTCCATGATGGTGCTTGTGATCATTTTAGAATTAACCAAGTCATGGGGCATGAGCGAATCAAAAGCCCCGCTCATGGTAGTGAGCTTGTCTTTAATGGTCTTTTGCATTTTCACTAAACCTGAATGCAATTCATTGGCCAATAGTTCCCCTACCGCTCTGATCCTACGATTGCCCAAGTGGTCCCTGTCATCAATCTTGCCCTGATTGTTTTTGATTTTCATGAGGTATTTAACGGTGGTGATAATATCTTCATGCGTTAAAGTCGTAATGTAATCAGGCACATGCAAGCCTAACTTGTGATTCATTTTCATGCGGCCCACCATGGTCAAATCATAGCGTTCTGGATCAAAGAAAAGTTTTTTGACAAACTGCTTAGCCACTTCAGTCGTAACAGGATCGCCTGGTTTCATAACCTTATGGATACGAATCGCCGCTAGAGCGTTTTCATCATCAATTTTTTCGGTTTGCTTGAGTAATTTCAAAGACTCAGAATCGGCTGAAAAAGAATGGATAATGGAAGCGTCATGCCCTAACGCTAGATCGTTGATGATCACAAATTCTTGCACGCCTAAATCGTGGATTTTTTCTAATTTGTTTTTATCTAGCTGAGTGAGCATGTCCAATAAGACTTCTTTCCCCACCATAACAGGTTCAGCCAAATGACGATTGAGTAAAATATCCATAGGGTATTCCACCCATTCCAAATGGTTTTCTTTAAGCTCTTTAATCTTTCTTGAAGTGAGCTTTTTTCCTGCTAAAAGAATAACCTTGCCTTGAGGATCTTTCAAGTCAAATTCCATTCTTTGATTGGCGTCTAATGAAGCAAACGGGATCAAATATTTATGGTTTTCATAACGCACTTTAACAAGCGGGTAGAACATTTTAATGATGTCTTGTTTTTGATAATCCATCGCCCTAAATAAAATGGTAACAGGCACTTTACGGCGTTTGTTGATACGAGCATACAAAACATCTTTAGAATCGTATTCAAAATACAGCCACGAACCCCTATCAGGGATGATTTGCCCTGTGTAAATGAGCTTGTTTAAAGAAGTGCTGGACTCTTCTTCTTTGAAAATCACACCGGGGCTTCTGTGGAGCTGATTGACCACCACGCGCTCCACCCCATTGATAATAAATGAAGTGCGTTCTGTCATCAAAGGGATCTCACGAATGAAAATGCTTTGTTCTTTAATATCCTTAATGCCGTTCTTTTCGCCACTCTTGGTGTCTTTTTCCCACAAGATCAAGCGCACTTTAATTTTGAGGGGGATAGAGTAGGTAATGCCCCTCTCCATCGCTTCTCTAACAGTGTATTTAGACTTGCCAAATTCGCAACCCGCATATTCTAAAGTGATGCGGTTATGCTCATCTTGGATAGGGAAAATGGATTTAAAAACCTTTTCAATCCCGCTCTCTTTGCCATCTTTGGAATACAAGAAAGAATCATAGCTGTCTCGTTGTAATAATAATAAATTAGGGACTTCTAAATCTGTTGGGGTTTTTGTAAAATCAGCTCTCAAGCGGTTTTTTAGGGGAATTTTTTTTGACATATTTCAAGCCTTTGATCAAAAATTTTGAGTTATTTAATGCATTAATTCAAGTAAGCATTGCAAAAGGATCTTTAAACTTTAGAACCATCCATGATAAAAATACCAAAAACCCACCTGCAATACTAACCACTTTAGGCCACACGCTCACAAACAAAATCATGGAGCAAAATCATCTGCCACACTAGATCAGAGAAAGGCGCAAAGACCTTTCTGTTTTTAAGTCTTACTTGACTTCAACCTTAGCGCCCACTTCTTCAAGTTTCTTCTTGATGGTTTCAGCTTCTTCTTTATTCACGCCCTCTTTAAGCACATGAGGGGTTTTTTCGGTAGCGTCTTTAGCTTCTTTCAGGCCAAGTCCGGTAATTTCACGAACCACTTTAATCACCTTGATTTTTTCAGCACCGCTATCAGCCAAAATCACATTAAATTCGGTTTTTTCTTCGCTTTCAGCCGCTACACCGCCAGCTACAGCCGCACCCGCCACGACCGTTGGAGTCGCACTCACGCCAAATTTTTCCTCAAACATTTTAACCAATTCAGAAAGCTCTAAAACGCTCAATGAACCAATATATTCTAACACTTCTTCTTTTGAAATTGCCATAATCCAATCCTTCAAATTTTTTTAAATTAAAGCCATCATAGGCTCTTAGTTTTCTTCTTTCGCTTTACGCAAATTGTCTAAACCCGTAACAAAATAACGCACCGGAGCCGTCCAAACAGAAAGCAACATTCCCATAAGCTCTTCTTTGCTTGGGAGTTTTGAAACCGCTTCCACATGAGCTACGCTAACGCTTTCTTTATCAAACAAGCCCGCTTTCAACACAAAGTGATCTTTATGCTCTTTTTGGAAGTCAAACACGAGTTTAGAGAGAGCGATTTGATCACCGCCCCACAAAAACACATTGGTTTCTTTCAAATCCAAATCAGAATAGCCGGTCTCTTTCATGGCAATATGAGCAAGAGTATTTTTAATCACTTGCACTTTAATGCCTTGATTGCGAGCCTTATTCCTTAAAGCTTCCAACTTTCTCACGCTAAGACCCTTATAATCGCAAATTAAAAGGGCTTTGGCATCTGCAAATTGCGATTTTAAGTTAGCGACTAGCTCTACTTTATGCTGCCTTTGATGTTGTTTTTGCATCTTTTCCTCCTTTCTAGACTAGACCTCTGCAAGATTATCTTTTTAAAAAAGAAATTTTAAGCTTTTTAGCTCTTACGATCTTCAGCCTAAGATTAAAAACTCCTAACGCTATTTAATATCCATCAATTCTTGTGCGTCCAAACTCACTGAAGGCGACATGGTGAGCGAAAGAGCGGCGTTTCTAATATACTTGCCTTTCGCGCTACTGGGTTTTAGGCGATTGATCGTTTTAACCAACTCAAGCATGTTTTCTTTGATTTTTTCTTCAGGAAAACTCGCCTTGCCAATAGGGGCATGAACATTGCCCTTTTTATCCACCCTGAAATTCACTTGACCGCTTTTAGCGTTAGTAACCGCTTTAGCAATATCCATCGTAACGGTTCCGGTTTTAGGGTTTGGCATCAAACCCTTAGGGCCTAAAATCCTACCCACTTTACCGACAACCGCCATCATATCAGGTGTTGCAATCACCATGTCAAAATCAATGCGACCATTTTTGATTTCTTCAGCCAAATCGTCTCCGCCAACGACATCAGCCCCAGCGTTCTTGGCTTCATCTTGCTTAATGTCTTTTGCAAAAACAGCCACCCTCACTTTTTTCCCTGTTCCATGAGGAAGCACCACCGCACCGCGCACCATTTGATCCGCATGCCTTGGATCAACCCCTAGCCTTAACGCTACTTCCACGGTTTCATCAAATTTGGCTGAAGCGAGGGACTTAACCACCTCTACGCCTTGCTCTACGCCATACGCTTTATCGTTTTGAATTTTAGAAAAAAGTTTTTCCAATCTTTTAAATACTTTTTTTGCCACGATTCTAATCCTTAAAAATTTCTTTCAATTCAACAAAACCCAATCAATCCACAACTTCTACGCCCATGCTCCTAGCGCTGCCCATAACGATTTTTTTGGCCGCTTCCATGGTGCTTGTGTTTAAATCTTCCATTTTCAATTGTGCGATCTCTTCCACTTGCTTGTGGGTGAGCTTTGCAATTTTATTTTTGAGCGGGTTGTCAGAACCTTTTTCAACCCCAGAAGCTTTTTTGATCAAATCCGTTACCGGAGGCTTTTTAGTGATAAAAGTGAAACTCTTATCTTGATAAACCGTGATAATGACCGGGATATTAAAACTCCCCATGTCTTTAGTTCTCTCATTAAAAGCCTTACAAAATTCCATGATATTAACCCCTCTTTGACCCAACGCTGGCCCTACGGGAGGTGAAGGGTTTGCCTTACCGGCAGGGATTTGAAGTTTGATTTCTCCGACTACTTTTTTAGCCATGTTTTCTCCTTAAAAGTTATATAATTTTTTCCACTTGCGAATGCAAAATCTCTATTGGAGTGTTCCTACCAAAAATAGAAACATCGAGCTTGAGCTTGCGGTGTTCCACATCATACTCTTTCACCGTAGCGGTAAAGTTCGCAAAAGGGCCTTCCACCACGCGCACCACTTCGCCTTGCTCAAAAAAGATTTTGGGCTTGGGGGCCGCTCGGTTATTCATTTTTTCTAAAATATGCCCAATATCCGCTTCACTCAATGGGGTTGGCTTTTTGTTTTCTCCAATAAAACGACTCACTCTTGGCAAAGATTGTATCTTGTGCCACAAAACCGTGTCTAAATCTACCTTAATAAAAACATATCCAGGATAAAGGCTTCGCTCCGTTACTTTCGTCTTGCTTTTTTTAGAAACCTCTATAATATCTTCAGTAGGCACAATGATCTCTTGTATCCTATCTCTTATATTATGATCGTTCGCTAGATTCTCAATCGCTTTCTTAACGGACTGCTCGCTCCCTGAATAAGTTTGTATGGCATACCAATCCATCATTATTCTCCTTATTTAAAGCCACCAACCTATAGAACACTAGAGACAAAAGCCCCTAGAGAAAAATCCAACAAAGCTAAAAACAGCGTGATAGCACTCACCACCACCAAAACAGAAATAAGTGCGTTGCGTATCTGCTCTTTAATAGGAAATATCACTTTAGAAAGCTCTTCTCTAGCTAATTTGTATTGCATGAGCCATTTATCCATAGTTTCTTTTCGCCCTCACTTAAACTTAATATATTTATACATTAAAATAATTTTCAATTTTATCCAAAATAGCTTAAACTAAAATTAAAAAATTTAAAAACAATCCAATTGAAACACAAATTTGATAGAATAAATCAGTAGATGGCAGGCCAGGAGGGACTCGAACCCCCAACAACCGGTTTTGGAGACCGACGCTCTACCATTGGAGCTACTGACCTAACCTCCCCTCCTTTTAAATCACAACACCAAAGAAAGAGTTAGCTCTTCAATTTGATTTCTTTATGAAGAGTGTGCTTATTTTCCCTTGGGCAGAACTTCTTAAGCTCCAGTTTTTCAGTGTTAGTTTTAGCGTTCTTGGTTGTGCTGTAATTGATGTCTTCACAATCAGAACACTTCAACCCTATTTTAACTTTCATAATGACCCTTTATGGTAACTCTTTTTGCTAATATTATTCAATAATATTGCTCACAACACCAGCACCAACGGTCCTACCGCCTTCACGAATCGCAAATTTAGTTCCCAACTCTAACGCAACAGGGCTAATCAACTCTACAGTGATTTTAACATTATCGCCAGGCATAACCATTTCTACGCCTTCAGGAAGGGTGATAGAGCCAGTCACATCAGTCGTGCGCACATAGAACTGTGGGCGATAGTTGGTGAAGAATGGAGTGTGTCTCCCGCCTTCTTCTTTAGAAAGGACATAAATTTCTCCCTCAAATTTCTTGTGCGGAGTGATAGAACCTGGTTTGCATAGAACCATACCGCGCTCTACTTCTTCTTTTTTAGTTCCTCTCAAAAGCACGCCCACATTATCGCCGGCTTCACCTTTTTCTAACTCTTTTCTAAACATTTCCACACCGGTTACAGTCGTTTTTTGTGTAGCTCTGATACCAACGATTTCCACTTCATCGCCTACTTTCACCACACCTCTTTCAATCCTACCTGTAACTACAGTCCCTCTACCCGCAATAGAGAACACATCTTCAACCGGCATCAAGAAAGTTTTTTCAGTGTCTCTTTCTGGAGTAGGGATATAAGCATCCACTTCAGCCATGAGTTTAAGCACTTTTTCGCCCCATTCACCCACATTGCCTGCTTTCGCTTCTTCTAACGCTTTCAGTGCTGAACCCGCTACGATAGGAGTGTCATCGCCAGGGAATTCATACGCGCTCAACAACTCGCGTACTTCCATTTCTACCAACTCTAACAATTCTTGGTCATCTACCATGTCTTGTTTGTTTAAGAAAACAACGATGTGAGGCACGCCTACTTGACGAGACAATAAGATATGCTCTCTGGTTTGAGGCATAGGGCCATCAGCTGCAGAAACAACCAAAATCGCTCCGTCCATTTGTGCCGCACCGGTGATCATGTTTTTTACATAGTCAGCGTGTCCTGGGCAATCCACATGCGCATAGTGTCTGTTTTCAGTCTCATATTCAATGTGAGAAGTAGCGATAGTGATCCCTCTTTCTTTTTCTTCAGGGGCGTTATCAATATTATCATAGTCTTTCATTTCTGCAAGACCTTTCAAAGAAAGCACCGCTGAAATCGCTGCACTCAAAGTCGTTTTACCATGGTCTACATGCCCAATGGTTCCAATATTAACATGTGGCTTAGTTCTGTTAAACTTTTCTTTTGCCATTTGTATTTCTCCTTAATTTTTTGAAATGGATTTTAGAATTATACTAAACAAAATCCTAAGTATTCCTAAATGCTACCACAAAATTTAAGACATTTTTGTCTTATCGCCATTCAAGAGATTATAAACTGGAGCCTATAAGCGGAATTGAACCGCCGACCTCTTCCTTACCAAGGAAGTGCTCTGCCTCTGAGCTATATAGGCGTCTCAAAAACTAAAATGTTATCCTAAAAATGGAGCGGGAAACGGGACTCGAACCCGCGACCCTCAGCTTGGAAGGCTGATGCTCTAGCCAACTGAGCTATTCCCGCATCTAAAAAAACAAAATGGTGGTGAGACGTGGATTCGAACCACGGAAGACATAGTCAGCAGATTTACAGTCTGCCCTCGTTGGCCACTTGAGTATCTCACCAAAAACTTTGCAAAATAACATTTTAACTGGAGCTGGCTAAGGGACTTGAACCCCCGACCTGCTGCTTACAAGGCAGCTGCTCTACCAACTGAGCTAAGCCAGCAACTAAAATAATCAAAGACTTGGGATTATAGCAGTTTTATACTTGACTTGTCAAGAAATGATGACAGAAAGCTAAATTATTCGTATGGCACAGAGCATGGTTAAAATTTAGCTATAATCTAGCTCAATTTGGCTTAACACAGCTCAAACTTATTACATATAAAAGAATTTATGGACACTTAAATTATGGCGAAAAAAAAACATAAAATTTCTACTTTAAAATACTTTTTACGCTCTTTAAAGCAAATCTATATGCTCATCACTTTCAAGGAAAAAATGGTTTTTTTCCTGCTTGTGCTGATGGCGGTTTTTTCTTCTTTTGTGGAAGTGATGTCTCTAACCCTCCTAATGCCTTTTATCACTCTCGCTTCCGATCCCAGCAGGGCTTTAGACGATAAAGACTGGAAAATGGTCTATGATTTTTTCCATTTTTCATCTCCCGTTCGCCTTATGTATTTCTTTAGTTTTTGCTTGGTGGGGATTTATTTGTTCAGGATGTTTTATGGGGTGTCTTTCACTTATTTGAAAGGGCGTTTTTCCAATAAAAAAGCTTATCAAATCAAGCAACAACTTTTTTTACAGCACATTAAAAGCAACTACCTCTCCCACCTTAACCACAACTTGGATTCTTTAAGAGATATTATCAACAATAAAGCAGAAGGCATGTTTGCAAGTTTTAACGCTTTTTTGAATTTACTCACTGAATTAACCGTGATCGTTTTTTTCTATTCCACGCTATTAATCACAAACTGGAAGATAACGCTTGTATTCACTCTAATCATCTCCATACAAATTTTTATTATCACTAAAAAAATCACCGTTCTTATTCAAAAAAAGGGCGAGATAGCGGCAAAATCTAGGGCGCAAACGCTTAAAGTTTTTTCAAAATTTTTCAGCAATTTCAAAATCACTAAACTCAAAGACAACCACGAAGAAGCCCACAAGCTTTTTGGAGAAAATAACCGTAAAGCCCATGACACCGAGATTATTTATTCTACTCTGCAAGTAGTCCCCAGGTATTCATTAGAAACGGTGGGTTTTAGTTTGTTGATTTTAGCGGTCGCTTACATTTTATTCAAATACGGCGAAGCTAAAATGGTGCTTCCTACCATTTCTATGTATGCTCTAGCGCTTTATCGCACGCTCCCTTCTGTTACTGGCGTTTTGAATCAATACAATGAAATCGCTTACAACCAGCTTGCGACCAACATTGTTTTTAAAAGCCTTTCTAAAACCATCGTTGAAGAGGATTTAGTCCCTTTAGACTTTAATGAAAAAATCACTCTTCAAAACATTTCATTCGCTTATAAGTCAAAACACCCGGTTTTGAAAGATTTTAACCTCACCATTCAAAAAGGTCAAAAAGTCGCTCTCATAGGCCATAGCGGGTGCGGAAAATCCACGCTGGCGGATATTATTATGGGGCTTACTTACCCTAAAAGTGGGGAAATTTTTATTGATAACACCCTTTTAACCAACGAAAACAGGCGCTCATGGCGTAAAAAAATAGGCTATATCCCCCAAAATATTTACCTTTTTGATGGCACTGTGGGGGATAATATCGCTTTTGGGAGCGCCATAGATGAAAAACGCTTGATTAAGGTGTGCAAAATGGCTCATATTTATGATTTTTTATGCGAGCATGAGGGCCTTAAAACCCAAGTGGGCGAAGGGGGTGCTAATCTTAGCGGCGGTCAAAAACAGCGCATAGGCATCGCAAGAGCCTTATACGATAACCCTGAAATTTTGGTTTTAGATGAAGCCACTTCAGCCCTAGACAATGAAACCGAGAGTAAAATCATGGATGAAATCTATCAAATCGCTAAAAATAAAACCCTAATCGTTATCGCCCACCGCTTAAGCACGATTGAACGCTGTGAAGTCATCATTGACATGAGCCAGCACAAAGACAAGCTTGGCTAATCAAGTAGCTTCACTCTTTCATGAAATTTTGCAAATCAAACCCCTTAAAGCTCTCCAAATACTTCCCTTGATAGCCATTTTGACCCACTAAATTTTTCAAAACCTTGCTGTTGTAACCCAAAAACGCCACTTCATTAGCCTTAGCGCTTTCATAGTCATTGACGCTATCGCCTATCATTAGCATGTGGCTTGGGTTATAGGCGTATTTTTGAATGATATTGGCGATGATCTTGGGTTTATTGGGCGGACTCCCTTCAACGCTCTTAAAATACTTAATGATCCCTAAAAACTCGCACAACACTTGCAATTCGCTATGCAAGGCCGCTGAAGCGATATGGAAAATGTAATTTTGATAATGCTCATCAATAAACGCCATCACTTCACTATTCAAATGCCCCCTATCAAAAAGCTTTTGCTCTATGATAGCGCCAAATTCTAGGGCTAATGCATCCACTTCTTCTTGAGCGATAGGGGTTTTTAAGATCTCGTTATAAAAATATTGGATTTTTTCATTTCTTGAAATCCCCCCACTTTGATAGTGATAAACTTCAAATTGTTTCAAATCCTCTTGATTCTTGTTACCATGCTTTTGAAACAACGCCTTAAACCCTTCATTTTTTAAATGCATGCTGTCAAAAATCACGCCATCAAAATCCCATAAAACCACTTCAAGCGCCATGATTTCCCCTTTTTTATAGGCTTATTTTGGTTTCATTTTACCTTATTCAAGCGGTATTTAAGCGATTATTTTTATCATTATTGGAATATCTTGGATTGGTTTTAATCAAATACTGCCCGCTAAAGCCTTATTTAAAAACTCTAACGCTCTTTAGATTTTTTAACTTAAAGCTCGTTTTTAAAGGTTGGGTTGTTTTGACTCTTATTTGATAAGAATATGCAAACACTCTTTGGTGTGCGCGGCTTTATGGGTGCGTTTGTTATCCGCTTTAAAACGCATGTAAGTTTTGGTAGTTAAGGAGTAAGCACCGTATTTTTTTAAGATATTTCCAATCTCTGTTTCACTCATAAGCCCTTCATTGTTATAGCTTAAAAAGATGTATTTGAATCGCGCTTTTTTGATCAAGTTTTCAAAAGCGTTTAAGATTTTAGCACGAGAGCAAAAAGAGGATTTCTGGTAACTGGGCAAGCCGGTTTTACCTTTTGGAGTAAAGGGCGTATAAGCAGCAATCGTGTTCAATAAATGGTAATTCGCCCCGTATTGCCTCGCATTGTAAGGGGGATCTAAATACAAAATATCCCCTGAAATCTTTCCAATCAAATCATTAGAATCCTGCTGGTACACTTCATTAGCGTTTAAACTCAAATCAAAATGAGCGCCTTTTAAGATGAGTTCTTTTTGAGCGCTTTTTTTAAGGCGTTTTAAAAAAGCCCCATAAACTGAAGCGGTGTTAGCCACCTTGTCCGCGCTCTCTAATAGTGATGCGAGCAAAAAATAATACGCGCAATTATCAATGTTTTGAGAAAGTTTAAGCTCTTCAATTTTTAGACGCATCGCATCAATTTTTTGAGCGTTTGTTTCGCTAAAATACTGCCTTGAACTCCCCCCCAAAGAATAATGCGAATAGATAAAGCACTTTTTTAAAGTAACGCTATTAATCTCATTAATAAGCTCTTCTTGATTAGGGATTTCTTGAATGTTGCCGATATAATTTTGATTCAAAACAAAGCTATAATATTCCAAATCATTAGAGATGATCTTATTAACAGCTTTTTTAAACGCACGCCCCACAATGCCCGTCCCAGCGAACAGATCACAAAAAATCGCGCCAGAGAGATCATTGCCCGCAACCGCATGGATATTTTCCTTAATAAAGGGAATGAGCTTGTATTTAGAGCCGATGTAGTTCATTGCAACCGCTATAAAGTAGTCTTTTGATGGTATCCAATTTGATACCCATTACCATAACCTTTTTGATACCCTTCATTAAATATCCTATTATTGCAAGTTTTCCTGTATTGTATGGGGTCATATTGATAACAAGCAACCGTCATATTCAGTCTCCCCTTCGTAGAAAGGATAATGATTGCCAAGAATTTTTGTTGCATCAAATCTATAGCCAGTCTCTTTTGCATTCTTTACAAATCTGGCGTTTCTTAATCATTACAAGCTTTGCATAAAGCCTGAAAATCATCAAAAGTCTGTGTGTTTAAATCAGAAACTCTTGAATCATCCTTGCGGTCGTCTTTATGATCCACTTCTATTTGAGTGTTTTCAGAATTGCCGCACGCACCGCACATCGCGCAACATTGTTGCTTATAGTGATTTTTAATGTCTTGACGGATACTTTGGTTAAAAACGCATTCGGTATTATAGCCATTCAAGCGTATTCTATCAATAGAATTTCCTGGAGTTTGCCCTTTATCAAATTCTAATATAAATTCTTTAGCCAAAGATGAGTTATTCCTACACCAACTCCCCCCATTACCTAGCTGCAATCCTTGATATTTCCCTACAAATTCTCTAACGCCTACCCAACGAATCACCCCATTTTTATCAGGTTGTGCGAGTTCCAAAAATAATTCTTTTTTACTTTAAAATTTCATAAAAATAAATCAATTTACCTCAAAATGACCCGCATGGCGCAAACTCCAACCGCTTGTCTAGAATTAACGATCCTTTGTGATGGTTTTAGCTTTAGCGCCTACAGCCGTAGAACCCGTAGGTAAATCTGAAAGCACCACCGCATTAGCCCCAATCCTCACATCATCGCCCACATAAATCGCGCCCAAGACCTTAGCCCCAGCCCCCACTACCACTCGGTTGCCTAAAGTAGGGTGGCGCTTGCCCTTAAACTTGCCCGTGCCCCCTAGAGTTACGCCATGATAAATGGTAACATCATCCCCAATCTCTGTGGTCTCGCCAATCACCACACCCATGCCATGATCAATAAAAAGCCCTCTCCCAATCTTAGCGCCCGGGTGGATTTCTATCCCAGTGATAAAGCGTGCCAACTGAGAAAGCGCGCGCGCGCAATGAAGTAAAACCTCCGCTTGTGCAACGCATGCGCTAGGCGGTAACAAAGCAGTGCATGAATGCCCGGATAAAGCAAGAGCACCTCCCACTTATTCCTAGCTGCCGGGTCTTCTTGCAAGACACGCTCCAGGCTATAAGACAGATCTAGCATGACAGAGTCTCCGGTTAAAATATATTTGGATCAACATGACTTAAGCAGATTTTTCTCATCCATTCTAATAAAATTTGATGCAAATTTTTCTTACCATTATACCCAAACTCACACTCCTTTTAATGGAGTAAAATTAATAGAGTAAAACGCTCTCTTTTTTAATTTTTTTAAATTCTCTTAACAATCCTTTAAAAAAGGTTTAAAGAACCCACTAATCCACATTGATTTGGCATTTATTTGGGATAAAACTATTTTAAACGAAAAAGATAAAAAGCAGATTGAAAAAAATTACTAGTAGTGGTGCCGAAGGTCGGACTCGAACCGACACGGGATTGCTCCCACCAGATTTTGAGTCTAGCGTGTCTACCAATTCCACCACTTCGGCGTGTATAAAGCAAAGAGTGAGATTATACCCACTTATTCCTTAAAGAAACTTAATGGTGCACTGGGCGAGACTCGAACTCGCACGAGATTGCTCCCACCACCCCCTCAAGATGGCGTGTCTACCAATTCCACCACCAGTGCTAAAAATTTAAAATAAACAAATATTATAGCTAAATCATGCTTTTTAAGCAATAATTTAGCCCATCAAAACCCTTAACTTAAGAATGGGTTACTATAAATAGCGATAATAGCAAACACTAGAGTATAAATCACTTGCGCTTCAATCATCGCCATGGCCACGAACATGGTTGTGAGCAATTTACCGCCCACTCCTGGGTTTCTCGCTGTGCCTGTAATGGTCGCTGCGGCCGCATTCCCCATGCCGATCGCCCCACCAAAAGCGGCAATCCCTAAACCGATCATCGCTCCTAAGATAGAATAAGATTTAATCATATCCATCCCACCCATTCCACCATCATGAGCGAAAGCAACGCCCGCTAAAGCCAGAAAAAATAACGCTAAAAATTTCATTTTCGCACTCCGTTTCAAAAATTGGGCTTGATTTTCATTTCGAATCGTTCCTCTACTTTCAAAAATACAAGCAAGAATTTATTTTAATACAAACTAGCTTAAAAACGCTTTTAAAAAACGCTTTTTAAAATTTTAAGCCAAATCCAAAGCGATTTTACCCTTATTGAAACTAATCACCCTACATTTGATGCTATCGCCTTCTTTTAAAACCACTTGACACCTGTCCATGTGTTGTTTTCTCAACAAGCCTTCGCCCCCCTTAGGCAAGCTTAAAAACGCCCCAAAATCTACGATTCGTTTCACTTGAGCTTCTAGCACCTCATCAATAGCGTATTGCTCCAATTCTTGATCTAAAGAATGCAAATAGTTTAAAATAAATTCCTTAGTCTTTAAAACCCGTTCTTTATTCCCCATGATTTTCACTTCACCGCTCGGTTTATTCAAATCAATTTTAGCTTCAAACTTTTCCACTATCTCTTTAATCACACGCCCCCCTTGACCGATAATTTCTACAATTTTATCGGGCGCGACATTAAAAATTTCAGTCGTGGGCAAATGGGAAAAATTGATCACAATCTTTTCTTTCGCTTCATGCATGATTTTTAAAATATGTTTCCGCGCTTCTTTAGCTTGGAGTAAGGCTTGGTATAAAATTTCTAGCTTGATACCGCTCATTTTGGTATCCATTTGCATAGCCGTAATGCCTTCTAAATTCCCAGCAATCTTAAAATCCATATCGCCTTCTGCGTCTTCTAAGCCGCTAATATCGCTTAAAATAGCGTGATCTTGCCCTTCGCTCACCATGCCCATAGCCACCCCAGCGACTAGATCATAAATTTCCACACCGCTTGCATAAAGGGCTAAAGAGCCTGCGCACACGCTCGCCATTGAGCTTGAACCATTGCTTTCTAAAATCTCAGAAACCAATCGTATCACCTGCTCTTTATTTTTAATGCTCGTTTCTAAGGCTCTTTTAGCCAAATTCCCATGCCCTAATTCGCGCCTTGAAGTCGCGCCAATAGAACTCGCTTCGCCCACGCAAAAAGGAGGGAAATTGTAATGAAACATGAAGCGCTCTTTAATAGGGGCTTTATGCTCCAAACTCTCATGGGTTTGAGCGTCATTATCCGTGCCTAAAACCCCTACCACTAAGCTTTGCGTTTGCCCCCTAGTGAATAAAATGGAGCTATGCGCCATAGGGAGCAAATCGCTCTCTATCAAAATGGGTCGCACTTCTTCTAACGCGCGCTTATCCGGGCGGATTTTATTCTTAATGATCATGCGTCTTATCTCAGTTTTTTTCACTTTTTCTAAAGATAATTCAATTTCTTCTAAACTGAATTCTGAGTGGGCTTCACTGATTTTTCTGGCAATTTCATTGAAAACATTTTCTCGCTCGCTCAAAGCAGAACTTTCAATGCCTTTGATGATTTCATCAAAATACTGATTTTTCAATAAATCTAACAGCCTTTCATTAAAGACTATTGCTTGGCTCTCTTTAAAAAGCAGCTCGTTTTGGTGGGGCGTGAAAATCTCTTCATAAAGCGTGCAAGTTTCTTTCAAACTTTTTTGAGCCAATTCTAAAGCTTTTAGCATTAAAGGCTCTTCTAAAGCGTTTAATTGTTGCCCCAAAGAACGCATTTCTATCATGTTCAAACTCTCTTTCGTTCCTGACACGAACAAATCCAAACTGGATTGATTCAAAAGGCTTGTGTTAGGGTTAATGATAAATTCGTTATCCACCCTAGCGATCCTGCAAGCGCTCACGCTTTTAATGGGAGCGATATGGGATAAAAAAAGAGCGGCTGAAGCGGCGTTTAAAGCAGAAACCTGCAAGTCATTTTCAATATCATGGCTTAAAACCATTAAAGTGATCTGCGTAGGGTAGCGGTAGTCTTTAGGGAATAAAGGGCGTAAAGTCCTGTCTATAAGCCTAGAGGTTAAGATTTCAAAATCTTGCGCCCTGCCTTCTCTTTTAACAAAACCGCCCGGGATCTTTCCGGCTGCATAAGATTTTTCTAAAAACTGCACCACTAAAGGCAGAAAATCTTCACTCACAGGCTCTCTTTCTGTGCACACGCTCGCTAAAATGATGGTTTTTCCTAAGCGATATAAAAGAGAGCTGGTGGCTTGTTTGGCCACTTGTTTGAGAGCGAACTCTTCGGTTTTGTTACTAGAATTGATGGTGATAAAATCCATATTTAATGTTCCTTTTTTAAATTGGGCGCGTTGTTAGCGCCCAAGTATTTTTCAATTTCTTCATTGCTTAATCGCTTGAGTTCTTTATAATGATGCTCCACAGAGACAAAACATTCAGGGCGATACACGCTAATCACCCCATCGCACAAACTTTCTAAGCCTTGAGCGACATTTTGCGCAAGAATGGGGGTTAAAATATAAATGTCTTGGCATTCTTTTTTCAAGCAAG